>NZ_LBJU01000087.1:0-47415 GCF_028128835.1 Bradyrhizobium sp. CCBAU 65884 | reverse complement strand
GTCGTCGCCGTGGGCTCCGGATTCATGATGCTGACCGGCGGCGTCGACGAGGCGCTAGGGAACTCAGCGCTGGTCGGCTTGCCCGTCGGCATCGCGGGCGGCAGCCCGGCAAGCGCGGCCGTGGCCGGCATCGCCGACGCCGTTGCAGGCGCGTTCCAGGTTGGCGCATGGCGCGCGACCAGCATGTCGTAGAGATGGGCGTCCATGTTGGCGGCAACCCGCTGCTGGTCGGTCAGCGAGCGGAACGCGGCGCAGTCGAACTGCGTGCAACCGTCGCGCACGACCAGCACCTGCGCCACGAAGCCGTAGCGATCGTGCTCCAGCGCCTTGCGCAGCACCTTCATGTCCGTCGTCAGGCTCTTCTCGGCGATCGCGGCATCACCGAGCGCGGTCAGCCGGTCGATTCGGGCCGCGGTATAGGAGACGGCGGCAGCCGCGGCATCCGGCGAGCCGAACAGCGCCTTCTCGCAGCCAATGGCGACCGCATCGCCGGCGAGATCGTCGAGACAGGACAGCGCCGGCAGGCTCGCGATGACGGCACCTTGCGCGCGCGCTTCGGTCGGAGCGTCCTGCCCCGCCGGTCCATAGACGCGCACGGTGGCAGCTCCGGCGATCGCGATGGACAGCAGCGTGATCACGGTCAGCGCGCCGTTGGCGACCGACCTGTCGGCGCGCAGCAGCGTGATCAGCAGGATCAATCCGAAGAATCCGGCAGCCGCCAGCGTCATCCACATCGGAAAGGCCGGCGAGCGCCAGATTTGGTCGAGCGAAGTGGCCCATGCCCAGTTCATGCGCGACGTCCCCTCACGCGAGCAGAGAGCGAATGGTCAAGCGAGCACCGCGAGTCGGCAACTGCCCCCAGGCCCACCTTGGGAAGGTGAAGCGGGCCTTTTGACGGCGGCAGGACACAATTCCGCAGGGGGCGCGAATGCGCGGGAGCGTCGGTTTTCAGGACAGCGCGAGCTGGCTTTCCTTGGCGACGCGTTCGAAGGCTTCGGTCGAGCTTTTGATCCGGTACTGGCAGTCGTCGCCGTCGGTCGGCAGCAGGCGAATGACCTCGTACGAGCCGCTGGCAGCAGGGCGCGCGACGTTGCTGGCCGTGAACAATACGCGCGTTCCAATCGGGAATTTGTGCTTCAACACCCTCTCCATCACTCAAACAACGCCTGCCTCGCCCATGGTCCCACTGCGACGGCCGGCCAGAAACCCAGCGCTGTATAGCACGCGGCCAGCCGTTTTGGCCAGCGCCATGCCACCATGGCAAACGTGTAAATCCTGCAATCTTTTCAGAATGATAGGGATGGAACCGACAGGTCGATGATACCGCCGGGGCCGCATGTTCAGGCGGCATGTCGCAGGGCCGGTCGCAGCCCGATTGGCATATAGCCCCGGTCAATGTCCGGAACGTGAGCGCCGCCGGCCGGCACACAGCCAGCGGCCTCGCTCGGACCGACCGGTCAGGCGTCCTCGAACTTCTCGATGACAAGGGTTTCGGCCAGCCCGTCGCGGGTCCATTCCTGGAACGCCGGCAGCGCCATCATCGTCTCCATGTAGGCCTTGGTGTCCGGCGCGACGTCGATCGCGTAGGTGCGCAGGCGATGCACCACCGGCGCGTACATCGCATCGGCCGCACCGAAGCGGCCGAACAGGAACGGACCCTTGGCACCGTAGCGCGTGCGGCACTCGCGCCAGATCTCCTCGATGCGCGCGACGTTGGCCTTGGCGTCGGCCGACAGCGCCAAGGGCCGGACCGGCCGGTGCAGGTTCATGCCGCATTCGTTGCGCAGGGGCACGAAGCCGGAATGCATCTCGGCGCACACCGATCGGGCATGCGCGCGCGCGGCGACGTCGTCGGGCCACAGCTTCACTTCCGGATAGCGCTCGGCGATGTATTCGATGATGGCGAGCGAATCCCACACCGTGACATCGCCGTCGACCAGCACCGGCACCTTGCCGGCACGGCTGAAGGACAGGATCTGCTCCTTGTCCGCGGGATTGTCGGTGTAGAGCGGGATCAGCGTCTCCACGAACGGGATGTCGTTGGCGCGAAGCGCGAGCCATGGCCGCATCGACCATGACGAGTAGTTCTTGTTACCGATCGCGAGTTTCAGCGCAGCCATGTCATCAGTCCTTCCCGAGACGTCCTAGGGCGAGCCGCTTTTAACGCCATCCCCTGCCGCCAATCAATCGTTGCTGCGCCCCGTCATGCGTGGCAATCGTTGCGGTCCTCGCCAAGAGACGGACAAGAGACGGACATGAGACAGACATGAGCAGGCACTGGGTCGACATCACCGCGGTCGGCTTCTTCATCATCGAATGGCTGGTCTATGCCCTGACGCTGGAGCATTCGGCCTACGGCCGCGACAGCCTGTCGGCGCGCATGAACCGCTATCGCGAGGTCTGGGTGCGCCGGCTGCTCGACCGCGAGACGCGCATGGTCGACATGCAGATCATGGCCTCGCTGCAGAACGGAACCGCTTTCTTCGCCTCGACCAGCCTGATCGCGCTCGGCGGCGCGCTGGCGCTGCTGCACGCCACCAACGACGCGATCACGATTTTGAGCAAGCTGCCGATCGACCTCAGCACGTCGCCCGCAATGTGGGAGCTGAAATGCGTCGGCCTCGTGCTGATCTGCGTCTATGCCTTCTTCAAATTCGCCTGGGCCTATCGCCTGTTCAACTATGTCGCGATCCTGTTCGGCGGCATGCCGCCGGCCGACCGGCGCGACACGCCGGAGGCGGAAGCCCATGTCATCCGCACCTCGCGCCTGTTCGAATCCGCCGGCCGCCATTTCAACCGCGGCCAGCGCGCCTTCTTCTTCGCGCTCGGCTATCTCGGCTGGTTCGTCAGCCCCTGGCTGCTGTTCGTGACCACGGCGGCCGTGGTGGTCGTGACCTGGCGCCGGCAATTCGCGTCGAGCGCATGGGCGGCGATGGCGCCGGAGGTGGTGGATGTCGATGAGGGGATGAAGCGGGGGCGTTGAGGCGCTCCCGTGTCCCGGACAAGCTGCAACGCGCGAGCGTTGCGGCGCAGAGCCGGGACCCAGAGGCGGCACGGCACGATGCGGATGGATGGGCCCCGGCTCTGCAGCGCACCACTTCGTGCTGCGCCGCGTCCGGGGCACGAGAGCGGTGAGTGGCGCGCGCGCTCTCCACCGTCATTACAATGCGCCAGTGCGCATCCCAGCGGCAGTGCCGTAGGGTGGGCAAAGGCGCATAGCGCCGTGCCCACGATCTCTCTCCATAAGCAACAAGGCGTGGGCACGCTTCCGCTTTGCCCACCCTACGATATCGAGTTTGTGGCACGCAGCTCAGCTCGCAGACACGCCTTCGCATTCTCGCGGCGCGTTTCGCCCGAGCTTTGCTTCATCTCGTACCCTCATTAGCCAAGAGGGCGCAGGGAAGGCCGGGTGCCGGCTCGCACCCGCGGTCCGCTGCGCGAAATGCACACGCAGGAAGAACCGCACAGCAGCATACAGGTGGTGCCGATCACTCGGCCTTCCCTGCGCAGTGGCTGGACGGCTTATGCCGTGATCTCCCGGGAGCCGACCATTCCTTCTGGCCTCCCTCGCCGTTCGAATTGACGATGCCGGCCACCCGGTTGGGCTCGCGCGCATCTTCGAACAGCTTGACCGTAGCAACGACGGCCAGGACCACACGGTTTTGCCGTACGCGCATTCGCTGGTCACCACATTATCTCCCGGCCTTGTCGACGTTGCCGGAAGAATGTGGCGAGACGAACTGAACAGCGCCGCTCATCCGCACGAAGCCTCGGGCTCACAGGGACTACCCGCCCTGCCCGCGCCTCTCGTGCCGACGCTGCCGCGTCCACCGCAAGCCCGGCTCGCGATGCGTGACGACACATGATCGCCCCTCTTGGTGAGCCGGGATGGGCCACACATACGCCGAAACCGAATTTCGGTAAAGTGGAATATTTTTGGCGAGATGGATTGACAGAGCGCGACACAGGCACGATCGCGTAGCCCCGATGGAGCCAACGGGGCTACAAGAGCTACGATCCGAAATCCCGCGGGCTGAACGGCAGGTCCATGATCTTCCATTCCCCGTACAGATTTGCCGGCAGCATCTTGTAAGGTTGGCAGTTCTGGAGCGCGCTCATGGCGGACTTCACGAGCGCCACGCCTTTCGCGGACGGCGGAGCCTCGATCAGGATCGGCTCGCGCGCCAGCGTGCCGTCGGTCGCGAACACCGTGCGCAGCTTGATGTGAACGGCGTCGGTGGGGCTGAGTCCGGCCGGCAATTTCGCACAGCTGCGCAAATGGCGACGAAGCGCGGCGATGACTTCCTGCGGCAGCTTGGCTGCGATTGAATCCTTGGCATCGCCGCCATCGTCCTTGGGGGTATCCTTCGGCAGCTCCGGCGGCAATTCCGGCGGCAGGCCCAGCATGACGCCGTACTTGACGGTGACGTCAGGCTGCGGAGCCTGATAGGCCGGCGGCGGCGCGGCCTCCGGCTGCTGCATCGCTTGCGGCGGCGGCTGCATCGGTGGCTGGGGCGGCGGTTGTTGCTGCGGTTGGGGCGGCGGCTGTTGCGACGGCTGTGGCTGTTGAGGTTGAGGCTGCACGTTGGCCTCACGCTGCTTCGGCGCCGGCGAGGGTTGCGGCTGCGGCTGCTTCTGCTGCGGTTCAGGTGGCGTCTGCTGCGACGACGGTGCCGCGTCCTGCTGCTTGGCCGCGGGCTTGCCCGCCGCTTCGGACTGGTCGGTGAAATCAAGCTTCGGCAGTTTCAGATCGGGCGTTGGCTCCGGCGGCTTCTCCTTGGCCGCCTCCTTCGTCTCCTGCTCCTTGATCTCTTCCTTCACCTGCTCCGGCGTGACGATGTCGACGGTCACGGTCTCCGGCGGCTGGCTGCGAAACGGATGGACCTCGCTGATCACGATGATCAGCGCCACCAGCGTCAGATGCGCGATTGCTGACGCCGCAATGTCCGTCCGTATGATCTTCCGCAGTTCCATCGACCGATCTTGGGTTGCCGTCGCGGTCCTAGCATACCCCAGCCCCCTCTCAATCCCATTTCGGGGCGAAGCCGAAGTCGGTCAGGCGACCCTTCGGACTGGCGAGTGCGGCGATCCGGCTCATCTCGTCCTCCGACAGCTCGAAATCGAAGATCTCGATGTTTTCAGACAGGCGTTCGATGCGCGAGGTGCGCGGGATCGCAGCGACATTCTGTTGCACCAGCCAGCGCAGGCAGACCTGCGCCGGCGTCTTGCGGTGGACGCGTCCGATCTCGGCCAGCCTCTGGTCGGACTTGATGCGCCCCTTGGCGATCGGGCTGTAGGCGACGAGCGCAAGGCCATGCTGGTCGCAGGCCGCCCTCACCTTCGCCTGATCGAGATAAGGGTGGTATTCGACCTGGTTGCAGACCAGCGGCTCAGGCGACAGCGCGACCGCCTGCTCGATCAGCGCCACCGTGAAATTGGAGACGCCGATGTGGCGGGTCAGGCCCATGGTCTTCGCATGCGACAGCGCGCCGAGCGTCTCCGCCAGCGGCACGTGCGAATTGGGCCAGTGCAGCAGCAGCAGATCGACGGAGGGAAGCCGCAACCGAGCCAGGCTCTCCTTGACCGAGCGCTCGAGATCGTGGGGCGCGAAATGGTTGGTCCAGACCTTGGTGGTGAGGAAGATGTCGTCCCGGCGCACGCCCGAGGCGCGCAAGCCGTCGCCGACCTCGCGTTCATTCTCGTAGACCTGCGCGGTGTCGATGTGGCGATAGCCGAACCGCAGCGCCTGCTCGACCACGCGCGCGGCAGGTCTTCCGCTCAGCTCCCAGGTCCCGAGTCCGATCGCCGGGATTTTTGCGCCATTGGCCTCGACGAACAGCATGAGGACTCCTCTTCCGTTGCGGCAGCCCCTGACGTCATCAGGCCTCATTATGGACCCGGCCCATGACGCTGCCAACGGAAGGCCGCGGCAATTCAGCGGGATATTTGGCGCCATGCTAACAGGAGGTTCGCGTCGGGGCCCGGCAGCCCTCGACGTCGGGCTTTGGCGTCAGGCTTTGGCGAGCGCCTGGAACACCGTATCCGGGGCGTGCGCGATCACCGCGAGCAGCGCGCGGGCCGGTCCCCGCGGCGCCCGCTTGCCCTGCTCCCAGTTGCGGATGGTCTCGACGGGAACGCCGAGCTTGGCGGCGAACTCCATCTGGGTCAGGCAGGCGCGGCGACGCAAATCGCGCACCGCGAGCGGGTTGGCGTCGGCCGGCGCGGCATTGGCCGTGAGCTCGACCGGAGACGGCTGGACCGGAAATTCCTGTCCATCCCGCAACTCAACGACCCGTCCGTCCGCCTTCAGCCGCAACCGCATGCTCATTCCCCCAAGCCAGGCGATGATGCGGCAGGTCGCTTAAGTTCGGATTAAAGATGATTGTCATTCCGGGGCGCGCGAAGCGCGAGCCCGGAATTCATCAGGCTGCAAGCGATGCGGAAAAATGGATTCCGGGCTCGCGCCAAGAGGCGCGCCCCGGAATGACGTTGGGGTGAAACCTACCTCAGCCCGAACCAGAGCGTCGCGATGCCGAGAAACGAGAAGAACCCGACCACATCCGTCACCGTGGTGACGAACGTGCCCGACGCCACCGCGGGGTCGGCCCTGACGCGTTCGAGCGCCATCGGGATCAGGATGCCGCCGAGCGCACCGGCGATGAGGTTGCACACCATCGCCAGGCCGATGACGATGCCGAGGCCGGGGATCTTGAACCAGGCGACCGCCGCAATCCCCGTGATCACGGCGAAGGCGAGCCCGTTGACGAGACCGACCAGCGCCTCGCGCATCACCACGCGCCAGGCATTGGAGGAGCCCAGCTCGCGCGTCGCCAGCGCCCGCACCGCCACCGTCATGGTCTGGGTCGCGGCGTTCCCGCCCTGGCTCGCCACGATCGGCGCCAGCACGGCGAGCGCGACCATCTTCTCCAGCTGGCCCTCGAACAGGCCGAGCACCGAGGACGCCAGGAAGGCGGTGGCGAGATTGACCAGCAGCCAGTTGAACCGCGCGCGCGCAATCGTCAGGAACGTATCCGACAGCTCTTCGTCGCTGGTGACGCCGCCCAGCGCCTTGAGGTCCTCGTCCGCCTCCTCCTCGATGACGTCGACGACGTCGTCGACCGTGATGACGCCGACGAGGCGGTCCTGGGTGTCGAGCACGGGAGCTGCGACGAGATTATACTTGCCGAACATGCGCGCGACCTCTTCCTGGTCCTCCAGGACGGAGACGCGGCGGCGGTCCTCGTCGGTGAGCTCGGTGAGCGGCACCGGCCGGCGCGCGCGCAGCAGCACGTCGAGGGGGACTGCGCCCTGCCAGTGCTGGTCCTTGTCGACGACGTAGATCTCGTAGAAGCGGTCGGGCAGATCCGGCGTCTCGCGCATGTAGTCGATCGCCTGCCCGACGGTGAAATCCTGGGGCACCGCGATGAACTCGGTCTGCATCCGGCGGCCCGCGGAATTCTCGGGATACAGCAGGCTGCGTTCGAGCGCGACGCGCTCCTTGAGCGGCAGCTTCTCGAGGATCTCCTCCTGCTCGGCCTGGTCGAGGGTCTCGAGCAGCTCGACGGCGTCGTCGGATTCGAGTTCGCGAACACCTTCCGCGACGGTCTCCGGCGGCAGTTCCTCGAGGATCTCCTCGCGCACGCCCTCGTCGAGCTCGTTCAGCGCGGAGAAGTCGAAATCGCGCCCGGTCAGCTCGACCAAGCGGACGCGGTCGTCGGGCTCCAGAGCGCCGATGAGATCGCCGAGATCGGCCTCGTGCAGCTCGGCGACGCAGGCGCGTAGCGAGGCGCTGTCGCCGGCCTCGATCGCATGGGCGACCTCCTCGACGAATTCGTGCCTGATATCGCCGTCTTCATTGCGCATCGGCACGTGGTCGAGTACCGAGTCCGCGGCGGATCGGGCAACGTCCATATGTTCATCCATGGCGCGCCTCGCCGTTTGACAGGTTGGAACGAATGGTCTGGGCTGACGGTCAGGCAATACCCACAAGGCAACTCCGAGCGCAATGACAAAGATGCTTCGACTGAGGTGGACCTCGATGTCATCGGGCGCGGCCCTCGCGGCCTTGATCGGCGTCGCTTCGGCCGTGGCCGCCGAGTGTCCGCGCAAGGACGCGCTCGGCACTTCGCGCGTGCTGAGCGTCGATGCCAAGACCACGCCGCGCGTGGGCTTGAAGAGCTTTCCGCAGACGCTTGCGCTGGCCGATCACGAGGTCGTGCTGACCTTCGACGACGGGCCGAACCCGCCGACGACGTCGAAGGTGCTGGCGGCGCTGGCGCAGGAATGCGTGCGCGCGACCTTCTTCCTGATCGGCCTCCACGCCAGCCAGCATCCCGACATGGTCAAGCGCATCGCCCGCGAGGGCCACACCATCGGCCACCACACTTTCTCGCATCCGTTCATGGCGCGGATCCCGTTCGACAAGGCCAAGAGCGAGGTCGACCGCGGCGTCGCGGCCGTCGAGATGGCGCTGCACGGCAGCTCGACGGCGACGCCCTCGACGCCGTTCTTCCGCTTTCCCTATTTCCAGGGGACGCAAGCGCAGCTCGACCTGCTCCAATCCCGTGGCATCGTCGTGTTCGGCGCCGACCTCTGGGCCAGCGACTGGAACGAGATGACGCCGGAGCAGGAATTGAAGCTGGTCACGGAGCGCCTCGCAGCTAGCGGCAAGGGCATCGTCCTCTTCCACGACCCCAAGGCGCGCACCGCGGCGATCATGCCGGCCTTCCTGCGGTATCTGAGGGAGAACGGCTATCGGGTGGTCCACATCGCGCCGGCAGGCCCGCAGAAGAATGCCGATGCGCGCTGATGCCGGAATGTCACGCCGGCGCAAAATGGGGTGATTTGGGCCCTATTAACACTCTGTTCATGATACCCCATGCAAATGGATGGGGACTTTGTGACGGGAAAGGTTCTTTGGCCTGAACCGTTTCCTGATGTCTCCGACCTACTATGGCGGCAATCGCACATGAGGGCAGACGGGGTTCATGATCGGAAGTAGCGTTGTCTTGCGGACGCGATCGTGGATCGTCCTTTGCCTCGGCGGATTCCTTGGATGTTCGACCATCGGATCGCCGGCGGCGCTTGCAGCCGACTGCCCGGGCCATCCCGACGCGCTCGGGACGTCCCGCACCCTGGTGGTCGATCCGCACGAGCATCCGCTGATCGGCACCATGCAGTACCGCGAGACGCTGCCGCTCAGGGATCATGAGGTCGTCCTGACCTTCGACGACGGTCCGCTGCCGAAATATTCCAACCAGGTCCTCAAGATGCTCGACGACGAGTGCATCAAGGCGACCTTCTTCATCATCGGCAGCCAGGCCAAGGCGAACCCCGAAGGCGTGCGCAAGCTGGTGGCGGCGGGCCACACGGTCGGCACCCACAGCATGAACCATCCGCTGACCTTCGACCGGATGCCGATCGAGAAGGCCGAGGCCGAGATCAATGGCGGCATCGAGTGGACCTCGGCCGCGATGACCGATCCGTCCAAGCTGGCGCCGTTCTTCCGCATTCCCGGCCTGATGCGCGCCGAAGGCGTCGAGCACCATCTGATCTCGCGCGGCATCCAGGTGTGGAGCGCTGACTTCCCGGCCGACGACTGGCGCCATGTGTCGTCCGACCGCGTCTATCAGCTCGCGATCCAGCGGCTGGAGGCCAAGGGCAAGGGCATCCTGTTGCTGCACGACATCCAGGCGCGGACGGTGGCGGCGCTGCCAAAAATCATCCGCGACCTCAAAGCGCGCGGCTATCGCATCGTGCATGTGGTGCCCGCGACCGCCGACCGGCCAGCGACGCCGACCACGCCGGTGGAATGGCTGCTGCATCCGCCGACCGAGACCGTGCCGATCGCGCGCTGGCCTTCCGTTCCGAGCTTCGTGTTCACGCAGACCAGGACGCTGCCGGCGCCCTCGCTCGGCGACCTCAATGCGCAGACCGAGCATCAGCCGCTGCTGCCGCGCCGGACCAAGGGTCAGATGGACGTCGCGTCCGCCCTGCCCGTGCCCAGCCGCGCGCTGTTTGCGATCCCCGAAGGCTCGGTCGAGGTGCTGCTGTCGACGACATTGTCGCGGCGCGCCGCGACCCGGCTGGCAATGGCGGCCGAGACGCCGCATGCGGCCAGGGGCAAGGCGGCAAAGGGCAAGACGGCCAAGTCCCAGGTTCGGCACACCGCGCATGCGGCACCGGTCGCACCCAAGCCTGCCACGCAGGCCAAGAGCGCCACGCCGCGCTCGACCCGCATCGCCAGTCTGAAGAAGCGCGCTTAGTCCCTACCTATTGCCGCATGATGGCGGCGACGCAGAGCAGCACGATCAGCGCCAGGAAGAACAGGTCCATATAGGACTTGAGCTCGCCGTCGCGGCGCAGCCGGGCCACGTCGGCGACCACCTGCTTGCGCGCATTCGTTCCCCCGGAGCCGTCATTGATCGGGCCCTGAAGCCGCCGCGTCTCGGCTTCCAGCTTCTCGATCTTCTGGAAGAAGTAGAACGCGCGCAGCGTCGAGACCGCACGCATCGCCGCATAGATCAGCACCAGGATCGCCAGGATCGCCCGGTTCGGATATTTCTCCATGAAGTTCAGGCTGAAATAGACCACCGCCATGAACGCGAAGTTGGTGATGAAGCGGTAGACGAAGCTGAGAAAAACCATGCTGGCTCGAGCCTTGAGGGGTGCGCAGCCGGATCGTGCTGCGAGATTCGGGATCGGGACCCAGACCGGGAGCTGGGTTGTGACGGCCCGTCTACGCCAACTTTGTTTCAACAAGGATACTGCAAGTCGCCGCCTTTTAGCCACACGCCGCCATAATGCAAGCCGGACGATGGCGGTGGGCCTGCCCTGACGCAGCGCACCCGCTACGGCTCAATGGCGATTTGGCGAAAGTCGCGATAGACTGGACGCTGCCGCCACATCTGAGGTCTGCCGATGCCGAAGAAGGGAATCACCGGCCACGACGACTGGGTTCTGACCGAGGCCCTCGCGACCGCCCTGGTCGCGCTGGAGCAGCTCGAACCGAAGCACCAGCCGAACGCGCATATGGACGACATCCGCAAGATATTGGCGAACGGCAAGGAGCCGGCGGCGGTGAGCCTGCACCTCGCCCAGGCCAAATGCCGCCTGTTTCCCGACCTCGACCCGCTGGAGATCTACCGGGAATACGGCATCGGCGAGGAATATGGCTGAAGCGGCCGGCCGCCCCTTTCTTTGACGCAGCTAGTTTCGTGACGTCTTGAGCAACGGGCATTCGCTGTCGCTCAGCGGCAGAAAGGCGTCCTCGGCAGGTATCTTCTCGACGACGTTGTAATAGTCCCACGGCGTCTTCACGTCCGAGGGCTTCTTGACCTCGACGAGATAGAAATCATGCACCAGCTTGTTGTCGGCGCGCAGCCGCGCGCCGCGCGCGTAGAAATCGTCGACCGGCATCGCGCGCATCTGCTCCAGAACAGCGTTGGTCTCGTCCGTCCCGGCCGCAGAAGCGGCTTTCAGATATTGCGACACGGCGGAGTAGACGGCGGCCTGCGGCGCGGTCGGCATGGCGTTGTGAAGCTTGTAGAACCTCTGGGCGAACGCGCGCGTTTCCTCGTTGAGCGCCCAATACCAGGCAGTGACGGTCGTCAGGCCCTTGGCCGTTTCGGCCCCCATGGCGTGCACATCGGTCAGGAACATCAGCTCGGCGACGGCCTTCTGCGGCCCCGCGTTCATTCCGAACTCGTTCCATTGCTTCATCGAGGTCACGAGCTGCTCGCCGGCATTGGCGAACGCAACCACCTTGGCTTTGGAAGCCTGGGCTTGCAGCAGGAAGGAGCCGTAATCGGCATTTCCGAGCGGATGAAAGACCGCGCCGAGCGACTTGGCCCCTGCCGCCGCCAGCACGCGCTGGGACACCTCGACCATATTGCGTCCGAACGCGTAGTCTGACGCGATGAAGAACCAGCTGTCATAGCCTTGCGACACCAGCTTTCGGACCGATCCGGCGACCAGATTGTAATTGTCGTGCAGCCACATCAGGCCGGTGCGCGAGCATTGCTTGCCGCCGATATCGGTGGTGCCGACCGCCGAATAGATCACGATCCTGTTCTTGTCGCGTGCGATCGACTGGATGGCGAGCGCGACCGCGGAGTTTCCGACGTCGGCGATCATGTCGACGCCATCCACGTCGAACCATTTGCGGACGATCTGGGCGCCGATATCCGGCTTGTTCTGATGGTCGGCGACGACGATCTCGGCCTTCAGCCCCGGCGTTGCGCGCTGAAAATCGTCCACGGCCATCCGCGCGGCGACGACGGAGCCGGGCCCGGCCAGGTCCGACAACGGTCCGGCCTGGTCATTGATGATGCCGATCCTGACCACGCCACCGGAGAAATCGGCGGCGACGCTCCGCTCGGCGAGCACTGCCGGACCGAGCGCCAGGATGAGGCCGAAGGTCAAGCGGCAAAGCCGGCTGCGCGACGATAGCAATTCTCCAACACGACAAGGCGCCATTGCCCCCTCCGCTTCAGCATCGCGACAGCATGTCGCGATGATCGATCGATGTGCCCTCGCCGACCGCACACCGAGCGCCGATCCACGCGGCGCGCGGCCGGTCGAAGCTGGCTCGCTATCCCTGCCGCTGGACGGCCTTCCTGACGAACTCCAGCCGCCGTGCCTGCGCAGGCGCAACCCGTTCCTTCATGGCAGCGACGATCGCCGCCGGCGCCGTGTCCGGCGAGCCGGCCGCAAAGGGTGGTGCGGGATTGTACTCCATGCGCAGCTGGATCATCTCCGCCGCGGCGCGGCCTCGCAACATCGACACCAGGGTGAGCGCGAAGTCGATGCCGGCGGTGATGCCGCCGCCCGTCATGCGATTGCGGTCGATGCAGACCCTCTCCTGCGACAGCTCGGCTCCGAAGTACGGCAATGCATCCCTCGCGGTCCAATGCGTGGCCGCGCGATATCCCTTCAACAAGCCGGCGGCGCCGAGCACCAGCGAGCCGGTGCAGACCGACGTCACGTATGTCGCGCCCTTCTCCTGTTTTCGCAGAAAGGCGAGAACGTCCTCGTCCAGCATCAGCTCGTCGGTGCCGTAGCCGCCGGGGACGCAGATCACGTCGAGCTGCGGACAATCGGCGAAGGTGACAGTCGGCATCAGCGCGATCACGGAATCGCTCGGCACGGGCTCGATGCGTTTCCAGATCAGATGCACGGTCACGTCAGGCAGGCTGGAGAAGACCTGGGCCGGACCAGTGAGATCGAGCTGGGTGACGCGCGGAAAAACCAGAAGACCGATCTGCAACGGGCCCGACATGTCCAACCTCGACAACGCGCTTGACGGTTGCAGCCTGCCATGTTGGCCTTGTGGTCGAAATGGCTTAATTCCCTCAATTCTGGACACGCCCATGATCGGCTTCCTGATCTTTCCTGAATTCCAGTTGCTGGACGCGGCCGGTCCGATCTCGGTGTTCGAGATCGCCAGGCGTCACACGCCGAATGCGCCGCGCCTGATCACGGTCGCAACGAAAGCAGGCGCCGTGCGCAGCTCGTCGGGCATCGAGATGCTGGCGCGCAATCTGCGATCGGCAAGCTCGGTCACGACGCTGTTCGTGGCCGGTGGCGAGGGCGTGGAAGCCGCGGCGCGCTGCAAGACGACGATCGCTTTCATTCAGCGGCTGGCGAGCCGCGGCGTGCGCATCGCCAGCGTTTGCAACGGCGCCTATCTTCTCGCGCAGGCGGGACTGCTGGACGGCCGCTGCGCCACCACGCACTGGTCCTGCACCCGCGATTTCATCGGACGCTATCCGAAGGTGAGGCTCGAACCGGACCAGATCTTCATCCGCGACGATCGGGTATGGACGTCGGCCGGCATCACGGCCGGGATTGATCTCGCGCTCGCCATGATCGCGCAGGACCATGGCGAGGAGGTCTCGCAAGCGACCGCGCGGCAGCTGGTGCTCTATCATCGGCGCAGCGGCGGACAATCGCAGTTCTCGAGCTTGCTCGAGCTCAAGACGCCGAACGGCCGCTTCGGCAGCCTTCTTTCATGGGTGCGCGAGAATCTGGATGCGCATCTCACGGTCGAGGCGCTGGCCGAACGCGCCGGATTGAGCGCACGGCATTTCGTCCGCTCCTTCACCGCGGAGACCGGATCCACGCCGACCAAGGCGGTCGAGCGCTTGCGGGTCGAGGTGGCGCGCGAGCGGGTGCAGTCCTCCGGAGAGGCCATCGAGCGCGTCGCTCAATCCACCGGCTTTCGCGACCCCGAGCGGATGCGCAGAGCCTTCATCCGCGCCTTCGGTCAGCCGCCGCAGTCGCTGCGACGCGCGGCACGAAGCGCATGAGAAGCGGCCTTCAGGCCGGCATCGCGCGTCGATGTCGCGCGTCCCGCTCGACCAAGGCGAAGCCGCGCCCTTCGTTCCCGGTCACGCCAGGCGCCGCGGCAGGCTGTGGTGGATCGTGCAGGCGGCAAGCGCGGCGTGGCCGAATGCGACCGAGATCTGATGCAGGTCGGTGACGACGTCGCCGATGCCGTAAAGGCCGTCTACCGAAGTGCGCTGATGGTCGTCGACCTTCAGATAGCCCTCCCCGGTATGCTGGGCGCCCAGCGAGACCGCGAGCTGCGAACGCACCTCGGCACCCATCGCCGGGTAGACCGTGTCGAACTGCATCGTGCGGCCATCAACCAGGACGGCCTCGAGGCCCCCCACCCTCCGCCGCAAGCGCAGGTCGGGCGCCAACACGATGTCGATGCCGGCCCCTTCCAGCTCCGCTGTCGCGCTCTCCTCGTCGTCGTCCTGTCCGGTCACGAGCAGCGTCACCTCGCGCGAGTAGCCGCGCAGGAACAGCGCCTTGCCGGCGGCCCGGCCAAGCGGGCCAACGACGCCGATGCGGCGGTCGATCACCTCGAAGGCGTCGCAGACGGGACAATAGCGCAGCAGCCCGTCCGCGACCGCGGCGCGCCATTGCTCGAACGGCGGATGGCTGTCGACGATGCCGCTGGCGAGGATGATGGTGGTGGCCTCAAGCGCGCCGCCGTTCCAGATCGCCCGAAAGCCGTTGTCGCGCCGCTGCAAGGCGGTGATCTCGGCTTCCACGCGCTCGACGGCGAGCTCGCCCAACTGCGCCGACATGCGCGCGATCAAGTCAGAACCTGATAGCCCGTGGACGAAGCCGGGAACGTTGTGGCTGCGGGGGATCAGCGCGGCACGGCTGGCGCCAGTGTCCACGACGCAGACGCTGCGGCGGAAGCGTGCCAGATAGATCGCGGCCATCAGCCCGGCGGGGCCGCCGCCGACGACCAGGCAATCAAACCGCGCGCCGGTCATTTGGGATTCGGGTCCTGCAACCCGGTCCCGGGCTCCTGGAGGCACCCGCTCCTGGCCAGCCGGACTGCGTTGCCGAGCGCGCGCGCCGCGTTCTGCACCTCCTGCTGGAATTCCCCGTCGTCATCGAGCTCGCGATGCGAAACGGCATATGGCTCCATGTAGCCGACATAGCCGTCGAGCTCGGCGAAGCGGCCCGCCGAGATCAGCTGCATGTCGGTCAGCCAGTCCGACAAGGCGCGGCGCACGCCCTCGGCACCGACGGCATCGCCATGAACGACCACGCCGAAATGGCGGCCGGCGAGATGGCGCGGATAGGGCCAGCCCTTCAGCTCCATCGCCTTGGCCGCGTCGGCCTTCTTGCCATGCGTCGAGGTCGGATCGGGATTGCCGCCGTCGGCGCAGACCATGCGGTCCATCATCGCCTTGAGTCCGGAAGGCACGTGGTACCAATTCACCGGGGTCACGATCAGGATGCCGTGCGCGGCGACCCACAGCGGGTAGATCTCGTTCATCCAGTCGCCGGTCTGCCCCAGCGAATAGTTCGGATAGCAGCTGCACGGCCAGTGGCAGAGCGGCATCGCGGTCGAGACGCAGGATTTGCAGGGATGAATGGTCTTGCCGAATTCCGAAGCCAGGCGAGAGAGATCGAGGATGTCCACGGCAAATCCCATCTCGACGAAGACCGATTCAGCCAGCTCGACCAGACGCCAGGTCTTGGACATCTCGCCCGGACAGGTGTGCTCGCTGCGGGCGGAGCCGTTGATGACGAGAATGCGCGGCGTCTCCTGCGCATCGTCGTGCCGGCGCTGCGCGGATAGGATTTTCGCGCGCGCATCGAGCCAGTCGACGGCAATGTCGTAGTCGGGATCGGAGAAACCCGCGCCCGCCTTCCGCGTCAACGGCGCCTTGCGCGAATGGCTATAGGCGTCCCAGGCGGCACCGACGACGGCATCGAGCTCGCGCTGCAGCGGGGCAAAGGCGGGATCGATGAACTGACGCTTGTAGCGGCGCTCGAACTCCTCGCGCGACAGCTTGACGGGCGGCATTCCTTTGCGAATTTCAGCGTCCGTCATGCAGGCTCCCGGCGAAGTCGGTATCATCCGACCAACCCGGGGGGCAGCACCCGGTTCCTTGCCGCTACTGGCGCGCCACGTCCTGCGGCGCATCAAATTTCGCGATCCGCTGGTCCAGCCGCCACAGCTCGATGCGGTGGCCGAGCACGAGCGAAGCGGCCTCGCGCTTGGCCTCCTCGTCATTGACGCAGACGAGATTGATGCATCCGAACACATACCCATCCGGGTCGATCTGGAACGCGCGGTAGTGCTTGAAGCTGCGCATCGTCATTCTCCTCGTCTCGTGCAGACCGGTGCGCTCAGCCAGTCCGTCAGGTTCGAGGTCACTTCGTTCTGCTTGGCGCGCCGCAGCAGCATCTCGCGCTCCCTGCCAGGCGGCAGGCTGCGCGCGCGTTCGCGGGCGTTTTCGGCAAATGCGGCCAATCGCTCCTGGAGCGATCGGGTCTGTTTGTTGCGGTTGCGTTTGGTGGTCATTGGACTTCACGGCTATTCGGTTGGACGGAAATCGGCCCCGGCGGGGATCGGGCGCCGGGGCCCGGGTTCTCTTGTCACTCGAGTGGCTTGCCGCTTGGGGGCGGCCCGGCCGGGCAATGGTTTTCAGCTTCGGCCGCGACGGCGGGTTCCGGCATTTCAAAAAGTTAACGCTGCGCGATTTTGCGCGAGGACGGCCGCACGGCATCGTCACTCGCTCTCGCGTGCCGTTCGTCACGACAATCGACTGCGCCGGAACCGAATTGCTGATTCGCTTGTTCAAGAAGGACTTGAAGGAGGATCGTCATGGCAAAAGCAGCATGGAAGCGGCCGGGCTCACCGATCGGCCGCAAGGGACCGCGCAAGGCAAATCCCGCGTATAAGCGCCGCGCGCGCCAGCCCTGGACAGCCTCGGATGTGAGCAAGCTGAAGCAGCTCGCGAAGGGAAACACGCCGACCGGCGTGATGAGCATCAAGCTTCAGCGCCCGGTCGCGGCCATTCGCAGCAAGGCGCAGCGCGAAGGGATTTCGCTGCGACCCGTCAATCGCTCACCCTACAACCGGCGAACCAAAGCCGCGAAGCGGCGTTGACGAAGGCACCGCCGGGTGACAACCGGACACAACGGGGACGATGGACGTGGCGCTCATTTTTCCGGTTTCTGCCCACGACACCAGCGCATCGGTACGCGCCGACATCTAACCCGTTCCCGGCGGTGCAGCCAGACCTGCGGCACGCTTCGCTCCGTTCACACGGACAGGGCAAGCCGGCGTCAATCCGGCGGCTGCAACCCCGGCGACCGCAGCCACTCGCTCATCTGGGACCCGGTCTCCGCCTGGCGCGCCTTGCGCAACATCTCGTCGCGAGCCGCTCCGGGCGGAAGCGATCTGGCTTCCGCGCGCAGCCGCTCCGCTTCGACGGCCAGACGTATCTCCAGCGGATCCGTCAGCTTCACTCGACGCCGCGTCAACATGGGCGTTCTCCCTGATCACTGGGTCGGAGCGCTCCGTTGCGTTCTCACCGATTGAGGTCATCGCGCATAGGCGACGCTCCCACAACGTTCCAGAAGCGGAACGGTTGCTTGCCGGGGTCAGAAGGAGGAAGAGACTGCTGCAAGACAAGCTCGCTTGCGTAACATGGGTTAAATTAGTCGGTGGCCAAATCTGCTAATTTAGGAACGTGGTAGGACCGCCTGGGATTGGCGCAGATGGACAACTATCGCCGACTGCAGAAAACCTGCGAGAGCCAGGCCGCTCTCAGCTCCTCACCCGAAACGCGAACTGCGCTGCTGGAAATGGCGGAGGAGTATCGCAAGCGAGCCGAATCCAACGCGTTTCAGGGGCCCGAGCCGGTCAATCCCGGGCGCATCGAAAGCCTCGGCCAAACCAGCCGTCCCACTCTGATCAAGTGAGTCGATAGAGTTGCAGATAGTTCGGCGCGAACAACGCCGCTGCCTTGAGCGCGTCGAGATCGTTGATGGTCAGGGTCCGATCGCGCAGCACGATCAAGCCCGACGCACGCAGCTCCTGCACGGTCCGGTTAAGGTGCACCACCGACAGCCCGGTAGCGTCGGCAAGGTCCATCTGCGTGACCGGCATGACGCAGGAATTGCCGTCGACCATCCCGACGGGACGAAGCCGCTCGAATATCTCGCAAAACAGATGCGCCACCCGCTCCAGGGCCGTGCGGCGACCGAGGTTGATGGCCCATTCGCGCTGGATGGCGTTGTTGACGAGGGTCTCGCACCAGAACGCTTCGGCGAGCGAGCGATCGCCCATCGTCAGACTCTCGAAACGCGCGCGCTTGATCTCGGCGTAGACCACTGGCGTCATTGTCGCGATGGAATGGTCCATCACGGGGAGCAAGAACGCGTGCGCGTCGCAGCTCTCGCCCGGAAAGATGAAATTGACGATCTGGCGCCGGCCGTCCTCGAGCGTCTTGTAGCGGCAGAGCCAGCCCGATAGCACCACCCGGACGCTATCGACGGGATCGCCCTCCGAGATCAGGTCTTCACTCGCCCCGACGCGCTCGAGACCTTCGAGCAACGCATATTCGAGCGACGCACGGGCCTCCGTCGACAACGGCCGCAGCACGGTCAGCCGGCGAATGACCAGCTCCACGAGGCTGCGATCGGAGGTCGACAAGGGCATCAATCAGCCACCGCCGGTGTGTGGAACGTGCGCTTGCTCGGCGGAATGGCGATCGTGCATTGCAGCCCCGCGGGGTCGAATGCCAGGGTGGTCTGCCCCTTGAACTCGAACGCGAGCGTACGCTCCAGAAGCTCCGTGCCAAAACCCTTTCGAAGCGGCGGCTTGACCTGTGGCCCTCCGCACTCGCGCCATTTGAACACCAGCTCCGCGGGCTGGGTGCCTTCATCGAGGCGCCAGGAGATTTCAACATGTCCGCTCGGCTGGCTCAAGGCGCCATATTTCAGCGCGTTCGTCGCTAGCTCGTGGATCGCGAGCGCGAACGTTTCGGCGGCCTTGGGCTGGAAGCGCACCTTGGGACCTGAGACCCGCATCTGCTCGCCCTCGCGGGCATTATAGGCGAGAAGCTCCTCGACCACGAGATATTCCAGGTCGACACCGCCCTCCGGATCGCGTGTCACCAGCGCCTGGGTGCGGGCAAATGCGTTGAGCCGTCCGTCGAGATGAGAAGCATATTCCTCGACAGTGGTGGCGGATTCGGCCGAACGGCGGGCGATGGAGCGCACCACGCCAAGCGTATTACGGACGCGGTGCTGCAGCTCGGCCAGCAGCAGGCGCTGGCGCTCCTCGGCGCGGGTGATCGCCGGAACGTCGATGAAAGTGATGACGACGCCGGCGATGACATCGTCGGTGCTGCGATAAGGCAGGATGCGCACGATGTAGCGCGTGCCGCTGTCCGACGCGCTCAGCTCGCGCTCGGCGCTCGCAAGCGTACGCAGCACGCGGCGAATGTCGTCGTAGAGATCCTCGATCGGGATGCGCGCCTTGATGTGACCGATGGGGCGGCCCGTGTCGGTCTCGACGAGATGCAGCACCTGGGTAATCGCCGGTGTGAAGTTCATCACGCGAAGATCATTGTCGAGAAAGACGGTCGCGATGCGCGTGCTCTCCAGGAAATTCCTGAGATCGCGGGTGGCGCGCGTCAACTCCTCGACACGGTGCGTCAGCTCGCCGTTGACGGAGGTCAGCTCCTCGTTGACCGACTGCAACTCCTCAGGCGAGGTTCCGATCTCCTCGTGGGCCAAATGTAACTCCTCGTTGAGAGACTGGTCTTCCTCGTGGACGGTTTCAGCTGCTCAGGGCTGCTCTCGAACTCCTCGAAAGTAGCCTGGAAGTTCGTCTGGGGCGTGCAGTTCGCTCGGGACGCTCGACATGCCCGGCGTGCACCGGCTCCTACCAATAGCAGAAATCGATATTCTCCCAACGGATCAAAGGCAAATGACGAAGGAGTCGCGTTTGCCCTTGGAACCCGCCTTGGCCTCCCTCGTTGGTAAACGCCGGCCCCGACCCTTGGTTTTCCCATCGGTCGGCAGGCTCGCCGGAGGGATCATGTCCGTATTACCCTCGTCGTCTCGTCAACGCGCGCCGCTGACGGGACACCGCATCCTCGTCGTGGAGGACGAATATTTTCTTGCCGATGACATCGGCAAGGCGCTGCGCGCGTTCGGCGCGGAGATCGCCGGTCCGGTCGGCCATATCGAGGATGCAATCGAGATGCTGCACGATGGCGGCGTTCTGGATGCCGCGGTGCTCGACGTGAACATCCGTGCAAAGCCGATCTTTCCGATCGCCCGGGAGCTCAGGGCACGCCAGGTGCCCTTCGTGTTCACCACGGGCTACGACAGGATCAGCATCGAGCCGGAATTCCAGGACGTGCCGATCTGGGAGAAGCCGATCGATGTCGTAGCCATGGTCCAGAATTTGGCGAGCCTCCTCGACGGTCAACCGGCGTGGCCGCAGCAATCATCGCCTGAACCGGCTGCGCTGAGCGAGCCCGCAACCAGGCGCGGATCAGAGCAGATGCGCGAAGGCGAGCCAGACGGTCACTGCCAGGCACAGGACGACGGCGGCGTAAGGTAGCGCGACGCGCAAGACGGCAAGCCCTTCCCGCGTCAGCTCATCATCATCCAGGCAACGGCCACCGTCATCACGAGAAAACCCGTGATCGCAGTCGCGACAAAGGCCCGTTCGATGCGGTCCATCGCCATCGCAGCCCCTCTCCAGCCCACACAATGTGACCGCTTCGGGGCCGCCGCGCATTAGGCTATGTGAATCGAGGCTATGTGAATCGGCTTGCCTCCTTTTGCCGGTCCGCCCGTTCAGCCGCGCAGCGCCGCAGAAATTGCGACGACCTCGCTCTACGACTTCGCCGTGCCCGGCTCGGCCATCTTGCGATGCTGCCGGGCCAGCATCTCGTTCGGCGTCACGTTGGCAACCGTGGTCTGGATCTTGTTCTTCAGCCCCGTGACGACATCGGACTCGCCGCGCAGCATCGCATCGAAGCCGGCCTTGGCGACGTCGTATGCGCCGTCCTTCTTCTCGGTGCCGACCTTGGTGTCCATCATGTCGGCGCGGCGGAAGAACTCGGTCTCGGTGGCGCCCGGCATCAGGCAGGTGACGGTGACGCCGCTGTCGCGCAGCTCCTCGCGCAGCGCGAAGGAGAATGAGTCCAGGAACGCCTTGCTGGCGTTATAGGCCGCCTGGAAACTTCCGGGCGTGAAGCCGGCGATGGAGCCCGTGATCAGGATGCGCCCCGACTTGCGCCGCAGCATCTCGTTGCCGGCGCGATGGATCAGATAGAGCGTGCCGGTGATGTTGGTGTCGACGAGATGCTTGATCCTGGCAAAGTCCTGATCGAGGAACGCCTTGCCGAGGCCGACGCCGGCATTGGCCAGCAGCGCATCGATCGGCCGGTCGCCGACCGCGGCGCAGAGCCTGTCGACGCCATCGGTGGTGGCGAGATCGGCTTCAACGGCCTCCACGCTGACGCCGAGCCTGCGCAGATCGACCGCCACCCGCTCGATCATCGGCTCGTCAGCCGCGATAACGAGGTTGAAACCCGCCTGGGCACAGCACCTTGCGAGTTCCAGGCCGATACCGGTGGAAGCGCCGGTGACGATTGCGAGTTGATTGGCGGGCATGAGCGTGTCCTCGCTTGACGTTGATCACGCCCAATCACTGCCCTGCGCTCTCGTTCCTATCCGCGTTGCGATTTGCGCCAGCCGGTGCAGTGCGAAGAATTTGCGCGGCGTAGCAACCATCGTTCACCCCTCGACTTAGATGCCAAACTGGTTCAGTCGGGAGAATGGAAAGATGAAGGCGCTGGTTTGGCACGGCAAGGAGGACATCCGCTGCGACACCGTCACCGATCCGGAGATCCAGGACCCGCGCGACGCCATCATCAAGGTCACGAGTTGCGCCATCTGCGGCTCCGACCTGCACCTCTTCCACAATTTCATTCCGGGCATGCTGCCCGGTGACATCATGGGCCACGAGACCATGGGCGAAGTGGTCGAGGTCGGCTCCGGCGTCGACGGCAAGCTGAAGAAGGGCGACCGCATCGTCGTGCCCTTCACGATCATCTGCGGCGAATGCGACCAGTGCAAGCGCGGCAATTTTTCCGTGTGCGAGACCACCAACCGCAAGCGCCATCTGGCCGACAAGGTGTTCGGACACACGACAGCCGGCCTGTTCGGCTACACGCATCTGACCGGTGGCTATCCAGGCGGCCAGGCCGAATATCTCCGCGTGCCCTATGCCGATGCCACCCACATCAAGGTGCCACCGGGCATTCCCGACGAGCAGCTGCTATTCCTCAGCGACATCTTCCCGACCGGCTGGCAGGCCGCCGTGCAATGCGACATCGAGCCCACCGACACCGTCGCGATCTGGGGCTGCGGTCCCGTGGGGCAGATGGCGATCCGCAGCGCCATCCTGCTCGGCGCCAACCAGGTGATCGCGATCGACTGCCTGCCCGAGCGGCTCAGCATGGCGGAAGCCGGCGGCGCCACCACCATCAACTTCGAAACCGAGAGCGTGGTGGAGCGGCTGAACGATCTCACCGACGGCAGGGGACCGGAAAAGTGCATCGACTGCGTCGGCATGGAATCGCACGTGATGGCCTCCCTGCCCGACACACTGCTCGACCGCGCCAAGCAGATGGTGATGGCGGAAAGCGACCGGCCCCACGTGCTGCGCGAGATGATCTATGTCTGCCGGCCCGGCGGCATCATCTCGGTGCCTGGCGTGTACAGCGGCCTGTCCGACATGCTGCCGATGGGCGCATTCATGAACAAGGGCCTGACGATGCGGACCGGCCAGACCCACGTCAACCGCTGGACCGACGATCTGCTCCGCCGCATCGAGGAGGGCGAGATCGATCCCTCCTTCGTCATCACCCACACCGTGCCGCTCGAACAAGGACCGGAGATGTACCAGGTGTTTCGCGACAAGCGCGACTCCTGCGTCAAGGTCGTGCTGAGGCCCTGAAGGAGCAAGCCATGTTTCATTTCTCCAACATCGTCCGCACCAAGGGCGACCCGAAGATTGTCGAGGGCGGGCCGAGCCTGAAGCGGCCGGAAGACCAGCTCGCCCGCGCGCTCGGCTGGTTCAGCATCGGACTTGGCGTCGTCGAATTCTTCGCGCCGAGACGCGTCACGGAAACGCTGGGCATGGAAGGCCATGAGACCATGGTCCGCGCCTTCGGCGTGCGCGAGATCCTGGCCGGGATCATGTCGCTGTCGGTCGACAAGAACGCCGGCCTGTGGGCCCGCGTCGGCGGCGACGGTCTCGATGCCGCCGCACTGCTGTCGGGGCTGACAATCGACAATCCCAAGAAGGGCAACATCGCGCTGGCGCTCTTGATGGTCGGCGGCATCGCCATGCTCGACTACCGCGCCGCGCAGGACACCAAGCCGAGGCGGCCGCCGCGCGAGGCACGGCGCAAGCTTTATCCGAACCGCAGCGGCTTCCCCAAGGGCATCGAGAGCGTCAGAACAGCGGCCAGGCAGATTGCTGCGCCCGCCAAAGCATGACCAAGGCATGGCCAAGGCCTGACGAGGTGAAGCACGGCTCCGGGGCAATGAAGGCGTGAACATCGTGCTCGATCCGCGCTGAGGGCCGCGAGGAACCATCCGCGAGCCAGAGAGTCTGATCAACGCCTCCGACGTCCCCCCTGCCGGAGGCAGACTGCACGAAACCGCGACCCCGGCGCTCACCGCCCCTTCAGGCGCCGGGGTTAGCGGCGTGGGTCTGGAGGCAGGTCACCTCGGAGACAAGCCAGGTCACCTCGGAGACAAGCCATGGGCAAGACGAAGGCACTCCAGCAACGCATCGTCGGCAAGACCAGACAAGCCGTCGGCGAGATCATCGGCGACCAGGATCTGCACGACGCCGGCAAGGCCGAGGCCGAGCGCGGCCGTGACGAACAGGACAGGCCGAGCAAGCTCAACCCGCTGAAGAAGCTCAAGCAGCTGACGTGAACGCAGAGCCGCGACCAGCACTTGCCAATGCAGTGCGGCGCACCGACGAAGGCCTGTCGCGGGTCAAGGGGCGACGACGACGTTCGCGCTGGATTGCCGCCGTCGCGCTCGGCCTGATCAGCAGCACCTTCTCGACCATCGTCAGCCAGCTCTTCGCCGCCCGGATCGGCCGCGATGCCGCGGTCGACTGGATGACGGTCGCTGCCATTCCCGCGCGCGACTGGGCGATCAGCGCAGAGCCGTCATCGAGCGCGATCCTGACCGGGATCGCCTTTCATCAATGGGCGGATTTTTCCTGGGCGCTGGTGTTCTTCGGTGTGCTCGGACGCTGGACCGCCGACTTGCGGCCGGCGACCATCCTGCTGCTCGCGCTGCCCTGGGCCGCGTTCTCGTCAGCCACGGAGTGGTTCGTGCTGGTGCCGCTGTTTCCGTTCTGGCAGCCGCTGTTCACGCTGCAGCAGCCCTATTGGATCGGCCTGCTCGTTCATGGCACCTCGGCCCTGATGTATCCTCTGTTCGCCCGGTTGCGCTGGAGGCGCGGCGCTGCAGCCGAGCGCGACATCCGTTTCACCAATGCCTGGATCACCGGTGCGGTGGTCGTGGTGGCGCTGCTCGGCGCGATCGCGTTGTTCGGCAGCCACGGCTACGAGCCGCCCTGGATGGGCCGCGACAGGGATGCGGAGCAGACCTATATCCGTCACATGACGGCGCATCATGCCCAGGGTATCGAGCTGGCCCGGATCGCCGTGGAGCGCGCCCAGGGCCCGCATCTGCGCAAGCTCGCGATGCTGATGGTCGCGAGCCAGGCCGGCGAGATCAGGATTTTCGAGAACTGGTGGCTGAGCTGGTTCGACACGGAGATGCCCGACTGCAGCACCGAAGAGCGTGCCGCCATGCCGGGCTTCCTGGCTCAGGCCGAGATGCGACAGGTCAAGGCCGCGCCGGCGGACCGGTTCGATGCGGTGTTCGTCGAGACCATGAGCAAGCATCACATGGGCGCGGCCAGGATGGCCGACCGGATGTGGCGCAGTGGCGGAGACCCACGGCTGCGCGTCATGGCGCATGCCATTCGCCACGCCCAGCAGGGCGAGATCGCGCTGATGCACGATGCGAGCGGCATTTCGGCCGTCGCCACGGCCGTCCGCAACATGCTCGCCGACAACGTCAATTGAGCGGATCGCCCCCTACTCCCGCCAGAACTCGGCCAGTTCTTCCGTTGTCACCAGGTCGACCTGGCCGTGAAAGCGGGTGCGGTACATCGTCATGAGCGCGTCGTGCCCGACGTCGGACGAGCTGCACAAGGCGTCCTCGACGATCACGACCCTGAAGCCGAGATCGACAGCGCTCAGGACCGTCGAGAGCACGCAGACGTCCGTCTCGGCGCCCGAGATCACGACCGTGCCGACGTTCTTGTCGATCAGCCGGCCTGCGAGGGCGGGATTGCTGAATGCGGAATAGGCCGGCTTGTCGATCATTGCAGCCGGCGGAACGAACTTGCTCAGTGCGGGCACGAGCTCGAGCGCGGATGGCGGCAGATGCTTGCGCGTGGCCTGGCTCCAGCGATGAAAATAGCTCTGCCACTGGCCCGGGCGATCTTCCGGATCCTGCGGCGTGATGAAGCGCGTGAAGATGGTTCTGGCCTGGTGGCGCGCAACGATCGAGGCGATGGTCGGCAGAACACGCTCCATCCACGGCGTCGCCCACAGACCGCCGGGGGCGAAAATGTTCTGCATGTCGATGCAGAGGTGAACGGCCTCCCTGATCTCGGCCACTTCCGACGTGCTGTCCCTCATCGTCCTCCACCATCAAGCGCATTCGGCGATCCATTGCGAATGCGAAGGCGAAGGCTTTGGTTCCGAACCGCCGCGGTGCAGAGGCAGACTTGGAACCCGCGACGCGCGGTTACGCCGGCGTTGCGGCCGGCGCCACGTCGAGGCGAACCGCGATCCCATTCAGCTCCGGGCTTGGCGCCGGGTAGAGCTTCATGACAAGCGGATCATGGCCGGGGACGATGTGGTCCGCGTCAGGCGCCGCGGCGCGCAGCTTGTCGAAGCCGACAAGCATGTCGCCGACATGAAACGCCGTCGTGAACGGGCGCTCGCTCGTCATGTTCTCGTAGAAATGACTGACGTCGGAGGCGAGCACGACAGGGCCGCGGCGTGTGTTGACGCGGACGAATTGAAGGCCTGCGGAATGGCCGCCCGCCGCATGGACCGTCAGCCCGGGCGCAATCTCGGCGTCGCCGTCGTAGAACAGCACCCGGCGCGCGTAATTCAGCCGCACGATCCCGCAGACGTCCTCGACCTCGAACGAATGCGACAATCTCGGATATTGCATATAGCGACCGGTGGCATAGGCGAGCTCGCGTTCCTGCAGATGAAATCGCGCGTTCGGAAATCGGTCGAAATTACCGACATGGTCGTAGTGCAGATGGGTGAGGATCACGTCCCCGACGTCGGCGGGGTCGATATCGAACGCGGCAAGCGTCTCCACCGGGCAGCGCAGGAAACTCCGCCTGCGCTGCCTGGCCACTTCCGCGTTGAACCCGGTGTCGATGACGAAGCTGCGCCCGCCTCCCCGCGCCAGCCACACGAAATAGTCCATCGGCATCGGTCCGTCATGCGGATCGCCGCTGATGAAGTGCTCGCTCCGCTGCGCCTCCCGCGTTGCGTAGCGGATGGCAAAGAGCTCGTAGTCCGGGTCAGCCATGGATTTGCTCAGGAACCCGCCGCGTCGACCTCGTTGAAGGCCTCGCGCGCATTGCGGAAGGCGTCGATGCCGGCGGGAACGCCGCAATAGACCGCGACCTGAAGCAGGATCTCCTTGATCTCCTCCTTGGTCAGCCCGTTCTTCAGGGCGCCCTTGACGTGCAGCTTCAGCTCATGCGGCCGGTTCAGTGCGCCGAGCATCGCCAGATTGACGATCGAGCGCGTGCGCCGGTCGACACCGGGCCGCGTCCACAAGGCACCCCAGCAGAATTCGGTCGACCATTCCGCCATGGTGCGCGTGAACTCGTCGGCCCCGGCAATCGACTTGTTGACGTAGTCCTCGCCGAGCACCTCTTTACGAACTTTGAGGCCCTTTTCGAACAGTTCGGTCTTGCTCATGATCGTCCCTTTCAGGTCTTGAGAGAGTTGAGTTGGAAGTTGATTAGCGCGATGCCGGTCGCAGCGATTGCAGGAAATTGCCGACGTCGTCGACCGAATCGAGCCGCCAGATCGCGTCGATGACGCGGTCCGCATCCCAATCGCTTCGACCTGTCCGCACGCCATCGCGCAGCTTGGCCTCGAGGTCGCGATCTGTGAGCGGCGCGGCGAGACTGCCACGCGGCGCGATCACGGTCTCGGTGAGGACCTCACCGGACGACAGGCGCAACGTCACGCGCGCGGCGCCATCCGGCATCGCGCCATCGAGCACCGCCCTGACCTTCTGCCGCAGCTGCGCGATGTCGGACCGGACCACCGTCTCATGCGCGAATTCGGCGACCCCGGCCGCGCCGAGCAATAATCCGCAAGCCACGCAATGATGGATGCTGACGCGCGCATCGCGCTCGTTATTGACCGGGCGATCGCCGCGGGCGAGCAGCAGCGCCGAGCCCTGCACCGTCACCAACTCGATCTGGTCGACCCGCCCGCCAATGCGCTCGCGCAATGAGAGGCAGGCGTCGATCACCGCGTGAAAGACAATGCCGGCGGGATACGGCTTGTAGGTGTTCTTCGCAATCTCCCAGGTCTTGCCGAGACCGTCGAGCAGGCGAGCAATATCGGGCTCGTCACCCATGGTGCGCGCCCAGCCGAGCGGACCCTCGATGGCGCGGGGCGATGCCTCGTAGCCCTGCTGCGCCAGCAGTGCCGCGAACAATCCGTTCCGAGCCGCGTTGCCCACGCTGACATTCTTGGCGGCACTGGGCAGGTTCTCGACATTGCCCGCCGACTGGCTGGCCGCAAGCCCGATCGCGTTTGCGATTCCCGCAGCGGGCAGGCCCAATAGTTTCGCGCACGCCGCCGCCGCGCCAAAAATCCCGCAGGTCGAGGTGATGTGCCAGCCGCGCGCGTAGTGGCGCGGCGAGACTGCATTGCCGATGCGGCACTCCACATCCACGCCGAGAATAAACGCGGTCAAGACATCCCGCCCCGACAGTTTGCGCATCTCCGAAAGCGCCAATATCGGCGCGGCAACCGGCGCGGCCGGATGAATGATTGTCTCGGGATGGGTGTCGTCGAAGTCGAGCAGATTGGCCGAGATGGCATTGAGAAATGATGCACACAACGCATCCATCGGCTGCGAGTGACCGATGACCGTCGATGTCGCGGCCCCGGTGAACGGCGACAGCGTGCGCATCGCCGCGATCACGACAGGATCGCGCGCGGAGCCGAGCGCCGTCGCGAAGAAATTGAGAATCGATCGCCGCGCCTCAAGGCTCTGCGCCTCGACGTCCGTCCATGACGAGGCAGCGACGAAATCGGCGAGCGTCTTGCTCACACTCGGAATTGGGACTGGCGGCACGCGGGGCGTCTTCCTCATTTTGTTCGAACCTTATGCCGATCCGCGGCAAACTGTCGACCCCCAAAATGTTATGCTTGACAGCTTGTCTGACAATCATAACAATCCGGCCCGTTGGCGCGGGACCCCGCTGCCACGACGACGGCGGCCGAGACGGCCGGCCGGCGACAACGATCGACCAACGAGATCAAGAAGGCGCGCCCGTCACGGGATCGCGCGACAGGGAGCAGACGATGGCGGGAGAGATTCTCAGCGTAATCGGCACGGGCCGCATGGGCGGTCCGATGGCGGGACGATTGATGGACGCGGGCTATTCGCTCGTCGTCTATGACACGCAGGCCGAGGCGACTCAGCCGCTGGTCAAGCGCGGCGCGCTCCTCGCCAGCTCGCCGGCCGACGTCGCCTCACGCTCCGACATCGTGCTCGCCAGCCTGCCGACGCCCGACATCGTCAAGGCCGTTGCGCTCGGCCAGGACGGCATCGGCAGCGGCAACCGTGCGAAGATCGTCATCGATCTCTCGACGTCGGGTCCAGGCGCTGCGAAGCTCGTTGCGGAAGGCTTGAAGGCCAAGGGGATGACCCTGGTCGATGCGCCCGTGAGCGGCGGCATCAAGGGCGCCGTCAACGGCACGCTGGCGGTGATGGTCTCGTGCCCGCAGGCGACTTACGACATCGTGCAGCCGATCCTGAAGAACTTTGGCAAGCTGTTCTACACCGGCGACAAGCCCGGCGTGGCGCAGACTGCCAAGCTCGCCAACAACCTGATGGCGGCCGCAGCGCTCGTGATCACCTCGGAAGCCGTCGCGATGGGCGTCAAGGGCGGCGTCAACGCCAAGGTGCTGATCGACATCATCAACGCCAGCAGCGGCCGCAACAGCGCCTCCGAAGACAAATTCCCCCGCGCGGTGCTGCCCGGCACCTTCGATTTCGGCTTCGCCACCGGCCTTTCCTACAAGGACGTTCGTCTCTGCGTGGACGAGGCCGAGGCGATGGGCGTGCCGATGGTCTGCGGCGCGGTGGTGCGGCAGATGCTCGCGATCACCAACGCCAAATACGGCGCCTCATCCGACTTCACCTCGATCGCCAAGGTGCTCGAGGAGTGGGCCGGGGTCGAGATGCGCGGCTGATCGCGCACGCTTTTCAGGGAGAGCGACCCGCGATGACGATCGGTCCGACCGCATCAGGCAAGGTCCCGCTTGCGCGCCAGATGGCGCGGAGCGTGCTTGCGCTGGATATTGGTGATTTCGGGCCGGACGTCATTGCCAAGGCAAAGCTCTGCCTGCTCGACTTCCTGTCCTGCGCCTTCGAGGCCGGCCATCATCCCTGGAGCCGCCAGGCGGTTGCGATTGCGCAGGCCGGCGGCAGCGCAACGATCATCGGGACGTCGCAGCTCTCCTCGCCGGCCGACGCAGCCTTCGCCAATGCCGTCATGGGGCACGGCCTCGTGCGGGAAGACATGCATGCGGCCAGCATCGCGCACCACGGCGTCGTGATCTGGCCGGCCCTGCTCGCGCTGTCGGAACAGACGCCGCTGCGCGGGGACAGGCTGCTCGCGGCCGCCATCATCGGCTATGAGACCGGCGCGCGGATCGGCCGCGCGCTGCTGACCTCGGACCTCGCACGCCTCTATCGCCCGACGGGCCTCGTGGCCCCTCTGGGCGCAGCGCTCGCGGGAAGTTTCGCGCTCGGCCTCTCCGAGGCCCAGGCGACCAGCGCCATCGCGATCGCGGCCAATACCTCCAGTGGTCTCAACGAGTGGCCGCATGCCGGCGGCTCCGACATGTATTTCCATCCCGGCTTTGCCGCGGGCAATGCGATCAGGGCAATTGGCCTTGCCGCGGCCGGCGCCTTCGGCTCGGAAACGATCCTCGAGGGCGAAGCCGGCCTGTTCGCCGCCTATCGCCGCCAGCCCGCGCCGGAGAGCATCGCGCTCTTCCCCAATGGCGAGTGCGAGATCATGGCCGTCTACAACAAGCCGGTTCCCGCCTGCAATTTCGCGCAGACAGCGGCACAGGCCGCGCTGCGCGTCTCGCACGAGCTCGCCAGCACCGACGAGATCGACCACGTCGTCATCCGCGCGCCCGACGCTGCGGTTCGCTATCCCGGCTGCGATTCCATGGGTCCCTACCGGAACGCGCTCCAGGCCAAGATGAGCATTCCCTTCAGCGTCGCGGCGACGCTGGCGCGGGGCGAGATCGAGGAAGAGAACTACGCCGAGCTCGATGATGCCGACATCATCCGCCTGATCTCGGTCACCGATCTCACGACAGATCCCGCCTTCACCGCCGCCTTCCCCGGCAAGCAGGGTGCGGAAGTGTCCGTGCAGCTGCGCGGCGGCCGGACCATCCGGCACGCTCTGCCCGACGTCATCGCCGCAACACCTGCAGATATTCGCGCACGCTTTCGCAGCTCGGCAGCCGGAGGCCTCGGCGAGGATCGCGTGCGGCGGCTCGAGCAACTCATCGACGATTGCGAGCAGCTCGGCAATGCAGGCGACATCGCAGCGCAGTGCCGCCTGAACGCAACGGAACGGGCTTTACGACCGGCATCATGAGAAGTGCCGGAGAGTACGGGGGAAACATGGTCGATTTCGAGACCAGCTTAGTAGTGCCATCGGCGCATGGCTGCCGGCAAGCCGATACTCGGAGGCCAGGCTGATGGAAGGCTTTCTGCAAGCGCTCGCCGCGGGGCTTTTGATCGGCGCCGTCTATGGCCTGATGTGCGTCGGGCTCGGCCTGATCTTCGGCGTCATGCGCGTCATCAACTTCGCCCATGGCGATTTCATGATGCTCGGCATGTACACCGCCTTCTATCTCTTCACCGCCGCCGGCATCCAGACGCTGTTCGGCAATGCCGTGGGGCCCTTCGTCGCCATCCTGCTGGCCGGGCCGGTGCTCGCCGTGTTCGGCTATTTCGTGCATCTGGCTTTGATTTCGCACGTCTCCGGGACACGTACTGCCTCGCTCGAAGGCGAAGGCCATTACGCCCAGCTCATCCTCACGCTCGGCATCGCGCTGATCCTGCAGAACGGCGGCCTCATCGTGTTCGGCTCGGTGCTGGCCTCGATCCGTACGCCGCTGTCGAGCTCGGCGTGGGAGCTCGGGCCCTTCTTCGACATGAGCATCTTCCTCAACAAGGCCCGCAGCATCGATATGATCGTCTCGCTGGCGATCATGATCCTGCTCTCGTTGCTGATCACGCGCACGCGGATCGGCAAGTCGCTCCGCGCCGCCGCGGACAATCCGACGGCTGCGACCTATATGGGCATCGACGTCGACCGCGCGCATCGCACCGCCTTCGCACTCGGCTGCGGCATCACCGCGATTGCCGGCGGCCTGCTCGCCACCAACTACCCGTTCCACCCCTTCGTCGGCCTCGAATACGTCATCGTCATGTATGCCGGCGTCGTGCTCGGCGGCATGGGCAGCATCATCGGCGCCTTCTGGGGCGGCATGACGATCGGCCTCGTGCAGCAGATGTCGACGCTGATCCTGCCGACACAATTGCAGAACGCCGCGATCTTCGCCGTCTTCCTCCTCATCATCTTCTTCCGCCCGCAAGGCTTCTTCGGGCGCATGGTGGAGAGGACGTGACCATGCTCCGGATGCGCTCCTTTCTGCCTCCCCTGCTCTTCACGCTCGCCTATGCGGTCGTGTCGCTCGGCGTCACCAACTCCTACTACCAGCTGATCCTGACGCTGGTGCCGGTGTGGGCGGTGTTCGGGCTGTCGTGGAATCTGCTCAGCGGCTACACCGGCCTGATCTCATTCGGCCACGCCGCCTTCTTCGGGATCGGCGCCTATGCGACCGCGCTCGGCCAGATCTATTTCGACATCTCGCCCTGGCTGCTGATTCCGGTCGCCGCCATGCTCGGCGGCATCGCCGGGCTCCTGATCGGCTTTCCGACCTTCCGCCTGCAGGGCCACTACTTCGCCTTGGCAATGCTCGCCTACCCGCTCGCCATTCTCTACGTGTTCGAATGGCTCGGCTTCCAGGAGGTGACGCTTCCGATCAAGCGCGAGGCGCCGATCGCCTATATGCAGTTCGCCGATCCGCACCTCTACACGCTGCTGGGGCTGGCGCTCATGCTCGCCACCATCGTGCTGACGCAGGTGATCGAGCGATCGCGCTTCGGCATGGCGCTGCTCGCGATCAAACAAAACGAGGCTGCGGCCGAGGCGGCCGGTATCAATACGCTCGCCTGGAAGCTGCGCGCGATCACGCTGAGCGGGGCGATCGCCGCCGCCATCGGCGGGTTCTACGCGCAGGTGCTGCTGGTCGTGACCCCGGCATCGGTGTTCGGCATGCTGGTGTCGGCGCAGGCGCTGACGGTCGCGATGTTCGGCGGCGTCGGCACGGTCTGGGGCCCGGTGATCGGCTCGGTGATCCTGATCCCGCTCGCCGAGATCCTGCACGCCGAAGCCGGCGCGCGCATCCCCGGCATTCAGGGCGTCATCTTCGGTATTGCCATCGTCTGCGTCATCCTGCTGGCGCCGGAAGGCCTGTTCTGGAAGCTGCGCGATCTCCTGCGCAAGCGGAGCGCGCCCAAGGCGGCGGTCAGTGATACCGCGGAAGCAGCAGCTGCCAACGTGACGGCCCTGAAGCCCGCCTCCCGGCAGCGTGCCGCCACCGGCGAGGTCGTCCTCGAAGTGAAGAACCTCTCGCGCTCCTTCGGCGGCCTGAAGGCGGCGCAAGATGTCAGCTTCAAGCTGCACAAGAACGAGATCCTCGGCATCATCGGCCCCAACGGCGCCGGCAAGACCACGCTGTTCAATCTCCTCAACGGCTTCCTCAAGCCCAGCCAGGGCGAGGTGCTGATCGACGGCCGCAACATGTCGGGCCAGCGGCCGCACGTGATCTGCGAGGCCGGCATCGGCCGCACCTTCCAGGTGATGCGGCCGTTCCTGCGCATGTCGATCCTCGACAACGTCGTGGTCGGGGCCTATGTGCGCGCCCGCACCGACGATGAAGCCCGCAAGCTGGCCGCCGACGCGGTCGCCCGCGTCGGGCTGTCTGCCGTGGCTGACCGTGTCGCCGGCGAGCTCTCGACCAAGGAACTGCGGCTGATGGAGCTGGCCCGCGCGATCGCCGGCCAGCCGCGCATCCTGCTGCTCGACGAGACGCTCGCGGGCCTCGGCCACGGCGAGGCGGACGAGGTCGTGGCCGTGATCCAGCAGCTCGCGCGCGATGGCATCACCATCGCCATCATCGAGCACACCATGCAGGCGATGGTCCGGCTGGTCGACAGATTCCTCGTGCTCGACCACGGCGCCGTCATCACCGAAGGCCTGCCGGAAGTGGTGACGCGCGACAACCGCGTGATCGAGGCCTATCTCGGCAAAAAGTGGGTGGGCCATGCTGCGAATTGAGGGATTGAGCGCGGGCTATTCGGCCAAGCCCGTCCTGAACGACGTCTCGATCAATGTCGGCGCGGGCCAGTTCGTCGCGATCGTCGGACCCAACGGCGCCGGCAAGACCACGCTGTTCAAGACGATCTCCGGCATCGTCAAGCCCAGCGGCGGCGCGATCACGTTCGACGGCGTCGACCTGCTCGCAGTGCCGCCGCCGCAGCGCGCCCATCTCGGCATCGCCCACGTCCCGGAGGGACGCCAGGTCTTCCCGTCCCTGACCGTGATGGAGAATCTGGAAATGGGCGCGATGACCGAGAGCGGCCGCCGCGACTGGCAAGCCAATATCGAGCGCATCTTCGAATGGCTGCCGGTGCTGAAGGAGCGCCGCGATCAATTCGCGGGTACGATGTCCGGCGGCCAGCAGCAGATGCTCGCGATCGGCCGCGGCCTCGCCTCCTCCCCGAAGCTTCTGATGCTGGACGAGCCCTCGATGGGGCTCGCGCCCTCGACCGCGGACTTCATCTTCGAGCGGCTGATCGAAATCCGGCGCCAGTCCGGGCTAACCATGCTGCTGGTCGAGCAGCGCGTCGCGGAGGCGCTCGAATCCGCCGACCACGGCTATGTCCTCGAAGCCGGACATGTCGTGCTCGAAGGCAACAACGCCACGCTGCGCGCCGACGACCGCGTGCGCAAAGCCTATCTCGGCATGTGACCAACACAAAAAACAGAGATCAGGGAGAAACAAAATGAACAAGACTTCAAAAGGACTGAGTCGTCGCGCCGTGCTCTCCGGCGCCGCCGCCGTCGGCCTCGCCGGCGTTGCCCGCGCGCAGGCACCTGGCGAGATCAAGGTCGGACTGATCGTGCCGCTGTCGGGCATCTACACCCGCCCCGGCCAGGTGATGAAGATGGGCGCCGAGATGGGCATCGAACACATCAACGCGCAGGGCGGCATCAAGGCGCTCGGCGGCGCCAAGCTGAAGCTGGTCGTGATCGACTGCGGCGACACCACCGAGAAAGCCAAGAACGCGGCGCAGCGCATGGTGGCGCAGGAGCCTGATCTGGTCGCGGCCACCGGCTCCTATCTGTCCTCCTTCACGTTGGCGGTCACCGAGGTGACCGAGCGCGCCGAGCTGCCGGTGCTGACGCTGTCCTATTCGGACCTGCTAACCGACCGCGGCTTCAAATACATTTTCCAGACCGCAGCGACCGCGAGCCGCCAGTCAGAGCTCGGCCTGCCGACGCTGATGAAGCTGGCCGAGAATGCCTCGGGCAAGAAGCCGAAGACCGTGGCGATGCTGATGGACAACACCGCAACGTCGGTGGCCACCGCCAAGGCGCTCAAGGAAAGACTGTTCGCGCAGGAGGGCCTTCAGCTCGTGGTCGAGGAAGTCTGGACCCCGCCGCTGTCGGATGCGACGCCGCTGATCCAGAAGGTCCGCTCGGCCAAGCCCGATCTGCTGCTGTTCATGCCCAATGCGGTCTCGGACGCCAAGCTCGGCCTCGAGAAGATCAGCGAGTTCGGCCTCGGCCAGGGCAAGATCCCGACCGTGTCCTTCAGCATCACCATCGCCGAGCCCGACATGCTGCAGAGCGTGAGCCCGGAGACGGTGCAAGGCATCATGACCATCGTCGCCAATTGGGGCTCGAAGGGCCACGAGGCGCTGATCGCCGAGCTCAAGGCCAAATACAAGGAGCCCTGGATGACCCAGAACGTCATCTCGACCTATGGCGACATGTGGCTGATGAAGGAAGCGCTGGAGAAGGCCGGCAAGGCCGACCGCAACGCGGTCGCGCAGGCCTTCCGCACCATGGATGCCGGCCCGTCGAAATATTACCCGGGCGGCCAGCTCAAATTCGACGAGAGGGGCCGCCGCGTCGGCGCCGGCGTCGTCATCGTGCAATGGCAATCGGGCGTGCCTGTCACCGTTTATCCGCCCGAGCTCGCGCAGGCGCAGCCGTTCTGGCCGAAGAAATCCTAGGCGTCGCGCAAATCCTGGGGAGGAGACTGTCATGACTGCCAAAAGCAAGATCACGATATCGCGGCGAACCCTGCTGGCCGGCGCCTCCGGCACGCTGATCGCGTCCCGCGCCGGCTGGGCGCAGCAACCTTCTGAAGTGAAGGTCGGCCTGCTGGTGCCGATCTCGGGGCTCTATGCCCGCCCGGGAACGGTGATGCGCGAAGGCGCCGAGATGGCGATTGATCACATCAACGCGCAAGGCGGCGTCAAGGCGCTCGGCGGCGCCAAGCTGAAGCTCGTCGTGCTCGATTCCGGCGACACCACCGAGAAGGCCAAGAACGCGGCGCAGCGCATGGTGGCGCAGGAGACCGATCTGGTCGCGGCGAGCGGCGCCTATCTGTCCTCGTTCACCCTCGCGGTGACCGAGGTGACCGAGCGCGCCAACCTGCCGATGCTCACCCTCTCCTACTCGGATCTCATCACCGAGCGCGGATTCAAATACGTGTTCCAGACTGCCGCCACCGCGGGGTCGCAAGCACGGCAGGCGTTGCCCCAGCTCATCAAGCTGGCGGAGACGGCCTCAGGCAAGCGGCCGAAGACGGTCGCGATCCTCACCGACAACACGGGCGCCTCGATCGCCTCGGCCAAGGCGATGCGCGAGGGCCTGCTGGCGGAGAACCAGTTGCAGCTGATCGTCGACGAGACGTTCACGCCGCCGCTGGCGGATGCGACGTCGCTGGTGCAGAAGATCCGTTCGGCCAAGCCCGACCTGCTGTTCTTCCTGCCGACGGTGATCTCGGATGCAAAACTGCTGCTCGAGAAGATGAACGAATTCGGCCTCGGCCAGGGCAAGGTGCCGACGATCTCGTTCGGCATCGCGATCGCCGAGCCGGACATGCTGCAGACTGTCAGCCCCGAACTGCTCCAGGGCGTGTTGACGTGCGTCGCCAGTTGGGGCGCCAAGGGCCATGAGGCGCTGATCGCCGAGTTGAAGACGCGCTACAAGGAGCCGTGGATGACGCAGAACGCGATCTCCACCTATGGCGACATGTGGGTGATCAAGGACGCGCTGGAGAAGGCCGGCAAGGCCGATCGCGTCGCCGTCGGCGAAGCGCTGCGCACCATGGATGGCGGCCCCTCGAAATATTACCCGCTGGGCGAGATCAAGTTCGACGAGAAGGGCCGCCGCGTCGGCGCCGGCATGACCATCGTGCAGTGGCAAGCCGGCGTGCCGGTGACGGTGTTCCCGCCCGAACTCGCGCTGGCAAAACCGTTCTGGCCCAAGAGTTGACCTGAGAGCTGACCTGAGAGCTGTCGGCGCCAAACCAAGAAACGGAGACCACAATGGACAAAGCGACCTACGACCGCGGCCTCGAAATCCGCAAGAGCGTGCTCGGCAACGAATTCGTCGACAAGGCGATCGCATCCGCCGACGAGTTCAACCGGCCGATGCAGGACCTCACCACGGAATATTGCTGGGGTTACGTCTGGGGCCGCGAGGGCCTCACACGAAAGACGCGCAGCTTCCTCAATCTGGCGATGCTCTGCGCACTCAACCGTCCTCATGAGCTGAAGACCCATGTCCGCGGCGCGCTCGCCAATGGCGCGACCAAGGAGGAAATCCGCGAGGTCTTCATGCAGGTCGCGATCTATTGCGGCGTGCCGGCCGGCGTGGACGCGTTCCGGAACGCGAAGGAAGTCTTCGCCGAGCTCGACAAGAAGTAGCGGAGCGTGGCTGCGATGAAGGGCAAATGGGCACTCGTGACCGGCGCGACCGCGGGCCTCGGCCTCGCCATCGCCGAAGGGCTTGCCGGCGCAGGCGCTAATATCGTCCTTCACGATCTCGTCGCGCCGAAGCAGGCCGCGGATGACCTCCGCGCCCGCTTCAACGTCGAGGTCATCGCAGCCGGCGTCGATCTGTCCGGGCGCGAGGCGATCGAGGCCATGATGGCGGACCTGCTCGACCGCTGCGGCGCGATCGATATCCTCATCAACAACGCCGTCGTGCGGCATTTCTCTGCCATCGAACAGTTTCCGCCCGAGCGCTGGGATGAGGCCCTCGCCGTCAATTTGTCGGCGCCGTTCCACCTCATCCGCCTAGCGCTGCCTGCGATGAAGCATCGCGGCTGGGGCCGGATCGTCAACATGGGCTCGATCTATTCCAGCCGCGCGGTCGAGGACCGCATCGACTACGTCACCACCAAGACCGCAATTGCAGGCATGACCCGCGCCGTCGCCATCGAGACGGCACGCAGCGGCGTCACCTGCAACACGCTCTGCCCAGGCACGCTGCCGACGCCGGCCATCCTGAACAAGATCGCGACGATGGCGGAGACCAGCGATCGTCCGGTCGAGGACGTGACGCGGGACTATCTCGGCGAGCGCCAGCCGACGCAGCGCTTCGTCGAAATGGACGCCGTCGCCGCCATGGTCGTCTTCCTCTGCGGTCCGGCCGCGAACGACATCACCGGCGCCAGCCTGCCGATCGACGGCGGCTGGTCGGTGGCATGAGAACTGGAATGGGAGTGCAGCGATGACTGAACAATCAGGCCAGACCGTGGTGCTGACGGGTGCCGCCGGCGGCATGGGACGCGCCATCACCAAGGCACTGCTGGATAGCGGCCGCCGCGTCGTGCTGGTCGATCGCGACGCCAAGGCGCTTGAAGAGCTGGCGGCGACGGCGGGCGATGCGGTGTTTCCGATCCAGCTCGACGTCAGCGATGCAACGGCCGTCGATCGCCTGCCGGATGCCATTCCCGGTCATTTCAAGCCGGTCGACGTTCTCATCAACAATGCCGGCCACGACATCGGCGGCCGGACGCGCTTTGACATCGGTTCTGCGGACGACTGGTCCAGCATCATCCAGACCAACCTGATCGGCCTGATGCGCGTCACGCGCGCGATCCTTCCCGGCATGGTCCAGCGCAACGCCGGCCACATCGTCAACATCAGCTCCATCAACGCGGTGCGGATCGTGCCCGACATGGCGGCGTACAGCACCAGCAAGGCGGGCGTGCACATGTTCACCGAGACCCTCCGGGGCGAGCTGGCGGAAACCGCGATCCGGGTGACCGAGCTGCAGCCCGGCCTGACCCGGACCAACATCATCCTGACCCGCTACCGCGGCGATCAGCAGAAGGAAAAGGACTATTTCGACCAGTTCAGGATGGCGCTCGATCCGGCCGATATCGCCCGCTCGATCGTCTTCGCGCTCGACCAGCCCGCCCACGTTCAAATTGCCGAAATGATGATTCTGCCTGTAAACCGGTACTGAGTTTTCCCGAACAGGACCCGGACATGGAAAGACGCAACGAATTGCAGTCGACACTCCGCATCGAGGACGTCCCGACCGTCCGGGCGATGGTGGCGCAGAAGCTGCGTGAGGCGATCATGTCGGGAACGCTGAAGCCGGGCCAGCGCCTGGTCGAGCGCGAGCTCTGCGAGATGATGGGCGTCAGCCGCCCCTCGATCCGCGAAGCGCTGCGTGCGCTCGAAGCCGACGGGCTCGTCAATACGGTTCCGCACCGCGGCCCCGTGGTGTCCACGATCAGCCTCGAAGAGGCCCGGCAGCTCTACGCGGCGCGCGCAGTGCTCGAAGGATTCGCCGGCCGCGAATGCGCCAGGCTTCACGACCCCGAAGTGGCACGCCGGATCGGCGACGCCCTGACACGGCTGAAGGCGGCCGCGGCCAAGCAAGACCTCGTCGGATGCCTCGAAGCCAAGACCGATTTCTACGCGGCGCTGATCGGCGGCTGCCGCAATGCGTTTATCCAGCGCATGCTCAAGCCGCTGCACGATCGCATCCAGCTGCTGCGGATCACCTCGATGTCGCAACCGAAGCGGATCAACAAGAGTCTGCGCGAGGTCACCGCGATCTGGCGTGCGATCCAGAACGGCGATCCGGATCTCGCCGAGCGTTGCTGCGTCGACCACATCAACGCGGCCGCGGTGGCCGCGCTCGACATGATCGAAAAATCGTCGGCGGCCAAGGAGGCGGCGCCTTCCGACGACTAGAACAATGCCGCCAGGGAGTGTTCGATGAAGTTTCTCGTACGATCGCTGATCCTGTTCCTCCTACTTCATCCCTGCGGCGCAGCGCTCGCTGACGACTTTCCCAATCGCCCGGTCACGATGATCGTGCCGTTCTCCGCCGGCGGTCCCGGCGACGTCATCGCTCGCATCCTCGGCAGCGCCATGAGCGCGACGCTGAAACAGTCCATCGTCATCGAGAATGTCGTCGGTGCCGGCGGCACGCTCGGCACCAACCGCGTCGCCAAGGCGGCCGCGGATGGCTACACGCTGCTGCTGATGCATGTCGGCCAGGCCACCGCGCCTGCCCTCTACGCCAAGCTGCCGTTCGACCCGGTCGGCGATTTCGCCCCGATCGGGCTCGTCACCGACGTCCCGATGATCCTGGTGGCGCGACCGAATTTTCCAGCCAAGGATCTCGGCGAGCTGGTCGCGCATATCCGCAATGCCGGTGACAAGGTCACTTTCGGCAATGTCGGTCTCGGCTCGGCCTCGCAGCTCTGCGGCCTGATGTTCATGAGCGCCACCGATACCAAGCTCACCCCGATCTACTACAAGGGCGGCGGACCGGCGCTGAACGACGTCATCGCAGGCCACATCGACGTCTATTGCGATCCCGCGACAGGGCCGACGCCGTACATCCAGTCGAAGACGATCAAGGGCTATGCCATCACCAGCAAGACGCGTGTCGCGACGCTGCCTGATGTGCCGACCTCGACTGAAGCCGGCGTTCCCGAGTTCAATGTCACGACCTGGTACGGCCTCTACGCGCCGCGCGGCACGCCCAAGCCCGTCGTCGACCATCTCGTGGGCGCACTGCAGACGGCGCTGAAGGATCCCGCGCTGATCAGCCGCTTTGCCGAGCTCAGCATGGCGCCGGTCGAGCTCGAGCGCGCGACGCCGGAAGCCCTCGAAGCTTTTCTGAAAGCCGAGATCGGCAAATGGGGACGGATCATCAAAGCGGCCGGAATCGAGCCGCAGTAGGCTCGGCCATCTCCGGACCACGTCCAGAAGATATCCGTGATCTCAAAGGGAAAATTGGCTTCGGTACGCTCGGAGGACGGTCGCGTTTGGAGTTCAGGTGCAATTCCAGCTGATCGGTGCACTTTTCCGTAAATCGGCCGAGCCCCATTGCGGGGCTCCGCCGCGCGGCGTAACTTTCAACCAAGCGTAGCTCGTTCGAAAGCATCTATCGGGTTCGGCCTAGCGGGAGACAGCGATGGCAGATGTCCCATGGCACCTTTCCGGTGACTATTTCGAGAATTGCAGTTGCAGCATCGTGTGTCCCTGCCTGGTGTCGGCGGCGCCCCCGTTGACCGCACGACCGACCGAAGGCTTCTGCAACGTACCGCTGATCTTCCACATCGAGAGCGGCCGCTACGGTGACATCGAGCTGGATGGACTTAATGTCCTCGTCGTCCTCCACGCACCTGGGGTCATGGCAGACGGAGATTGGTCAATCGCCGCCTATATCGATCAGCGCGCCAGCGATGAGCAGACCGAGGCCCTGGCTGCGATCTTCACCGGCGGTGCCGGCGGTCCGATGGCCGCGTTCACGCCGCTGATCAGCAAGAACCTGGGGGTGCGCAAGGTCCCGATCACGTTCCGGATCGACGGCAAGACGCGGTCCGCGGAAATTCCCGGCATCCTGCACATGTCCGTCGATCCCCTGCCAACCATGCATCCGAGCGGGGAGATGTGGGCGAACATCGGCCATCCGGTCAGCCCCGATGCCATGGTGATGGCCGTCGGCGCCGCCGGCAATACCTTCAGCGATCATGGCATGCGCTGGGACAATTCCGGCAGGAACGGCCTCTATGCGCCGATCCGCTGGTCGAACCAGGCGTGATGTAAACTTCCGATACCGGCCGGCGTCAGGCCCGGCAATTTCGATCGCAAATGACGGACAGCCCACTGGAAACCGTGCTGCGTCGCGATCGCTGGATCGTCGGCGGCGCGATCGGCCTCATTGTCGGGCTGGCATGGAGCTATGTGCTCTGGCTCGCCAACGACATGGACATGGGCGGCATGGACATGGCCGGATTCCGCATGATCCCGGCCGGGATCGGAATCATGCTGCCGACGAGCGAGCCGTGGCGAACGTTCGAGTTCGCCTACGTGCTGCTGATGTGGGCGGTGATGATGATCGGAATGATGGCCCCTTCGGCCGCGCCGATGATCCTGATGTACGCCCGCGTAGGCCGACAGGGCAAAGCGCAAGGCAAGCCGTTCGCCGCGACCGGCTGGTTTGCCACCGGTTATCTCCTTGCCTGGTGCGGCTTTTCGCTGGCAGCCACCTTTCTTCAATGGGCGGTCGAGCGCGCCACCTTGCTGGATTCCCGGATGGCGCTCGCAAGCAACCTGCTCGGCGCCATCGTGCTGGTCGCGGCGGGTGTCTATCAATGGACACCGTTGAAGGACGTCTGTCTCGCCCAATGCCAGTCGCCGTTTCTGTTCCTGATGCGCCATGGCGGCTTTCGCAGCGACCTGCGCGGGTGCCTGCTGCTGGGACTTCGGCACGGAGGCTATTGTGTCGGCTGCTGCTGGGTTTTGATGGCGCTGTTGTTCGTCGGCGGAGTGATGAACGTGCTCTGGATTGCGGTTCTAGCGCTGCTTGTCCTCCTGGAGAAAGTTACGCCGGTCGGACGATGGATCGCGCGCGCTGCCGGCATCGCATGTGTGGCCGCGGGCGCCTGGCTGGTGGTGCACTTGCCGCAGTGATGCAACCTGCTTGACGTTCAGTTCGATTTCTACGCTGGGCTGCGTCGCCCGTTCTCCGGCGCACCGCTGTCCGGCATTTTGCCTGCCCCGACCGCTCCCACGGGGCAAAGAACAATCACTTGAACGTTCGCAACTTCAGTTGAACCGCAAAACGGCTTGACGACGACGCCGACAACGAATGTAATGTTATAACATTACATATCCGGTCCCAATGCCCCCTCGTCACTCTATCCCCTTGAAAAGACTGTTCGATCTCCATGCAAAAACTCCCCGTCACCGTCTTGTCCGGCTTCCTCGGGGCTGGAAAGACCACTTTGCTGAACCACGTCCTGAACAACCGCCACGGCCCGAAAGTGGCGGTAATCGTCAACGACATGAGCGAGGTGAACATCGATGCGGATCTGGTCCGTGGTGGCGATGCGAACCTGTCCAGGACTGACGAGAAGCTCGTCGAGATGACCAACGGGTGCATCTGTTGCACGCTGCGCGACGACCTGCTGAAGGAGGTGCGCGCCCTCGCCGAAAACGACCGGTTCGATTATCTGCTGATCGAATCCACCGGCATCTCCGAGCCGCTGCCGGTTGCTGCGACCTTCGACTTCCGTTCCGAGGACGGCGAAAGCCTCTCCGACGTGGCACGCCTCGACACCATGGTCACCGTGGTCGACGCGGTGAATCTGCTGAGGGATTATTCATCGACGGATTTCCTGGAGCAGCGCGGCGAAGCGCTGGCGCACGACAAGCGCACGCTGGTCGATCTGCTCGTCGAGCAGATCGAATTTGCCGACGTGATCGTGCTCAACAAGGTCGATGACGCCTCGCCGGCACAACGCGAAGCAGCGCGAAAGATCATCCGCGCGCTCAATCCGGAAGCGGAGTTGATCGAAGCCAACCACAGCCGGGTCGCCTTCGATCGCATTCTCGACACCGGCCGGTTCGACTTCGAAAAGGCGCAAGCGCATCCACTCTGGTTCAAGGAACTCTACGGCTTTGCCGATCACGTGCCGGAGACGGAGGAATACGGCGTGAGCAGCTTCGTCTATCGGGCGCGCCGGCCGTTCGATCCCGAAAAATTCGACAAGTTCGTGCGAGAGCCCTGGCCCGGTGTCATTCGCGCCAAGGGACATTTCTGGCTGGCGACGCGGCCGCAATGGCTGGGCGAGATCAGCCAGGCCGGCGCGATCACGCGCACCGAGGCCCTTGGATTCTGGTGGGCGAGCGTGCCTGCGGAACGTTGGCCGGACGACCCGTTCTGGCGCAAGCGGTTGCGCGCGAACTGGAACGACGTCTATGGCGATCGTCGCCAGGAAATCGTGTTCATCGGCGCGGGCATGGACGAGAACGCGCTCCGCGCACGCCTGGACGCCTGCCTTGTTCCGGGCAGGCCGGCCATGAACGTCACGGAATGGGCGAAGCTCGCAGACCCGTTTCCGGTCTGGCGACGCGCGAACGAAGTTTTGGAACGCGAATGACCAAAATCGTCCGCTTCGTCTCCAAATCCGAACTTGAGCGGCAGCGCCTCATCCGCGAGGCGCGTGCGATCTACGACAGCATCTTCCCGCCGGATATCCCTGCCGGCGGCTGCGGGCATGGTCCGCCAGATCGATGGGCGGCGCACGAGGCGGCCGCCGAAATCCAGCCCAAACAACAATAAGGGATGAAGGTGGTGCGCTCGGAGGGACTCGAACCCCCACGATTTTACTCACTGCCACCTCAAGGCAGCGCGTCTACCAGTTCCGCCACGAGCGCTTTGGGGATGCCGGCTTGAGGCTTGAAGGCCGGCCGGATCAACGGCGCCGATCTAACAAATCCATCAGAGGGGTACAAGCCTGCAAAGGCCCTGAATTCCACAGCTTTGCAGGAAAGTTCCTGGCCTTCCACCCGAATCGGCCTTTACCGCCGGCCCAGTGCCCCTACCGTGTGCCGGGCCGCGACCGCGTGCTCCCGGCCCTATCGGGTCCCCGGGCCGCTACCGCGTGCCCGGCGTGCGCGGCAGCATCTGCTTGACCTCGACCGCGATCCGGTTGCGGTCGACCAGCACGACGCCGGAGGCGACCGGCAGATTATTGGCCAAAACCTTGACCTCGTCGGCCTCGGTTGCGTCCAGCTCGATGATGGCGCCGCGGGAAAGACGTAATACTTGATGGATCGGCATCGTGGTCGTCCCGAGGACGACCATGAGATCCACGGTGACTTTATCGAGAGTGGGCACTGTCAGGACCGCCGCAACCAGGGACGAAGGACCAAGGACTTGGAACAAGCCCTTGGCATTTGCGCCTGCAATGATCACCACGTTATGGTTAGCCAATGGTTAATTTGCCCCAAAACCCGCGCCAAGAGCTGGATTTGACGTCGTTTTCGGCGTCCCGCGGCCAGCCCGTGGAGTGGCGAATCTCGGACGCGCCAGTGCCCTATCCGGAGGCGGTAGCCGCCATGGAAGCCCGGGTCGCCGCCATTGCGGCGGGCGAGGCCGCGGAGCTGGTCTGGCTGCTCGAACACCCCCCGCTCTACACCTCCGGCACCTCGGGCAAGAAAGCCGACCTGCTCGATCCCCGATTCCCGATCTTCGCCACCGGACGCGGCGGGCAGCTCACCTATCACGGGCCGGGCCAGCGGGTGGCCTATGTCATGCTCGACCTCAAGCGCCGCCGGCCGGACGTCCGGGCCTATGTCGCGAGCCTGGAGGAGCTGATTCTGCGCACGCTCGCCGCCTTCAGCGTCCGGGGCGAGCGGCGTGAGGATCGGGTCGGCGTCTGGGTCAGGCGCCCCGACAAGGGCGAAGGTTACGAGGACAAGATCGCGGCGATCGGCGTGCGGCTGAAACGCTGGGTCTCGTTCCACGGCATCGCCATCAATGTCGAGCCGGAGCTGTCGCATTTCACCGGCATCGTGCCGTGCGGCGTCACTGACGCCCGCTACGGTGTCACCTCTCTGGTCGATCTCGGCCAGCTCGTGACCATGGCTGACGTCGACATCGCGCTTCGGCAGGCGTTTGAGGAGCTGTTCGGGCCGACCAAAGCGTTGGTACCGGAAGCGGCCGCCTAGCATTTTTGTGGCGCCCAACCGCGCGCAGTCCCCGCTCGTCGCGGAATCGGCTATGCTTGCGTCAGGTGTCGCCCACGCCTCCCCCCTCCGCCGGGAAAGCAGACTTCATGCCGGGCGATGAGATCATCGGCCGACTGTTCGAGCGCCAGGCATAAGGAGGGATTGCGCTTTCTGCTCGCAATGGGAGGTTTTGACGATGAGATTGTCTGCACCGATCTATCATCTGAAGCGCAAGGCGAAGCGCCTGTCCCGCGAGGAAGGCATTCCGCTGCACGATGCACTCGATCGCATCGCGACGACGGAAGGGTTTTCCGCCTGGAGCATGCTCGCAGCGAAAGCCGCGGCCATCACGCCGGCGGGCAGGCTGTTTCCGCAATTCCGGCCCGGCGATTTGGTGCTGGTCGGCGCGCGCCCCGGCCAGGGCAAGACTCTGATGAGCCTCGAACTAGCCGTGGAAGCCATGCGGTCGGGCCATCGCGCTGCGTTCTTCTCGCTCGAATACACCGAGAAGGATGTTCTGGAGCGCTTCCAGGCGATCGGCGCGGACCCCGCGCAATTCCGCGAGCTCTTCAATGTCGATTGCTCCGACGCCATCAGCGCCGATTACATCGTCAAGGAGATGGCCGCGGCACCACGCGGCACGTTCGTGGTGATCGACTATCTGCAACTGCTCGACCAGAGGCGGGAAAACCCCGACCTCTCCGTTCAGGTTCGCGCGCTGAAATCGTTCGCACGCGACAAGGGGCTGATCGTCGCCTTCATCTCGCAGATCGATCGTTCCTACGATCCCGCGGTCAAGCCCTGCCCCGACCTCGACGATGTCCGCTTGCCAAATCCGCTGGATCTGAAGCTGTTCGACAAGACGTGCTTCCTGAACAATTCCGAAGTTCAGTTCAGGGCAGCAAGCTGACGCTCAGGCCGCGGGTGAGATGGCTCTACCCGCGGCTTGCAGCCTCACGCCGCCTGCAGCTACACGTCGAGCTTGCCGGCGATGTAGCGGCGTTCCTGGGTGAGGCCGCCGAAACCGTAGGCATCGCCCTTGACCTCGTCGACATGCAAATAGGTCTCGGGATGCAGCGGCCCGAGAATCTCGGCCATGCGCTTGAACATGGCGGCAAGATAAGCGGCCTTCTCGTCCTTGGTGTTGGTGCCTTCGGTGACGTGGATGTCGATCCAGTAGCTGGCAAGCTTCTGCTCGGCGAGCGACTTGCCACCGGCGAACCAGTCGTCGGCCTCGACCGACTTCACGATGATGGCAGTCACCTTGGGATCCTTGTGCAGGATCCTTGCTGTGAGCTCGGACACGGCGTTGGCGATCTCGGCCCTCAGCGAGGGCGACTGGCGGGACGAGGTGTAGGACACGGTGATCAGCGGCATGGTGGCTCTCCTCAAAATGCAGCGCGGGATTTGCCCGGCGTTGCTGAGAAGCTAGTGTCCCGAGTCACAAGTTCGCAATCGTAGATTCGCATTAGATTCGCGTCGCTGTGCCAAAGATGGCGGCAA
>NZ_LBJU01000086.1:0-47151 GCF_028128835.1 Bradyrhizobium sp. CCBAU 65884 | reverse complement strand
GGCGGCCGGCGACTTCGCTCATCGGGGCGAGCAGCGGGAGGTAACCGTTCGCGTCCGTGACGGTTTCATAGGCGATCGCGGTGCAGCCGGAGGCAAGCAGGCCCTTGGCCTGCTCCGGATCCGGCGCAAGATGAAGATAAGTGAACAGGATCTGGCCTTCTCGGAGCTGGACCCACTCGCTCTTCTGCGGTTCCTTCACCTTCACGATCATGTCGGACTTGGCAAAGATATCGCGGGCGCTCTCGGCGATGGTGGCCCCTGCCCGCCGATACACCTCGTCGGGCGCGCCGATGCCGCCGCCGGCGCCGGTCTCGACCGTGACCTGGTGTCCGGCCGCGACATATTCGCGGACCGCGCCCGGGGTGAGCCCGACGCGATATTCCTGCACCTTGATCTCCTTGGGCACACCGACGCGCATCTTTTGGGCTCCTTTGCCAACGCCTTGATTCGGTTCCCTCATCGTAGCGACGGGGCCGGTTTGGTTTCGTGCAAATATCCGCTAGTTTCGGCAGGCCCGCGCCGGTTTCCGGCGCCAAGCTGCCCTTTCACGCTGGAAACGAAACATTGGCCCTCGACCGGAAAGACCTCGCGATCCTCGCGGAACTCACGACCAATGCACGTGCCAGCCACACCGAGCTTGCCAACAAGGTAGGGCTCTCCAGCACGGCGCTGGCCCGGCGGCAGAAGGCACTGGAGGACGAGGGCTACATCCAGGCCTACCAGGCCGCACTCGATCTGGCCCAGTTCGGCCTCACCACCACCGTGCTGGTTCGCATCGCGCTGGAGAGCCAGAGCGACGACGCATTGAAGGCGTTCGAGGCCGAGGTGGTGAAATGCCCTTCCGTCGTGCGCTGCTTCCTGATGTCGGGAACCGACGACTACATCCTGATCGTGCTCGCACGCGACATTCAGGATTTCGAGCGCATCCACCGCACCGAGCTGTCCCGCCTGCCGCGCGTCGCACGCGTGCAATCGAGCTTTGCCCTACGCGACATCGTCAACCGTGCGGTGCCGACCGTGGTGTTCGGCGAAGCGAAGCGGTAGCCGGGGCCATCCCGCTCCACTGTCATAGAACTGTCATCGAATGTGCCGAGAGCTGTGCTTCTCGCACATTCGGGACAGACCATGGATTATTTCAAGCGCTTCAACTTCCTGTTCGCCGCACCAGTATTCGACGCCGACGATCTCGAAGGCGTCCGCTTCAACCAGATCATCGAGGAGATCCAGCGCTCCGGCTTCGAGGTGGTCCGGGCGCGCAAACTAGAAGATGCCGAGATGGCGGTGCAGACCGATGCCGCGATCGGGTGCATGGTGGTGGACTGGGGCAAGAAGGGCCTGGAGGGCAAGACCTCGGCGCTGATCAACCTGATGCGCCGCCGCGGCCTCGATTTCCCGATTATCCTGCTGATCCGGCGCAAGCGCTTCGAGGACCTGCCGGTCGAGGTGCTCGATTTCATCGACGGCTACGTCTTCCTGTCCGAGGAGACGCCGACCTTCATCGCCAAGAATCTGATCAGCCGGCTCAAACAATATGCCGAGACGCTGAAGACGCCGTTCTTCGGCGCCCTGGTCGACTATGCCGAGGAAGGCAACCAGCTCTGGACCTGCCCGGGGCATAATGGCGGCGTATTCTACAACCGCAGCCCGATCGGCCGGGTCTTCGTCGAGCATCTCGGCGAATCCGTGTTCCGCGACGACCTCGACAATTCCGTGCTCGATCTCGGCGACCTCCTCACCCATGAAGGGCCGGCGCTGAAGGCGCAGAAGGAAGCCGCGCAGATTTTTGGCGCGGAGAAGACCTATTTCGTGCTCAACGGCACCTCAACCTCGAACAAGGTCGCGCTCGGCGCCCTCGTTACCGACGGCGACCTCGTGCTGTTCGACCGCAACAATCACAAGGCCGCCCATCACGGCGCGCTGATGATCAACGGCGGCGTCCCGGTTTACGTGCCGACCATCCGCAACGCCTGGGGCCTGATCGGACCGATGCGCTGGGACGTGCTGGACGAGAAAACCTTGCGCGAGGCGATCCGCAATCACCCGCTGGTCACGGACAAGGAGGCTTGGCGCAAGGAGCGGCCGTTCCGCGTCGCCGTGGTCGAACAGTGCACCTATGATGGGACGATCCACAGCGCCGAGATGATCCTGAAGCGCGTCGGCCATCTCTGCGAGTACATCCTGTTCGACGAGGCCTGGGCCGGATTCATGAAATTCCACCCGCTCTATGCCGGCCGTTTCGCCATGGGGCTGGCGAACCTTCCGCCGGAAGCACCGGGCATCATCGCGACGCAATCGACCCACAAGCAGCTTGCCAGCTTCTCGCAGGCCTCACAGATCCACATCAAGGACCGCCACATCCGCGGTCAAAAGCGGCGCGTCGAGCACCGCCGCTTCAACGAGAGCTTCATGCAGCACGCCTCCACGTCACCCTTCTATCCGCTGTTCGCCTCGCTCGACGTCGGCGCCCAGATGATGAAGGGCCGCTCAGGCGAAGTGCTGTGGGACGACACGATCCGCCTCGGCATCGAGCTGCGCAAGAAGATCCGAGCGATGCGCAGGGAGTTCGAAGAGAAGGAGCAGAACGCCGATCGGCGCTGGTTCTTCGAACCTTTTGTTCCCGACCGCGTCGCCATTCCCGATGTCGGCCGCCCCGGCGCCGTCCACAACGTCGCCTGGGAAACCCTCTCAACCGATGAGCTCGCCACCAATCCCGCGCTGTGGCAGCTCTCTCCCGATACCAACTGGCACGGCTTCCCCGGCATGGCCGAGGGGTTTGCCATGACAGATCCGAACAAGCTGACGCTGCTCACCCCCGGCTTCGACCGCTCAGGTGCCTATGCCGAGCACGGCATCCCCGCACCCGTTGTGGCGCAATATCTGCGCGAGAACCGCATCGTTCCCGAGAAGAACGACCTCAACTCCCTGCTCTTCCTGCTCACCCCCGGCGTCGAGGCGAGCAAGGCCGGCACGCTGATCTCCGGCCTGGTCGCCTTCAAGAAGCTGCACGATGACAATGCGCTGCTGTCCGACGTCATTCCGGAGTTCTACCAGCGGCGGCAGGCGCGCTACGCCGGCGTGCGCTTACGCGATCTCTGCGGCGAGATGCACCGGTTCTTCCGCACCGCCGACGTCAGCGCGCTTCAGGCCCGGCAGTTCATGCCCGAGCACATGCCTGAGATCGCGATGTCGCCTCGCGATGCTGCCCGCTATCTGTTCAAGAACGATGTCGACTACCTGCCGATCGAGGCCATCGCTGGCCGCATCGCGACCACGCCCTTCGTGGTCTATCCGCCAGGCATCGCCACCATCGTGCCCGGCGAGCGGTTGACCGAGCGGGCCAAGCCCATGGTGGATTATCTCAAGATGTTCGAAACCTGCTTCAACACGTTTCCGGGCTTCGACGTCGAGATCCAGGGCGTCTACAAGGAGATCGATGCCCAGGGGCGCATCGGGCTCTATACTTACGTCGTTGCCGAGTAGGTGCGAATGAACGAAACAGCTGCGCGCGCGAGCGACGAAGCCGTCCTGGTCAGGCCGTCACGCGACAGCGATGTCGAGGCAATGTTGGCGATCTACCGCCATCACGTCCGCAACGGCGTGGCGCGCGACATCGAGGGAACCGGCGCGCCCGAGCCGGACGATTTGCGCGACCGGCGCAAGAACCTCAAGCAGACCCGCCTGCCGCATCTGGTCGCAACCTTTCGCGGCGAGGTGGTCGGCTATGCCTATGCGGTGCTGTTCCGCAAGCGCCCGGCCTATCGCTACACGGCCAAGCATTCGATCTACGTCCACCACGAGCAACTCGGCCGCGGCGTCGGACGGTTGCTGCTGCAGGAATTGATCGATGCTTGTGCGGCGGCCGGCTTCCGCCAGATGATCGGCTATATCGACGCCGACAACGCGCCTTCGCTGGCGCTGCACGAGAAGTTCGGCTTCGCGCGCGCCGGCCTGCTTTGCGGCGTAGCCTATCGCCACGGCCGCTGGTCCGACACTGTCATGGTGCAGCGATCGCTCGGCGCGGGGACCACGGCGCCCCCGCCCGTCACGGCGCCGGGCCGGTAGACCTCAGGACGGAAAGTCGGCCGCTCGCACATGGATGCGGTCGGCATGCAGCGACCAGTGATGCAGGGCCTGGTCCTTGCAGAACCTGGCCTTCGCCCGCTCCCTGGCCTCGTCCTCGTCGGAGGCGTCGATTTCCAGCGTACCCTGGCAAATCTCGCTCTGCCGGCCGTACTCGCCGAGCACATCCTTCATGAACTTGACGACATAGGTTGACATGGGACCTCCCTGCTGCCCCGGCCGCACTCTAGTCCCATTTAAGCCGGACCGGGGAAGGAGATTTTGACGCGGATCAAAGGCCGGCAAGGTTCCCGCCGCCCATCCCGGCGGCAGTCCGCCCTCATGTGGTTATATCGAGGAGCGACTCTGTCGTTTCCGCGTAAGCCTGAATGACTTTCGCATTGGCAATGAAGCTGTACTTGGCGGCCGCCAGCTGAACGAATTCGCTGGCGATATCGACATTCGGCGCTGCGACCAGCCCATCCTGGTTTGCGAAGGAAGCGCTTGGGTCTGATTGCGCGGTATAGCTCGGCGATACCGTCGACACCTTTGCGGTCGTGCCGCCCGGCGTCGAGCCGCTCGATTGGTCGACCTGATCGACGCGCAATGGCACGTAAGCCGCGGGAAACGTCGGAGCAATGCCCGGACTGCCTGTAACGGCCGACGGGCTCGACCCGCCCGAGGTCGGCAGCGGGCCGGTCGTTCGAACATTGGCGATGTTGCTCGCGGCCACGTTCACGCGCAAACTCGCCGCGGAAAGTCCGGATGTCGCAATCGAGAAGATGCTCATGGGCTTTCAACTACAGGACAAGTGATACGCGTTCACTTACCCGCTCGATAAGATGCGACGCTTTGCCTTTCCGTCGTGGTAACCAATGATCGGAGCGCTGACCCTTCGCGCCCCTACCCCGGCGTCACGCCAAAAGCCTGCTTGAAGCGCTCCGCATAACGCGGCCAGACCTCGGGATTGATGATGCGTGGCGGGCGCTTGCCGTCGAGCGTGTCCAGCACCTGCTCGGCCGCGATCCGGCCCATGTTCTGCCGCGCCTCGATCGTGACGCCCGCGGTATGAGGGCTTGCCAGCACGTTGTCGAACTGGAGCAGCGGATGCTCCGGCGGCGGCGGCTCCTTGGACCAGACGTCGAGGCCGGCACCGGCGATGCGCTTGTCGCGCAGGGCCTGGAGCAGCGCATCCTCGTCATGGATGAAGCCGCGCGCCGTGGTGATGAAATACGCATGCGGCTGCATCAGCCCGAACTCGCGCGTGCTGATCATGTTGCGGCTGCCCTTGTCGAGCGGACAGGAGATCGAAACGAAATCGGCGCGGCGCAACAGCTCGTCGAGCTCGACCTTCTCGCCGCCCCGCTCCGCCATCACCTCGGCCGAGAGATACGGGTCATAGGCCAGCACCTTCATGCCGAGCAGGCCCTTGCACAGTGCGGCGATGCGGCGGCCGACATTGCCGAGGCCGATGATGCCGACGGTCTTGTGCTCGACCTCGTTGCCGACGAGGTCGTTGCGGTTGACGTCGCGCTCGCGGCGCAGGCGGCGGTCGGACTGGATGATGCGCTTGGACAAGGTCAGCATCATCGCCAGCGCGTGCTCGGCGACGGAATGGGCATTGCCGCCGGACTGGTTGACGACGAGCACGCCCGCATCCGTGCAGGCTTCGACATCGACAGGGTCGAAGCCCGCGCCATTGCTGGAGACCAGCAGCAGGTTCGGCGTGCGCTTCAGGAAGGTGGCATCGACATGGAAATGAGGGGCGAGTTCGTCCCGGGCGGCGCCGATCTGGTAGACATGCGCCGCGCTCAGGATCGGCGCGTAGACATCTTCGGGGCTCTCGTTCTCGATACGATCGAGCCGGACGTCGGACCGCGCCTTCAGGATGTCGACATAGATCGGATTGGCCAAATAATTGGAGTAGAAGACGCGCTTGCTGTTGACGGACATCAGGACCCTTCCGGCTCTCCAGGGAGATCCGCAAGGTCGGCGCGATGCGCGCCCGTCCGTGCCCCCTCCCGTTTTCTCGTTGCCGCCGCTTATGACATGGCGGTGCCGACTACGACAGGCCGTTCAGCGCAGATCACGGTGCGGCCCGGACATGTTGACAATCCCGCCCGCTCCGTCAAGTTCGGCCGGTCGCGCGACGGAAAGAACCAAGAAGCATGCGCGGCCCAAGAAAATACGCCAAGGGAGAACGCAATGGCGATTGCGGAACAGCAGACTCAGGCGGGACAGGCGTCCAGCGACGGGAGCTGGCACGGCATCGTCCTGCAAACCCTGAAGCGGAACGAGATCAGCCTCATCCCTTACGTGCCCGACCGGGTGCTGACGCCCCTGATCAAGAACCTGCATGCCGATCCCTTCTTCACCACCTTCGCCACTGCCCGCGAGGAGGAAGCCGTCGGCATCGTCTCAGGCGCCTGGATGGGTGGGCGGCGCGGCGCAGTCCTGATGCAGACCTCCGGCTTTGCCACGCTCGCCAACGTGCTCGCCTCGCTCGCAGTGCCCTACCAGATCCCGCTGATCATGTTCGTGTCGGAGCGCGGCACGCTCGGCGAGTTCAATTACGGGCAATCGCTGGTCTGCCGCACCATGCGCCCGGTGCTGGATTCGCTGGCGCTGGAGCACCACACCATCACCCGGCTCGACGAGCTCGAATTCATCACCGACCGCTCGATCAAGCAGGCCGTCACGACACAGGCGCCGGTGGCGCTGATCCTCAACCCGCTGCTGACAGGCGGCAAGGTTTTCGACAAGTGAGCGCCACCATGAACACTGGCAACACCAAGGTGATGAACCGGTTCGATGTGACCTCGCGCCTGATCGGAAAGCTCGAGCACGAGGAAGCCGTGATCGGCGGCATCGGCAACACCAATTTCGACCTCTGGGCCGCCGGCCATCGTCCGCAGAATTTCTACATGCTGGGCAGCATGGGCCTCGCCTTCCCGATCGCGCTCGGCGTGGCGCTGGCGCAGCCCGACCGACGCGTCTTCGCGCTCGAAGGCGACGGCTCGCTGTTGATGCAGCTCGGCGCGCTCTCGACGATCGCGACGTTGAAGCCGAAAAACCTCATCATGATCGTGATGGACAACGGCATCTATCAGATTACCGGCGCACAGCCGACGCCAGCGGCAAGCGTCGCGGACATCGTTGCCATCGCCGCAGGCTCCGGCCTCGCCAACAGCGCCTGGGCTGCGGACGAGGAGGATTTCGAGCGCCTGGTCGATGCGGCGATGTCCGCCGCTGAGCCGAGCCTGATCGCCGTCCGTATCGACGACAAGCCCGGCGTCGGCACCACAAGGCGCGATCCCGTACAAATCCGGGAGCGCTTCATGCACGGGCTCGGCGTGCGCGAGCCGCTTTAACATTTTGTCATTAACTACACAGCGATCTGATGGAGGGACTGTACCGGTCCGCTGCCAATCTGTGCTAAGCGAACCGGATGTCCATTTTGATACGTTCATTTGCCTGGCTGCTCGCGGCCGCCGTTACTTTCGCCACCCTCGGTCCCCCCGGCCTGCGGCCCCATTCCGACCTCGGTCAGGACGGCGAACATGCGCTCGCCTTCATCCTGGTGGGACTGGCCTTCGGCCTCGCCTATCCGCGGCGGCGCCTGCCGGGCGCAGGAGCCGCGGTCGTCCTGATTGGCGTGCTCGAGCTGATGCAATTTTGGGCACCCGGACGCCACGCCCGGCTGGAGGACTTTCTGGTCGACGCGCTCACGGCCTGCTTCGGCTTTGCGCTCGCGGCGGTCACCGATTGGGCTATGACACGCTTTCGCGCAAGCCCTTCTGCAGCGAGCGAAGGCCCCGCGGAGTAAGACTCCGCAGGGCCCTTTTCTCACCACACCTGTGGTCGGCTGGGATCAGTCGATGATCTTGACCACCCGACGCGTGCGCGGCTCGACGATCACGCGGCGATCGTTCACGACCGCATAGCGATACTCGGTGTAGTTCGGTACGGGGCGGAGCACCACGGTCGGCGGCAGCGGCTCGCCTACCACGACGCGCTCCTCGACCACGACGGAATCGCTGCGAGGAATTCCGCCGAGGACCGCATTCGGAATCTCGAGGCCGGCGCCGACGGCCGCACCAACGGTGCCGCCAACCATGGCGCCGATCGGTCCGCCAATATCGCCGCCCGCACGCGCGCCGTCCCTGGCGCCTTGTTCGGTCGTCGACTGGGCAAAGGCTGCGCTCGACGCCAGCAGCGACGCTGCAGCCAACGTAATCGCAAGACGGGTTTTCATGTTGATTTGTCTCCAGTGATTGTCCTGCGCCTTCAACCGCGGGGCCGGAGCATTGTTCCGGTTCCCCCGAAGCGAAAGACGCCTCAAAAACTGGAGACTGTTACCGCGTAACAGTTCAGGCTGCGGCGATCTCGTGACCTGCCATCAGTTCCAGTGCCCGCACCATCGCGGAATGATCCCAGCCCTTGCCGCCATGCGCGGTACAGGCCGAGAACAATTGCTGCGCCACTGCCGTGCTCGGCAACGACAGGCCGAGCGTGCGCGCGCCTTCGAGCGCAAGATTGAGATCCTTCTGGTGCAGCTCGATGCGGAAGCCGGGATCGAAATTGCGCTTCACCATGCGCTCGCCATGCACTTCGAGGATGCGCGAGGAGGCAAAGCCGCCCATCAGCGCCTGCCGCACCAGCGCCGGATCGGCCCCGGCTTTCGATGCGAACAACAACGCCTCGCTCACCGCTTCGATCGTGAGCGCGACGATGATCTGGTTGGCGACCTTCGTCGTCTGCCCGTCGCCATTGGCGCCGACGCGGGTGACATTCTTGCCCATCTTGTCGAACACCGGCTTCATGGTGCCAAAGGCCCGCTCCGGCCCGCCGACCATGATGGTGAGGCTCGCCGCCTTGGCGCCGACCTCCCCGCCCGACACCGGCGCGTCGAGATAGTCCGCCCCGAGCGCCTCGATCTTCTTCGCGAACTCCTTCGTCGCCAGCGGCGAGATCGAGCTCATGTCGACGACGATCTTGCCTTTCGAGATGCCGCTCGCAACACCATCCTTGCCGAACAGCACCGCTTCCACATGCGGCGTATCCGGCACCATGATGATGACCGCATCCGCGCCCTCCGCGACTTCCTTGGCCGACTTGCAGGCGATGCCGCCCGCGGAAATCAGCTCAGCCGCAACCGGCGCAACATCGTGCAGGAGAACACGATGGCCAGCGCTAAGGAGATGGCCGGCCATCGGCCGTCCCATGGTGCCAAGTCCGATGAAGCCGATGTTGGTCATGTCTCATTCCTCCAGATTTGGGCCAAGTCGATCCACAAGCTCGGTGCACCTCTCCCGCTTGCGGGGGAGGTCGGCGCGTAGCGCCGGGTGGGGGCTCTATCCGCTTGGGGGCTTTCACCGCATCTCGAGCGAATCTTTTCGCGGAGATACCCCCACCCCAGCCCTCCCCCCGCAAGCGGGAGAGGGAGCGCACCGTCGCTGTGGGTGCATTCTCAGGTCTCGAAGGTCTGCGCGGCGTGCCAGGACAGACCCTCGAGCGTCGTGGTGCGCGGCTTGTATTCGCAGCCGATCCAGCCGCGATAGCCGATCGCATCGAGGTGGCGGAACAGGAAGGGATAATTGATCTCGCCGGTGCCGGGCTCGTGGCGGCCCGGATTGTCGGCGAGCTGGATGTGGGCGATCTGGGGCAGATATTCCTGCATGGTGCGGGCGAGATCGCCCTCCATGATCTGCATGTGATAGATGTCGTACTGGACGAACAGATTGTTCGACCGCACCTCGGAGATCAGCTGTATCGCCTGCTCGGTGCCGTTGAGGAAGAAGCCGGGAATGTCGAGCGTGTTGATCGGCTCGACCAGCAGCTTGATGTTCTCGCGTGCCAGCGTGGAGGCGGCGAAGCGCAAATTTCCCACCAGCGTCTCGTTGAGTTCGCGCGGATCGGCATCGGCAGGCGCAATACCCACGAGGCAGTTGAGCTGCTCGCAATCGAGCGCCTTGGCATAGTCGATGGCGCGAAACACGCCGTCGCGGAATTCGGCGGTGCGATCGGGCAGGATCGCAATGCCGCGCTCGCCCCCGGCCCAGTTTCCGGCCGGCAGATTGTGCAGCACCTGGGTCAGGCCGTGGGCTTCCAGCTGCTCGCGCAGCTGCGCCTTGTCGAAATCATAGGGGAAGAGATACTCGACCCCGGAAAAGCCCGCCGCCTTCGCCGCTGCGAAGCGGTCCAGGAACGGCATCTCGTTGAAGAGCATGGTGAGGTTGGCGGCGAATTTCGGCATGATGAGGTCCTCTCCTATTCCGCCGGCTGCAGCACGCCTGGGCGCGCCCGCTCGACCTCGTCGAGCGGCAGGTCCAGCACCTCCTCGAACTCGACGATGTTGTCGATCTCCGTGCCCATCGCGATGTTGGTGACGCGTTCGAGGATGAACTCGACCACCACGGGCACGCGGTGCTTGGCCATCAATTCGCGCGCGGTCGCGAACGCGGCCTGCGCGTCCTTCGGATCGGTGACGCGGATCGCCTTGCAGCCGAGGCCTTCGGCGACCGCGACGTGGTCGACGCCGTAGACGCCGATCTCGGGCGCGTTGATGTTCTCGAAGGAGAGCTGAACGTGATAGTCCATCTCGAAGCCGCGCTGGGCCTGGCGGATCAAGCCGAGATAGGAATTGTTCACGACGACGTGGATATAGGGCAGATTGAACTGCGCCCCGACCGCGAGCTCCTCGATCAGGAACTGGAAGTCGTAATCGCCGGAGAGCGCGACGATGTCGCGATCCGGGCACGCGGCACGCACGCCGAGCGCGGCGGGCAGTGTCCAGCCGAGCGGCCCCGCCTGACCGGCATTGATCCAGTTGCGTGGGCGATAGACGCCGAGGAACTGCGCGCCGGCGATCTGCGACAGGCCGATCACGGTGACGTAGCAGGTGTCGCGACCAAACGCCTTGGTCATCTCCTCATAGACGCGCTGCGGCTTGATCGGGACGTTGTCGAAATGGCTCTTGCGCAGCATCGTCTTCTTGCGATCGCGGCAGGCCGCGGGCCACGCCTGGCGCTCGCGCAGCTTGCCTGACCGGCGCCACTCCCTGGCGACGGTGACGAACAGCTCGAGCGCAGCCTTCGCGTCCGAGACGATGCCGAGATCGGGATTGAACACGCGCCCGATCTGCGTCGGCTCGATGTCGACATGCACGAAGGTGCGGCCCTTGGTGTAGGTCTCGACCGAGCCGGTGTGGCGGTTGGCCCAGCGGTTGCCGATGCCGAGCACGAAGTCGGATTCGAGCATGGTGGCATTGCCGTAGCGGTGGCTGGTCTGAAGGCCGACCATGCCCGCCATCAGCACGTGATCGTCGGGGATCGCGCCCCACCCCATCAGCGTCGGGACAACAGGCACGTTGGCGATCTCGGCGAATTCGACCAGGAGATCGGAAGCGTCGGCATTGATGATGCCGCCGCCCGCGACGATCAGCGGCCGCTCGGCGGCGTTGAGCATCTCCAGCGCCTTCTCGACCTGCTTGCGCGTCGCTGTGGGCTTGTAAACCGGCAGCGGCTCATAGGTCTCGTCGTCGAACTCGATCTCGGCCAGCTGCACGTCGAGCGGCATGTCGATCAGCACCGGCCCCGGCCGGCCCGAGCGCATGACATGAAACGCCTGGCTGAACACGCGCGGCACCAGCGCCGGCTCGCGCACGGTCACCGCCCATTTCGTCACGGGCTTTGCGATCGACTCGATGTCGACGGCCTGAAAGTCTTCCTTATAGAGCCGCGCGCGCGGCGCCTGCCCGGTAATGCAGAGGATCGGAATGGAATCGGCGATCGCCGAATAGAGCCCGGTGATCATGTCGGTGCCGGCCGGCCCCGAGGTTCCAATGCAGACCCCGATATTGCCGGCCTTCGCCCGCGTATAGCCCTCGGCCATATGCGAGGCGCCCTCGACATGCCGCGCCAGGATGTGCCGGATCGTGCCGCGCTTCTTCAGCGCCGAGTAAAGCGGATTGATCGCGGCCCCGGGAACGCCGAAGGCGGTGGAGATGCCTTCCTTCTCCAGAATTCGCACGGCAGCATCGATAGCTCGCATCTTCGCCATATCGGACCTCGCTCAAGTTGCGTCAGCGAGCGAGATCATCGGGTGCGCAGAAGCCGATCTCAACGAGATCGATTTTATTTTCCACGATGCGGCAGCCGCGGAAAAATAGCGGCGGTCTCAAACGGTTAGATCGAGAGTTGCATGAAAGCGGATCACTCGAACAGCGGCGCCAGTTCCATCTGCGGCACCAGCACCAGGCCCTTGTCGGTGATGCGAATTTCCGGAATGACCGATAGGGGAATCAAATTGAAGCCCATATAGGGGATGGTGCAGCCGGCCTCGGCCCATTCCTTCTTCAGCGCCTTGACCTCTTCGGCCACCTCCGTGACGCGCTTGTCCGAGAGAAGCCCCGCGATCGGCAGCGGAACCAGTGCCTTTACCTTGCCGTCGGCGACGACGCAGACGCCGCCCTGCTGGTCCTTGATGGCCGCGATCGCGACCTGCATATCGGGCTCGTTGGTACCGGCGACGATGATGTTGTGGCTGTCGTGTCCGACGCTGGAGGCGACCGCGCCGCGCTTCAGGCCAAAATCCTTCAGCAGTCCGTAAGCGACATTGCCGGCCGACTTGCCGTGGCGCTCGATGACTGTGACGAAGCACAGGCCGTAACGCGCGAACAGCGACGGCCAGTCCTTTGCTGGCTCGATCGCGACTTTGTCATGGATCAGCGTGATACCCGGAAACGCTGTCTTGATGGCATTGACGGTGCAGGCCTTCGCCGGCAGATCCGGCGTCAGCTTGACCTTCTCCGGCAGCTTCACGGTCGCGTAGGCTGCCTTTGGATATTGATAGCGGTGAGACAGCGCCTGATCGAGCAGCCCGGTGATCTCGCCGTTCTCGACCACGAGCTCGCCGCCATACCAGGTGCATTGTGGCTTGAGCTGGTCGTCCATCAGCACGAGATCGGCGCGGCGGCCGCCGCCGAGGCCACCGATGTCGCCATCCATGCCGAAGCGCGTGGCGCCGTGCAGCGAGCCCATCGACCAGGCCTGCTCCGGCGACATCCCCGCCTTCACGGCCTCGCGCACCACCCAGTCGAGACCGAACATCAGGAGATCGTCAGCGTCGCGGTCGTCGGTGCACACGGCCGTGCGCTTGTGCGAGGCGCCGAGCTCGGTGATGGTGCGGATCGCCTGCGGTAGCGAGTGCCAGGGCGTCGTCGGCGGACCACCGCGCAGGAATATCCAGACGCCGGCATCGAGCAGGTCGTCGGCGATGTCGCGGTCGATCGCCTCATGGGTATCCGTTACGCCGCTGGCCGCATAGGCCGCAACGAATTCGCGGCCGTAGACGTGGCCCGACACCGGACGTCCCCGCTTCAAGGCGGCAGCGAGGATGGCATGGCTGCGCTCGTCGCCCATCGTGACGGGCACGAAATCCATCTTTTCACCGAGCGCCACCGCCTCCGGCCAGCGGTCGAACAGACCGGCGATCTTGTCCGGTGTAAGGTCTCCTCCCGCCGTTTCGAGCTCGGCCGAAGTCGCAGGGACAGTCGACGGCACCGTCAAAAAGATCGAGAGCGGCGCCTCGCGCGCGTCTTCCAGCATCGCCTCCACGCCGGCGACATCCATGACGTTGCCGATCTCGTGGCTGTCGCAGAAGATCGTGGTGGTGCCGTTGAGCAGCGCGGCCTCGGCATAGGCGCAGGCCGTCACCATCGAGGATTCGATGTGGATGTGCGGATCGACCAGCCCGGGCGCGATGACGCCGCCAGCGGCATCGTAGAGCGCGACGTTGGGCCAGATCTTCTTTGCCGCGCCTGATGGCTTCACCGCCGCGATGCGCCCGCCGGTGATCCAGACCTCCCGACCGGGATGGATGCGTTCCGAATAGGTCGAGAGCACCCGCGCGCCGGTAATGACCAGATCTGGCGCGAGACGCGCGGACGCGACATCGGCGAGGCGCCGGGTCATCGCATGCAGCGGGGCGACGTTGAAGCGGGTGAGTTTGGTCATCGGGACCCTCGCGCGGCGTTACGGCCCGGCGATGGTTACGCCCTGCACCAAACCGGGCAAGTGCAAATATGACGGCACGCCCTGCTTACGCCTTGGGCGCCGCACCGCCTGCCGTTCCCGACCTGGCAGATCGGCGCGGGTTCCGCGTTCTCGCCGGCGGCGCCGCAGCGGGTTTGACCCGGATCCGCATCGACCGGCCCTTCGGCTCATCGATCTCGAACGAATTGGTCTTCCGCACCAGGTCGCTCAGCTTGCGGAAGCCGTAGGTCCTCGGATCGAAATCGGAAGCGAGATTGGCGAGCTGCCGTCCGACTTCACCGAGCGCGACCCAGCCGTCCTCACTCTCCATCTGGGTGATGACCTTCTTGATGATGGGCGTGGCGGCATCGGGCGGCTGAAGCGGCGCTGAGCGTGAAGATGCGTCCTGGGCGGTCGCCGTGCCGGCAAGCAGGTTCTCCGTATAGACGAACCGTCGGCAGGCCTGCCTGAAACTTTCGGGCGTCTTCTGCTCGCCGAACCCAAAGACATCGATGCCCTGCTCCCGGATGCGGGCCGCCAGACGGGTAAAGTCGCTGTCGGATGACACCAGGCAGAAGCCGTCGAACCGGCCGCTGTGAAGCAGGTCCATGGCGTCGATGACCAGCGTGATGTCCGACGCGTTCTTGCCCGTCGTATAGGCGAACTGCTGCTGCGGGATGATGGCGTGCTTCGACAGAATGTCGGCCCACCCCCTGGACCGCGCGTTGGAGAAGTCGCCGTAGATACGGCGGACGCTGGCCTCGCCGATCTTGGCGATCTCCTCGAACAGTCCGTCCGCGATTTTTGCCGACGCATTGTCGGCATCGATCAGGACGGCGAGACGGGGCGAACGAAGTTCTGACGGCATGGAATGTCCCCACGAGATGGACGCAGCATCACAAGATGCCAGCGCCGGGATGACTAATCTTCGGTCGCCTTGAACCGGCCCAGCCCCTTCAACACGAAGGGCGCCAGCAGCGCGATCAGTGCCAGCGCCAGCAGCGTCGCCGAGATCGGGCTCTGCAGCAGCGTCATGGGATCGCCGAGGCTGATCGCGAGCGCCCTGCGCAACTGGCTCTCGGCGATCGGGCCGAGGATCAGGCCGACCACGACGGGGGCGATCGGAAAATCGAACCGGCGCATCAAAAAGCCGAGCACGCCGAAACCGGCGAGCATGGACAACTCGACCACCGACGGTTTTGCGGCGATGGTGCCCATGGTCGCGAATACGAGGATGCCGGCATAGAGCCATGGCTGCGGGATAGCAAGCAGCCGCACCCACAGGCCGACCAGCGGCAGATTGAGCACCAATAGCATCACGTTGGCGATGAACAGGCTCGCGATCAGGCCCCACACGAGATCAGGCCGCTCGGCGAACAGCAGCGGTCCCGGGTTGAGGCCGTATTGCTGGAAGCCCGCCAGCATCATCGCGGCCGTCGCCGAGGTCGGCAGTCCCAGCGTCAAGAGCGGCACCAGCGTGCCGGCGGCGGAGGCGTTGTTGGCGGCTTCCGGCCCCGCGACGCCTTCGATCGCGCCCTTGCCGAACTCTTCGGGGTGTTTCGTCAGCCGCTTCTCGGTCGAATAGGACAGGAAGGTCGGGATCTCAGCGCCGCCCGCCGGCAGCGCGCCGATCGGAAAGCCGAACATGGTGCCGCGCAGCCACGGCTTCCACGAACGCTTCCAGTCTTCCTTTGTCATCCACAGCGAGCCGCGCACCGGCTCGAGCTTCTCCTCGCTGTGGTGGCGGCGCGAGGCGACATAGAGCGCCTCACCCACCGCGAACAGGCCGACCGCGAGCGTCGTCACCTCGACGCCGTCGAGCAGTTCAGGAACGCCGAACGCAAGCCGCGCCTGACCGGTCAGCTTGTCGATGCCGACGAGGCCGAGCGTCAGGCCGATGAACAGGCTGGTCAGGCCGCGGATCGGGGAATCGCCGAAGGTCGCCGACACCGTGACGAAGGCGACGCACATCAGCGCGAAGTAATCCTCAGGACCGAAGCGCACGGCGAAATCGACCAGCCACGGCGCGAGGAAGGCCAGACCAATGGTGGCGATGGTGCCGGCGACGAAGGAGCCGATCGCGGATGTCGCAAGCGCCGGCCCGCCGCGGCCGGCCTTGGCCATCTTGTTGCCTTCGAGCGCAGTCGCCATCGAGGCGCTCTCGCCGGGCGTGTTGATCAGGATCGCGGTGGTGGAGCCGCCATACATGCCGCCATAATAGATGCCGGCGAACATGATCAGCGAGCCGCCGGGATCGAGCTTGTAGGTGACCGGCAGCAGCAGCGCGACCGTCAGCGCCGGGCCGATGCCGGGCAGCACGCCCACGGCGGTGCCGAGGAATACACCGATCAGGGCATAGAGCAGGTTCATCGGCTGAATGGCGACGGCCATGCCGTGCGCCAGCGCCGCAAAAGTGTCCATCACAGCAGTCGCTCCAGCGGGCCGGTCGGAAGGCTCAGCGTCAACAACCGGTCGAACGCGAGATAGATCAGGATCGACATCACGAGGGCGATGATGCTGTCGACGAGGATGGCACGGCGGCCGAAGGCGGCCGATGTCGTCACGAACAGCGCCGACGTCGCCAGGATGAAGCCGCCGCCAAAGCCTATGATGGCGATCAGCAGCGCAAGACCGATGAGGATCAGAACCACGGGCACGGGATCGGCTCTCTCGCGCGCCGGCAAATTGCCGCGCAGCGCGTCGATGAAATTGCCGATCGCAAGCAGCGCAAGGCCGCTGGCGATCACGACAGGCATCGCCTCCGGCCCCATGCCGTACATCGCGGTGGATGACAGGCCGCGCGCGTCGAAGACCAGCACCGCGGCGAGGCCTCCGAGCAGTGCAGCGATGACGATACCGGCGCGATCGACGCGCCGCGGCGGCTGGGCCGGATCGCCCGAGGTCATGACTTGACCAGGCCGACCGATTTCAGCACGTCGGTGACCCGCACGGTTTCCTTCTTCAGGAAGTCGGCGAAGGCGTCACCGCCGAGATAGGCGTCTTCCCAGCCCTTCTGCTTGAGGATTTCCTTCCAGGCGTCCGACTTCACCATCTTCTCGACCGCATCGCTCAGGGTTTTGCGCTGCTCCGGCGTGATGCCGGGAGGCGCCACCACCGAGCGCCAGTTGGCGATCACGAGGTCGATGCCTTGCTCCCTAAAGGTCGGGATGTCGCTGCCCTGGATGCGCTTCTCCGAGGTCACGCCGATCGCGCGCAGCTTGCCGGACTTGATCTGCCCTTCATATTCGCTGAGGCCCGAAATGCCCGCGGTGACCTTGCCGCCGAGGATCGCCGCCAGCGACTCGCCGCCGCCGGAGAACGGGATGTAGTTGATCTTCTTGGCATCGGCACCGACCGCGCCGGCGAATAACGCCGCCATCACATGGTCGACGCCGCCGGCCGAGCCGCCGGCGAAAGTCACCTTTGCGATATCGGCCTTCACCGCGGCGGCCAGATCCTGCGCAGTCTTGATCGGCGAATTCGCGGGAACCACGATCACCTGAATTTCCTCGGTGAGGCGCGCGATCGGCGTCACCTGCTCCAGCGTCACCGGCGACTTGTTCATGGCGAGCGCGCCCACCATGACGAAGCCGTTGACCATCATCTGATTGCCGTCGCCCTTGGCGCCGTTGACGAATTGCGCGATGCCGACACTGCCGCCGGCGCCGGGAACGTTGGTGACCTGCACGCTGCGCGCGACGCCCGCGGCCACCAGCGCCTGCTGCATGGAGCGCGCGGTCTGGTCCCAGCCGCCGCCCGGGGCCGCCGGCGCCATCAGCTTGAGCTCGAGCTGCTGGGCAAGGGACGGCGTCGCTGCCGCAAGGGTCAGCGCGACGGCTGCGCCGGCAAGGCGCGCGGAAAATTGAAACATGAGGACGCTCTCCAGGCTCATGCGGACGTTTGCCGCATTGTGTCGTTTGGTCGCATATCAGCCAAAACGGCCGATGCTGTCCAGCGACAGTGCCCGGGTTCCCCAGTTAGCGCGGCGCCGGCATCACCCCGCCGAGCGCGACCGTCAGCTCGCCGGCGACCTCGCGCACGGTTTGGCCGATTTCCGGCAGCCTGTCGTCGGTCAAACGGCTGGTCATGCCTGAGACGGAAATCGCCGCGAGCGGCTCGGCACAGTCGTTGTAGACCACTGCGGCAATACAGCGCAGCCCCATGCTGGCTTCTTCATCGTCGAGGGCAAAACCCTGCTTGCGGATCTTTTCGAGCTCCTTGAACAGGTCGCTCGGCCGCACGATCGACTTCTCGGTCAGCCGGGGCATGCCGTGATGGCGGATGACGGCGCCGACGTCCTCATCGGAATAGGTCGCGAGCACGGCCTTGCCGACGCCGGACGTCACCATGGGGACGCGGCCGCCGACCAGGGTCAGCGAGCGCATGATCTCGCGGCTCTCCATGCGGGTCAGCACGATGATGAACTCGTCGTCGACCACGGCGAGATTGGCGGTCTCGCGGGTGAGATCGCGCAGCTTGCGCAAGTAAGGAATCGCCTGCGCGGAGAAATTGCGCCGTCGCGCAAAGCTGGCACCCACCGTGAAGGCGCGCGAGCCGACATGCCATTTAGATTGCGTGCGGTCGAACTGCACGAAACGGCGGCTCTCCAGCGTCGCCAGCAGGCGGTGCACCGTGGAAGCCGACAGGCCGGTCCGCACCGCGAGATCGCTGAGGCGATAGCCTTCGTCGTCCTCGGCCAGCGTTTCCAGGATCGACAGCGCGCGATCGACCGACTGCACGCCGCCGTCGCGCGTGTCGTTATCGGCCTCCGATGATCGAGGCTCGAGCGATTTGCGCCGGATCACGTTCTTGCTCATCGCGACCTGACAGTTCTCCCTCGCCCCATCTTTTTCCCTCTCCCCGCGTGCGGGGAGAGGGGCAGGGTGAGGGGGAGTCTCCGCAAGGACGGTGACAGTTAGACTCGTGGAGAGTCCCCCTCACCCGAATTCGAGCTTTGCTCGAATTCGACCTCTCCCCGCACACGGGGAGAGGTGAAGTAAACGCTCAGAGCAGCCCTGCCCCGCGCGCCCATTTGTACTTGGCGCCGAGGACCTCGACCGGAAGCTCGGTCGAGTAGGCGTAGGCCGGGATGCCGTTCTGGTAGAGATATTCGGCGGCTTCCTCGACCTCGACGTCGCCCGCGAGCGAGGCGACGATCGGCTTCACGAAGCCTTTCGCCTCCATCTCCTTCTTCACCTCGACCATGTTGCGGGCGAACACCATCGGCGGCGTGACGATGGTGTGCCAGTAGCCGAGGATCAGCGAGTGGATGCGCTCATCGGAGAGGCCGAGCTTCACCGTGTTGACGTAGGTGATCGGAGGCTCGCCGCCGGTGATATCCACAGGATTTCCGGCAGCCCCGAACGGCGGGATGAACTTGCGGAAGGCCGCATCCAGATCCGCCGGCATCGACATCAGCGACAGGCCATTGTCGACGCAGGAGTCCGACAGCAGCACGCCGGAGCCACCCGCACCGGTGATGATCAGCACGTTCTCGCCCTTCGGCGTCGGCAGCACCGGCACGCCGCGGGCGAATTCGAGCAATTGCCGCAGCGAACGAGCGCGGATCACGCCGGACTGCGCCAGGACGTCCTCGTAGATCTTGTCGTTACCGGCGAGCGCGCCGGTATGCGACGAGGCCGCCTTGGCGCCCGCCGAGGTGCGGCCGGCCTTGAGCACGACGACCGGCTTCTTCTTGGAGACGCGCTTGGCGGCTTCCGCGAAGGCGCGGCCGTCCTTGAGGTCCTCGCAATGCTGCGCGATCAGATTGGTGTTCGGGTCCTGCTCGAAGAAGGCGAGCAGATCGTCCTCGTCGATATCGGACTTGTTGCCGAGGCCCACGATCGCCGACACACCCATTTTCGCCGAGCGCGAAAAACCGATGATGGCCATGCCGATGCCGCCCGACTGCGACGACAGCGCCGCGTGGCCCTTGACGTCGTAGGCGGTGCAGAAGGTCGCGCAGAGATTGGCGGGCGTATAATAGAAGCCGTAGATGTTCGGCCCCATCAGGCGGATGTCGTATTTCTTGCCGACCTCGACGATCTCGGCCTGCAGCTCCGGCGCGCCGGCCTCCGCAAAGCCCGACGGAATCAGCACCGCACCGGGGATTTTCTTCTCGCCGCATTCGGTGAGCGCCGCCGCCACGAACTTCGCGGGGATCGCGAACACGGCCGTGTCGATCACGCCCGGCACGTCCTTGACGCTCTTATAGGCCTTGTAGCCGAGGATCTCGGCGGCCTTGGGATGGATCGGATAGATGTCGCCCTTGTAGCCGCCGTTGATGAGGTTCTTCATCACGGAGTTGCCGATCTTGCCGTCCTCGGCGGAGGCACCGACCACGGCGACCGCCTTCGGCTGCATGATGCGGCTCATCGCCGCGACGATCTCCTCGGTCGGGCGCGGCTTCGGCTTCGGCACATAGGCGAAGTCGACGACGATGCGCACGTCGGCGGCGGTCGCGCCCTTCGCCGTCGCGAACACCGGATTGAGGTCGAGCTCGACAATCTCCGGGAAATCGGTGACGAGCTGCGAGACCTTGACGATGACGTCGGCAAGGGCGTTGCGGTTCACCGGCTCGCCGCCGCGCACGCCCTTGAGGATCTCATGCGCCTGGATGCCGTCGAGCATCGAGAGCGCGTCTTCCTTGGTCGCGGGCGCGAGACGGAAGGTGATGTCCTTGAGCACTTCGACCAGCACGCCGCCGAGGCCGAAGGCGACCAGCTTGCCGAACGAACCATCGGTGATCGAGCCGACGATGACCTCGGTGCCGCCGGCCAGCATCTGCTGCACCTGGACGCCGTCGATCTTGGCGTCGGCCTTGTACTTCCTGGCGTTGCCGAGAATGGTCTCGTAGGCCTTTTCGGCATCTTCGGCGGTCTTGAGGCCGACGATGACGCCGCCCGCTTCGGTCTTGTGGAGAATGTCGGGCGAGACGATCTTCATCACCACCGGGAAGCCCATCGACGAGGCCATCTTGCCGGCCTCGCCCGCCGACTTCGCCACGCCCTCCTTCGGCACCGGAATGCCATAGGCGTCGCAGACCAGCTTGCCTTCCGGGGCCGTCAGGCTGGTGCGGTTGTCCGCCTTGACCTGGTCAAGCACCTTGCGGACGGCTTCTTTGGAATTGGACATGTGGCTTCTCCCTTGACCTCAGTTCGTTCTTTTCAAAGCGCGCGCGTGGTTTTGCGGCTGCCCGTGATGCTTGCCATTCGCCGCGCTCTGTTCCATTCCGCGGAACGGAGCGGCATAAGCGCCAGATTACTCCGCCGCCGTGGATCAAAAATGGCTGGCGATGGCATTTGGTATGCCAGAAGCCAACTTGTCAAGCTGCGGCATCGCTTAGAACGCCGCAAAAAATAGCCAGCTTGACATTCTGGCATGTGGTATGCCAAAAACTTTCCCGTTAATAATCCTGTAAAAGACGACTCCCACTGGAGGAGATTCGTCGTGTCACTGCGGAAACCAACCAAGGCGTTGCCGAACATGGCCGAGGCAGATATCGCAATCGTTCGTATTGCCCCGGAGAGCAGCTTCAAGAACAAGGCGTATGACGCCTTGAAGGAAGCCATCCTCAGGATGGACATCTATTCGACGCCCGAGCCGGTGATGCTCGACGAGCGCGCGCTGTCCGAACGTCTGGGTGTCAGCCGCACCCCGATCCGCGAAGCGATCGCGATGCTCGAGCAGGACGGCTTCGTGAAGACGGTGCCGCGCCGCGGCATCATGGTGGTGCGCAGGACCAAGAGCGAGATCGTCGACATGATCCGCGCCTGGGCTGCGCTGGAGAGCATGGCTGCGCGCCTCATCACCACCACCGCGCGCAAGAAGGACATCACGGCGCTGCGTGACTACTTCAAGGATTTCGGCAAGGACCGCCTGCCCGAGGATCACGTCGAGGAATATTCGCGCGCCAACATCGCCTTCCATCAGGCGCTGATCTCGCTGTCGGAATCGCCGGTGCTGGTCGATCTCACCAACGACCTGCTGCTGCACGTGCGCGGCTATCGCCAGCTGACCATCGGACGCAAGGACCGCACTGCGACCTCGCTGCCCGAGCATCTCGGCATGATCGAAGCACTGGAGGCACGCGACACCGAGCTCGCCGAGAAGCGTGCCCGCGACCACACTCTCGGCCTTGCCGCTTACGTCGAAGCGCACGGCCAGGAACTGTTTACGTAACCTAGCAACGTTCACCAGAAGGGCGAACAATTCGCCCCACTATCTGAGACCAGGGAGACAAGGCCCATGCTGAATACCGCGACCAAGTCCGAGGCACCGGGCACCGAGCAGGAGCTGACGGATGGCTTTCATCTCGTCATCGACGCGCTCAAGCTGAACGGCATCAACACCATCTATAATGTGCCGGGCATCCCGATCACGGATTTGGGCCGCATGGCGCAGGCCGAGGGCATCCGCGTGATCTCGTTCCGCCACGAGCAGAACGCCGGTTACGCCGCAGGCATCGCCGGCTACCTCACCAAGAAGCCCGGCGTCTGCCTCACGGTCTCCGCGCCCGGCTTCCTCAACGGTCTCACGGCGCTCGCCCACGCCACCACCAACTGCTACCCGATGATCCTGGTCTCGGGCTCTTCGGAGCGCGAGATCGTCGACCTGCAGCAGGGCGACTACGAAGAGATGGACCAGCTCGCGATTGCCAAGCCCCTGTGCAAGGCGGCCTATCGCGTGCTGCACGCCCAGGACATCGGCATCGGCCTGGCCCGCGCCATCCGCGCTGCGGTCTCGGGCCGCCCGGGCGGCGTCTACCTCGACCTGCCGGCAAAGCTGTTCGGCCAGGTGATGAGCGCCGATGCCGGCCAGAAGTCGCTGGTCAAGGTGATTGATGCTGCGCCCGCGCAGATCCCCTCGCCCGCTTCGGTCAAGCGTGCGCTCGACGTGCTCAAGGGTGCCAAGCGTCCGCTCATCATCCTCGGCAAGGGCGCGGCCTACGCGCAGGCCGACGAAGAGATCAAATCCTTCGTCGAGAAGAGCGGCGTGCCCTTCCTGCCGATGAGCATGGCCAAGGGCCTCCTGCCCGACACCCATCCGCAGTGCGCCGGTGCGGCCCGCTCGACCGTGCTGAAGGAATCCGACGTCGTCATGCTGATCGGCGCGCGGCTGAACTGGCTGCTCTCGCACGGCAAGGGCAAGAGCTGGGGCGAAGCGCCCAAGAAGTTCATCCAGGTCGACATCGAGCCGCGCGAGATGGACTCCAACGTCGAGATCGTCGCGCCCGTCGTCGGCGACATCGGCTCGGTCGTCTCCGCCTTCAACCAGGCGATGGCTTCCGGCTGGACCGCCCCGCCCGCCGAATGGACCAAGGCGATTTCGTCCAAGCGCGAAGAGAACGTCGCCAAGATGGCGCCGAAGCTCATGAACAACAAATCGCCGATGGACTATCACGGCGCGCTCGGCGTGCTGAAGAACGTCATCAAGGAGTACCCCGAGGCGATCCTCGTCAACGAAGGTGCCAACACGCTCGACCTCGCCCGCGGCGTCATCGACATGTACCGGCCGCGCAAGCGTCTCGACGTCGGCACCTGGGGCGTGATGGGCATCGGCATGGGCCAGGCGATTGCCGCCGCGCTCGAGACCGGTCACCCCGTGCTCGCAGTGGAAGGCGACTCGGCGTTCGGCTTCTCCGGCATGGAGGTCGAGACCATCTGCCGCTACAACCTGCCGATCTGCGTCGTCATCTTCAACAATGACGGCATCTATCGCGGCACCGACGTCAACGGCGCCAACGCCGATCCGGCGACGACGGTGTTCGTCAAGGGCGCGCGCTACGACAAGATGATGGAAGCCTTCGGCGGCGTCGGCGTGAATGCGACCTCGCCGGACGAGCTCAAGCGCGCCGTCAACGAAGCCATGAAGTCCGGCAAGCCGACGCTCATCAACGCGGTGATCGATCCGGCCGCGGGCTCGGAGAGCGGCCGCATCGGTAACCTCAACCCGCAGAGCGTTCTGCAGAAGAAGAAGTAAGTCCACCCCTCAACCCTTAATTCCCTGCGGTTGGCGGGGGCAGACACAGAGTACGGAGCAACAGCATGACCAAAGCGCTTACGGGCGTTCGCATTCTCGACTTCACCCACGTTCAATCAGGACCGACCTGCACGCAGCTGCTCGCCTGGTTCGGCGCTGACGTGATCAAGGTGGAACGTCCGGGCGTGGGTGACATCACCCGCGGCCAGCTGCAGGACATCCCGAACGTGGACAGCCTGTATTTCACCATGCTCAACCACAACAAGCGCTCGATCACGCTCGACACCAAGAACCCCAAGGGCAAGGAAGTCCTCACCGAGTTGATCAAGAAGTGCGACGTGCTGGTGGAAAACTTCGGCCCCGGCGTGCTCGACCGCATGGGCTTCCCCTGGGAGAAGATCCAGGCCATCAACCCGAAGATGATCGTCGCCTCGATCAAGGGCTTCGGCCCCGGACCGTACGAAGACTGCAAGGTCTATGAGAACGTCGCGCAGTGCACCGGCGGCGCCGCCTCCACCACCGGCTTCCGCGACGGTCTTCCGCTCGTCACCGGCGCGCAGATCGGCGACAGCGGCACCGGCCTCCACCTCGCGCTCGGCATCGTCACCGCGCTCTACCAGCGCACCGTCACCGGCAAGGGCCAGAAGGTTACGGCTGCGATGCAGGACGGCGTACTCAACCTCGCCCGCGTCAAGCTGCGCGACCAGCAGCGCCTCGCCCATGGCCCGCTGAAGGAATACAGCCAGTACGGCGAAGGCATTCCGTTCGGCGACGCCGTGCCGCGCGCCGGCAATGATTCCGGCGGCGGCCAGCCCGGCCGCATCGTCAAGTGCAAAGGCTGGGAGACCGATCCCAACGCCTACCTCTATTTCATCACCCAGGCGCCGGTCTGGGAGAAGATCTGCGACGTGATCGGCGAACCCGGCTGGAAGACCCATCCCGACTACGCCAAGCCGCCGGCCCGCCTGTCGCGCCTCAACGAGATTTTTGCGCGCATCGAGCAGTGGACGATGACCAAGACCAAGTTCGAGGCGATGGAAATCCTCAACAAGGACGACATCCCCTGCGGCCCGATCCTGTCGATGAAGGAGATCATCGAGGACCAGTCGCTGCGCGCCACCGGTACCTTGGTCGAAGTCGACCACCCCACCCGCGGCAAGTACATTTCGGTCGGCAACCCGATCAAGCTGTCGGATAGCCCGAGCGACGTCGAGCGCTCCCCGCTGCTCGGCGAGCACACCGACGAGATCCTGCGCTCCGTGCTCGGCTTCAGCGACCACCAGGTCGCCGACATCCACAAGTCCGGCGCGCTCGACCCGCCGCAGAAGCAGGCCGCGGAGTAAGCAAGCTCGCTGCAAGCGCGAAAGGCCGCCGGTTTCGGCGGCCTTTTTGTTCGGGCCAAAGGAACCGAACCGCATACCGGCCGTTACTTCTTCGACCGGCATGCTCTCAGAAATGCGAACGTGCCGCCTCCACGGCGAGTGACCGAACCTCGCGCCAGACCCGCCCAAACACTGAAGGATGATCCACCCTCCCGTTCGGAGGGTGACCAATCAATCCATATCGGCTTGCAGGCGGGAGGCGTCGCGTCAGGCGCTCCCGGGCTACGCCCATTGATCGAAGTGAGGTCGAAATGTTGAGAGATCAATCCTCTGATCGGGCCAAGCGCGAAGCCAACAAGGCGTTCAAGCCAGTCAAGACGCAGAAGCCGATGAACGACTATGCGAAGGACCAGCACTCCCTCAACGAGAACCGCGAGCGGCTCAAAGCGGAGCGATTGGCCCGCGAGGCGAAGTCGAAAGAGCAGCTTGAAAAAGAGCTGCTTGAAAAAGGCTTGCCCGAATAGGAAGCGTCTTGTCGCTGGTTACGATCTGCATCCGGCCGGCTGAAAACCGCCGTACGTTTTCCGGATCATGCTCTAGAGCATCGAGAGAAGGACGACGCCGTCCTCGAGCTCCCCGGACGCCAGCCGGGTCCGCGCGATGCGCTCAAACTCGGTGCGGTGCTTCTGAAGATAGCTGAAGGCCTGTTTCTGCGTTTGGAACGTGGTCGCGAGCCGGCACATCTGTCGGCCAGCGCCAAGCGCCAGAAAAAAGGTGATTGTGCCACCGCCGTCCGACTTGGCTCTAGGCACGACCCGCACTCTTCGGCATGTGACCGGTCCTCTCCAGATTTCATCGGTGGCGCTGCTGAAGTCGATTATTGCGGCGGCTTCCTCTTGCGCTTCGTCGGGGGCGATGCCGGCAACGATGCTCGAAGGGTCGCGTCGGCCGCTTCCTTGGCTTCGCGCAGTTCGCGCAGCCGCGCCATGTTCTTGCGAACGTCGACCGCCTGTTTTACGGCATCCGCCATGGCGCGCGCTCCTTCTTCAGCCGCCAATCGTTGGCGGTTGGAACGCGCGATACCTTCGGGTGACGGTTCTGCCGATTTCCTGGCGCTCATCCCTCACCCTGCTCCGAAAACAGACAAAACCCGCTCAATCCCTAGGATCGAGCGGGCAGCGTGGCCGTTTCAGTACATCCGTGAAACGGCACCAGGGAGCTCAGGCCAGCGAGAGATTCTCTGCGCTGACTTTGCCCCGCATCTTGTCGGTCTTGGCCTCGAAGTTGACCTTTTGGCCTTCAGCGAGACCCGCAAGACCAGCCCGCTCGACCGCGCTGATGTGAACGAACACATCTTGGCCGCCGTCGTCGGGCTGAATGAATCCAAAGCCTTTCTGGCCGTTGAACCACTTCACGGTACCTGTCGTCATTTTCTTCTCCAAAGCGCGCAAGCGCACATTCCGCGTGACGCTCACGCAGAACCAATTCAATTCGTCGATGTCTCTGGAAAAGGAGCCCGCGGGCGCATTCAACAAGGCACAGCGGCTGAACGAACAACTTTTAAGGTATACCTCACCGTCTCTACTTGCAAGGCTTGAACTGAGTTAATTAAGCCCGCGAGTTCAGCGGAACATGTCGAGGTCTGAGGCGACATCGACGACGCAAGGTCTCACAGGCAAGAGCTCAGTGATCGCCGCCAGCGAGCTGCTCACGGAAGAACTTCACCACCGACGCATTGAACTCGCGGTGAAAGCCGGCCCGGTCGAAGCCCGCCGGCACATCTGTGCAGATGCGTGGCACGGCCACCGCCTGCTCCGGCGTGCACGGTGCGAGGAAGGCGAAGTGGCCCGCAGGAACCACATGCATCTCGGGCTTGCCCGCCAACCACCCCGCAACACGCGCCACGGGCGAACCGTCGCCCACGCCGGGACCGCCGAACTGCGATCGCCATAATTGGAAAGGGAGTTTGATCGCGGCGATTCTTCCGGGTCAGAACTGCGGGTGCGGGATCGACGATCACCGCGGTGCGGATCCGAGCATCCTGCGGCGGGTCAGGCAGCGTTTCTCCGTTGTGGAGCTGGCCGCATGTTCCGGTCGTCTCCTTGCAGTTTTCGGCAAGCCAGGAGAAATCCGGCTTGGTTCCCATCAGCGCCAGACCGGTATAGCCTCCGAGCGAAAAACCGAAGAAGCCGACCTTGGCGGGATCGATCACCGCCCTGTCCTTCCAATCCTTCAGCATGAAGTCGAGCAGACGCACCATGTCCGCCGGACGCGATCCCCACACCGGCAGCGTATCGCGCCGCGACGAGTCGTTGGTGGTGTCACCAGGGTGATTGATGGCGGCGACAATGAAGCCGGCATCGGCCAGTGCCTCCTCGGTGTCATGGTTCGCACCGAACCACCCGCCCCGGCCGTGCGAGAAGACGACGAGCGGCAACTTTGCACCCGTGACCGGACAATCCTTCACGCCCTTCAGGTCGAAATCGGCGCCGACAGAAAGACCGCCCAGCGCCACATGCGTCGGCTCGGCAGCGCACGGATACCAGATCGCGCCCGACAGCGCCGGATCGGATTGAAGCAGCTGAATGCCCGCGGCCCTGGCAGGCGAAGCAAGACAGCAGAGAATGACGGCAAAAGCCCATAGCGTCCTGTGCAACGGAAGCCCCCCCCTATTTCGCGCAGGAGTTGAATGGGGAACGGCAGCGGAATTGTGGCTTTTGTTGACGAGGCGTAGACATTGGGGCTGATCTTGCTGCGCAGGATGGGAGGTCACCATGTCACTACTGGGCAAGGCCGCCGTCGCGATGTGGTGGAGCGTTCGCCCCGAACAGCGCAGCGAGTTCGGCGACTGGCATTCGCATGAGCACTTTCCGGAGCGGATGAGCATTCCCGGTTTCCGGCGCGGCTCGCGCTGGACCAGCACGACGGACGCAGAGGGCTTCTTCGTGCTCTACGAGCTCGAACAGTACGAGGTGCTCACGTCGAGCGGATATCTCGACCGGCTCAATGCGCCGACGCCGTGGTCGGCGAAGATGATGCCGCATCATCTCGGCATGGTCCGCAGCCAGTGCCGGGTGGCGTCGAGCTTCGGCGGCGGTGTGGCGACATCGCTGGCGACCATCAGGCTGTCGCCCCAGGCCGGACGGGAGACGGAGCTTCAAACGCGCCTCTCGGAAACGCTCAGCGCATTGGCGCTGCAGCCGGGGCTGACAGGCGCCCACCTCCTCTTCACCGACACGCCTCGCACGAGCGCGCCCACCACAGAGCAGCAGATCCGCGGCAGGGACGGCTCTGCCGACTGGATCGTCCTGCTGTCGGGTTACGATGCCGATGTGGTTGACGCCGGGATCGCCGGCCAATTCTCGCCGTCGTCGCTTCACGCGGCGGGTGCTCGCGAGGATATCAAGATCGGCCGCTACAGGCTGGCATTCACGATGACGCCACAGGATGTCGCAGCGATCTAGCAACCCGGCCAGAAGGACCGCCGACAAAAAAAACGAGATGCCATGTCGGATCGGCGGCTTCCCGGTCGTCCTCGTGACATGAATGGGCCATAGACGCCAATCTCGGGCCCATCAATCACTGAGGATAACAACCATGCCCAGCACGATCCGCCTGCATCGCGTTCTCGCCACCAGCCCGCAAAAAGTCTATCGCGCTTTCCTGGAGGCCGATGCGATGGCGAAATGGCTGCCGCCGAATGGCTTTACCTGCACCGTGCATCATTTCGAGCCCAAGGTCGGGGGCACGTTCAAGATGTCGTTCCGGAATTTCACGACGGGCAACAGCCATTCGTTCGGCGGCGAATATGTCGAGCTCGTGCCCGGCGAACGTCTCCGCTACACCGACAGGTTCGACGATCCCAACCTGCCCGGCGAGATCGAGGTCACCGTGATCCTGAAGAAGGTCTCGGTCGGCACCGAGATCGACATCACGCAGGCCGGCATCCCCGACGTGATCCCGCCGGAGGCCTGCTATCTCGGCTGGCAGGAATCGCTGCGCAATCTGGCGAAGCTCGTCGAGCCGGAGATTAATCAGTAGTGGCAAAGCGGAGCGCGCGCCTCGTCCTTCGAGACGACCGCTCCGCGGTCTCCTCAGGATGAGGCTAAGCGGCATCGGTGCCCGTTGGAAACTGAGGCCACGCGCTCCGTCCTCATCCTGAGGGCCCGCCAAGGGCGGGCGTCTCGAAGGATGCGCCGCCGTGCGCCCTACGCGCCCGCCTTCGCCTCCAGCCCGCCACCTGCCGTCCAGCGGTCCGGGTCGGGGCTGTGCCCGATCAGCGCGAGGCCATAGGCGATCGATTCGAACTGATCGCCCGACATCAGCCGTTCGTTGCCGAACCGCTCGGCGAACAGCTTTCGAACGGCGGGCACAAAAGAAGTGCCGCCGGTCAGGAACACCTTCTCCACCTCGCGCGCGGTGATGCCGGCTTGGGCCAGCACCTTGTCGACGGTGGCCCCCAGCCGGGCGATGTCGTCTGCAATCCAGGATTCGAAGTTTTTCCGCGTGATGGTCGATCCGATATCGACCCCGCCGCCCTTGAAGCGGAAATCCACCTCGTCCTGCGCCGACAGCGCAACCTTGGCATTTGACACTGCACGGTACAGCGAAAAGCCGAGGTCGAGATCGACGATGGTGATGAAATCCTCGAGCAGCTTCGGCTTCAGCGCGGTGCGTGCAAGCTCCCGCAGCTCACGCAGATCGCCGTTGCTCTTCATCATCGCGAGCTGATGCCAGCGCGCGAGGTTGGTGTAATGGCCGCTGGGGATCGGCAGCACCTTGTCGAACGAGCGGAAGCTGGAGCCCTTGCCGAGCCGCGGCGAGACGACGTGGTCGACGATGCGGTAGTCGAACGTGTCGCCGGCGATGCCGATGCCGGCGTGGCCGAGTGGCTCGGCGCGAAGGCTGCCGCCCGCGCGCGAGAAACGCATCACGGAGAAATCGCTGGTGCCGCCGCCGAAATCCGCGACCAGCACGGTGGCATCGCGCTCCAGCCTCCGGGCAAAGGAGAACGCCGCGCCCACGGGCTCGTAGACGTAGCGCGCATGGCCGGCGCCCAGGCGCTCGAACGCGGCGCGGTAGCGCTGCATCGCCAGCGCCTCGTCGGGATTGCCGCCGGCAAAGCGCACGGGACGGCCGACCGTGATGGTCGAGGTCTCGAAGCCGAACCTGTCGCCGCCATGGCGCGCCAGCGTCCGCAGGAACGCCGCCAGAATATCCTCGAACTTGAATCGTTGCCGGAACACTTGCGTGGTGTTGAAGCTGCTGCTCGCCGCGAACGTCTTGAACGACTGCAGGAAGCGGTAGACGTGGCGTCCTTCGAGGAACGTCTCGATCGCCCAGGGGCCGCCTTCGGCCTGGGCACCGGCGCCCGGCCGATCCTCCCAGAAGCACAAAGCCGACACGTAGACGCTGTGGCGCTGTCCGCCGTGATCGAAGCGGATGGCCTCGACCCGGCGGTCGTCCGCCGCAAGGGCGACGACCGTATTGCTGGTCCCAAAATCGATGCCGATCGAGACGGCGGGCGAGGCGCTCGACATGAACCACTCTGACAGATGATTGGAAGGGGGCAGACCACTAGCGGCTTTGACTTGCCCTGCCAAGCCTTGCCTTGCCCTGCCAAGCCTTGCCCTGCCAAGCCTTGCCCTGCCAAGCCTTGCCCCGCAAAGCCTTGCCCCGCAAAGCCTTGCCCTGCAAAGCCCTCGGCCATTGCGGCTCGCTTCAGGTTCGCGCGGTGGGCCCCGGTTTCCCCTTCAAGCGTATGGATATGCTTCTGGCAGGTACGCTTCGGCGTCCGGAGACGGCGTCTAAGCCGGAAAGCCCCGTTTGGAGGCCATTTAAGCCCGAACCGGCCTCATTAACCCCGCATTATGCTGCAATGCGGGACTTTGTATGCTGCTATGCAAACAAGCGCGTAGACATTGGCATCTGGTATACATAGTTTCATCCCCAGACGAGACGCCAAGACTGATCGTCTCAAGAAAGGGAATTCCAATGTCCAAGACCGCTTCCGTCGCTTTCGCCCCCTCCTCCTCGCTGTTCAGCCGCTTCATGGCTGCGGTCGACCGTTTCCTGATGGCGAGCGCCGAGATCTCGAACCACAATGGCGACCTGCCGCGTTTCGGCCTGTAAGAAGGCCTTTCCCGCGCAGCCGAAACGGCGCGCGGCAGGCAACCGCAGACGCTAGGTTTGATCAATGGCCCCCTCGTCGGGGCCATTTCCTTTTGGTCCCCGCTTCGCCCGCGAACACAACTGCGACGATTGGTCCGCCGATTTGGCCAGCCGTCCAATTGTGAGCCAGCTGGCATCTCGCATACCATTCGACAACCAAAACGATTGCACGACCAAGGTGCTAGATGGGGATGCAGAGCGCGGGACAGGAACGGCCAAGGAAATGGCACGTTTGCCAATCAGGGCGGAGCCTTAGCCCAAAGGAGCGGATGTCGCGCCTTGTCCCCGCTCATAAACTTCTGGTTGGTGAGGCTGCAATGGGAGATCGACCGCAAAGGTGACCCCAAGCGTGTGAATCCAGATGGGCTGACGCGAGCTGGCAAAGAACGGCCGCGTTTCGACAGGGAGAGAAACGAGATGAAGTCATTCGTTCTGAATGTCGCTTTGGCGGCAATGGCGATGTCGTGCGCCGGCAGCACTGCAAGTTTTGCGGCCTGGGAGCCGGTTCGTCCGGTCGAGTTCATCGTGCCCGCGGGCACCGGCGGCGGCGCTGATCAGATGGCACGAACCATCCAGGGCATCGTCACCAAGCATAATCTCATGAAGCAGCCGCTGGTCGTCATCAACAAGGCCGGCGGTGCAGGCGGTGAAGGCTTTCTCGACGTGAAGACGTCGTCGGGCAATCCGCACAAGATCATCATCACGCTCTCGAACTTGTTCACGACGCCGCTGGCAACGGGGATTCCGTTCAACTGGAAGGATTTGACTCCGGTCGCGATGCTGGCGCTGGATGAATTCGTGCTCTGGGTGAATGCCGAAAAGCCGTACACCAGCGTCAAGGATTACGTCGACGCCGCAAAGAAGGCCCCAAGCGGCTCATTCAAGATGGGCGGCACCGGCTCGAAGCAGGAAGACCAGATCATTACGGTCGGCATCGAGAAGGCGATCGACGCGAAGTTCACCTACATCCCCTACAAGGGTGGCGGCGAGGTCGCGGTTCAGCTCGTCGGCAATCACGTCGATTCCACCGTCAACAATCCGATCGAGGCGGTCGCGCAATGGCGCGGCGGCAAGCTCCGTCCGCTCTGCGTCTTCGACGCCCAGCCGATGGCCTATGACGAGCCGATCGCAGAGGGCAAGGCCTGGAAGGATATTCCGACCTGCAAGTCGCAGGGCCTCGCGATGGAATATCTCATGCTGCGCGGCATCTTCATGTCGCCCAAGGCCACCAAGGATCAGGTCGAGTATTACGTCGAGCTGTTCAAGAAGGTTCGCGCCACGCCGGAATGGCAGGACTTCATGAAGAGCGGCGCCTTCAACACGACCTTCCTGACCGGGGCCGACTACGCCAAGTGGGTCGAGGCGGAGGAGAAGCGGCACGAGGGCTTGATGAAGGAAGCCGGTTTCCTCGCGCCGGGCAATTGATCCCGGGATTGACCCGCGACACCGATGACGGATGAGGACGCCGGTCGTCCTCCCGTCTGCTGCGAAACAGTCCGATTCCGCCTGGAGCTCCCATGACTGAACAATCCGAATCCGGCCCGACCCACAAGACGCTGGAGATCGGCATGGCGCTGTTGATCGGCGCCTTTGGTCTCGTCGTGATCTTCGGCAGCATCAAGGCCGGCATCAACTGGGGCGCGGAAGGCCCGCGTGCCGGATTCTTCCCGTTCTATGTCGGCGCCGCCATCGTCGGTGCCAGCGCAATCAATCTCTGGAGCGCGCAACGCGACGACGACGGCCGCCTGTTCGCGTCATGGGGACAGCTTCGCCAGGTTATGAGCGTCGTCGTGCCCACCGCGATCTATGTCGGCTCGATGCCGTTCATCGGCCTCTACATCGCCTCGATGGTCTTCATCGCCTGGTTCATGCGCTGGCTCGGCGGCTATCGCTGGCTGACGGTCATCGCGGTGGCGGTCGGCATGCCGGTGGTGACCTATCTCGTTTTCGAGCGCTGGTTCCTGGTCCCGCTTCCCAAGGGGCCGTTCGAGGAGTGGCTCGGTCTGTAAGGGCCACGCATTCATTCAATTGCTGCTGCAGGACGTATCGATATGGAAGAGTTGGCCAATCTATTTCACGGCTTTGCGGTCGCCCTGCAGCCCTACAACATCATGCTGATGATCATCGGCATCACGCTCGGGGTCATCATCGGCGTGCTGCCGGGGCTCGGGGGCGCCAACGGCGTGGCGATCCTGCTTCCCCTGACCTTCAGCATGCCGCCGACATCGGCGATCATCATGCTGTCATGCATCTATTGGGGCGCCTTGTTCGGCGGCGCCATCACCTCGATCCTGTTCAACATCCCCGGCGAGCCCTGGTCCGTGGCGACCACCTTCGACGGCTATCCCATGGCGCAGCAGGGCAAGCCCGGCGAAGCCCTGACGGCCGCCTTCACCTCCTCCTTCGTCGGCGCGCTGTTCGCCGTCATCATGATCACGCTGGTCGCGCCGCTGGTCGCGGGCTTTGCGCTGCGATTTGGTCCGGCGGAGAAGTTCGCGGTGTACTTCCTCGCCTTCTGCAGCTTCGTCGGCCTCAGCAAGGAGCCGCCGTTCAAGACCATCGCGGCGATGATGATGGGCTTCGCGCTCGCCGCGGTCGGCCTCGATTCGATCACCGGCCAGTTGCGGCTCACCTTCGGCGTCACCGAGCTGCTCAACGGATTCGACTTCCTGATCGCCGTGATCGGCCTGTTCGGGATCGGCGAGATCCTGCTGACCATGGAGGAAGGGCTCGCCTTCCGCGGCGGCAATGCCAGCATCAACCTTCGCGTCGTGCTTCAGACCTGGCGCGAGCTGCCGACCTACTGGATGACCTCGCTGCGCTCCTGCCTGATCGGCTGCTGGATGGGCGTCACGCCCGCCGGAGCGACGCCGGCATCCTTCATGAGCTACGGCATCGCCAAGCGGCTGGCGCGGCGCGGCAACAATTTCGGCAAGGGCGAGATCGAAGGCGTGATCGCGCCGGAGACGGCCGCGCATGCGGCGGGCACCTCGGCGCTGCTGCCGATGCTGTCGCTCGGCGTGCCCGGCTCGCCGACGGCTGCCGTGCTGCTCGGCGGCCTCCTGATCTGGGGCCTGCAGCCAGGTCCGATGCTGTTCGTCGAGCAGAAGGAATTCGTCTGGGGCCTGATCGCCTCGATGTATCTCGGCAATCTCGCCGGCCTCATCGTCGTGCTCACCTGCGTGCCGCTGTTCGCCGCGATCCTTCGCGTGCCGTTCGGCATCATCGCCCCGCTCATCCTGGTGCTGTGCGCGATCGGCGCCTATTCGGTGCACAACAGCACCTTCGACGTCATGCTGATGCTGGTGTTCGGCGTGCTCGGCTATCTCCTGAAGAAGTGCAACTACCCGCTCGCACCTCTCGTGCTCGCCATCGTGCTCGGCGACAAGGCCGAGGAAGCCTTCCGCCAATCGCTGCTGGGATCGCAGGGCTCGCTCGGCGTGTTCTTCTCCAACGGCCTCGTCAGCACCATCATGGCGCTCGGTCTGGTCGCCCTGTTCTGGTCCGCGATCCAGGAAGGCTACAGCCGGCTGCGCATGTCGATGGCGTGAGGCGCGCGCGCCGGCGCAATCGGCGCCGGCGGCCGCCGCCGAAACCCGCCGCGCGGCCGAACTTCTGGAATACAGAATTCCAGGACTGAGCAGCCGCGCACCGATGTGCGAGGGGGCAGCGCGCTCCACCGACGCAGAAGCTGAAAATTGCGGATGCGCAGGTTCCCGCAGCCGCTTGCGGCTTCGCCGAAACGGGGAAGACTTCTCACGAAATCAATGGGTTGATCGCAGGCCGGAAGCCGATTGGGCTTTACAATCGAGCAGCCATGGTGCATGTGAAGAATCCGCGATATTTCGCCGCACCCTCCAGTCCTTCGCTTGAATCTTGGCATAATGAATACCAGGATGCGAACCAGCGCACGCATAAAAATGATCGGCGCCTTCGGGAGGGTTTTTTATGACAGACATGGTGCAGTCAACAGCGGCCCCAAGCGTCGCGCGCGTCAGCGATGCCTATCGCTGGACGCAGTTGGCGGTTGGCGTCGCCGCGATGGTGATGATTGCCAATTATCAATACGGCTGGACGTTCTTCGTCCCTGACATCCAGAAGAAGTTCGGCTGGGATCGCGCGTCGATCCAGTGGGCCTTTACGCTCTTTGTCCTGTTCGAGACCTGGCTGGTCCCGGTCGAAGGATGGTTCGTCGACAAATACGGTCCGCGCATCGTCGTGCTGGTCGGCGGCGTGCTCTGCGCCATCGGCTGGGCGATCAACGCCCAGGCCACCACGCTCAACGGCTACTATCTCGGCATGATCATCGCCGGCATCGGCGCCGGCGGCGTCTACGGCACCTGCGTCGGCAACGCGCTGAAGTGGTTTCCGGACAAGCGCGGTCTTGCCGCGGGCATCACGGCCGCGGGCTTCGGTGCGGGCTCCGCGCTCACCGTCGCGCCGATCCAGGCCATGATCAAGGACAGTGGATTCCAGACCACCTTCCTCTATTTCGGCCTCGGACAGGGCATCATCATCTGCATCCTCGCCTTCTTCCTGCTTGCGCCGAAAGCGGGTCAGGTGCCGAACGTGGTGGCCAATGCCAATCTGCTGCAGACCCGGCGCAACTACCAGCCGACCGAGGTGCTGCGTCAGCCGATCTTCTGGCTGATGTACTTCATGTTCGTGATCGTCGGCGCCGGCGGCTTGATGGTGACGGCCAACCTGAAGCCCATCGCGGCCGACTGGAAGGTCGACAACGTGCCGGTCACGCTGATGGCGGTGACGATGACGGCGGTGACCTTCGCGGCCACGATCGACCGCGTGCTCAACGGCCTGACGCGTCCGTTCTTCGGCTGGATCTCCGACATGATCGGCCGCGAGAACACGATGTTCATCGCCTTCGGCATGGAAGGTTTCGGCATCTGGATGCTCTACCTCTGGGGCCACGATCCGATCTGGTTCGTGCTGCTCTCGGGCTTCGTGTTCTTCGCCTGGGGTGAGATCTACTCGCTATTCCCCTCGACCTGCACCGACACGTTCGGCGCCAAGTTCGCGACCACCAATGCCGGCCTGCTCTACACTGCAAAGGGCACCGCCGCACTGCTGGTGCCGATCGGCAACTACATGCAGCAGTCGTCGGGCACGTGGGACAGCGTGTTCATCATCGCGGCCGGCGCCAACATCCTGGCTTCGCTGCTGGCGATCGCGGTGCTCAAGCCCTGGCGCAAGGTCGTGGTCGCCAAATCGACCGTCTGACACGCTCCATCAAGCTCTTCATCGAGCGGACGCCCGGCCTCACGGCCGGGCGTTTTCGTTTGGCGACATCTTGCAGCGCCGGTCCCGCTCCAATGGAACCGCAGATTTGTGACAATCCGCCGCAGATAGGGCTTGCATTCTGGAATATGGTATACCAAGCTCCGCGCCGCGCTTGCGACGATAAGCCACAACATTTGCGACACTGGGTCATCTTGCAATCCAAAGTCGTGATCAATCAGGCGCGTTGGGAGGTTTCTTGATGATTTCCAGCACGGACGGCGCCGTCACGGCCGCGCCTCTTCGCACCGGTTTCCGTTGGCTCCAGCTCGTCATGGGCATCGTCTGCATGGCGATGATCGCCAACCTGCAATATGGCTGGACGCTGTTCGTCGATCCGATCGATGCGGCCCATCACTGGGGACGCGCCGCGATCCAGCTCGCCTTTACCGTCTTCGTCGTCACCGAGACCTGGCTGGTGCCGATCGAAGCCTGGTTCGTCGACAAATACGGCCCGCGCATCGTCGTCATGTTCGGCGGCGTGATGATCGCGCTGTCCTGGATTCTCAACTCCTATGCCGACAGTCTCACCTTGCTCTACGCGGCCGCGATCATCGGCGGCATGGGTGCGGGCGCGGTGTACGGCACCTGCGTGGGCAACGCGCTGAAATGGTTTCCCGACCGCCGGGGCCTTGCCGCCGGCGCGACCGCCGCGGGCTTCGGCGCGGGCGCCGCGCTCACCATCGTGCCGATCGCGACCATGATCGCATCGAGCGGCTATCAGCACGCCTTCTTCACCTTCGGCATCGGCCAGGGCGTGATCGTGTTCGTGCTCGCCTTCTTCATCCAGCCGCCGCGGCTCTCGATCCCGCCGAAGAAGAAGCAGCTCAACCTGCCGCAGACCAAGATCGACTTCACCCCGCCGCAGGTGCTGCGCAGCCCTATTTTCTGGGTGATGTATCTCGTTTTCGTCATGGTCGCATCCGGCGGCCTGATGACCGCGGCGCAGATCGGCCCGATCGCGCACGACTTCAAGATCGCCGATACCCCGGTCACGCTGGCCGGCTTCCAGATGGCGGCACTGACCTTCGCGATCTCGCTCGACCGCATCCTCGACGGTTTCGGACGCCCCTTCTTCGGCTGGGTCTCCGACACGATCGGCCGCGAGCACACCATGTTCATCGCCTTCGGCACCGCGGCGCTGATGCTGCTGACGCTGTCGGCTTACGGTCATGTCCCGGTCGTGTTCGTGCTCGCGACCGCCGTGTATTTCGGCGTGTTCGGCGAGATCTACTCGCTGTTCCCGGCGACCTGCGGCGACACCTTCGGCTCGAAATTCGCGACCACCAACAACGGCATGCTCTACACCGCGAAGGGCACCGCCTCCCTGCTCGTCCCGCTCGCCAGCGTGATCTCGGCGACCTACGGCTGGAAGGCCGTGTTCGTGGTCGCGGTCGCCCTGAACGCGACGGCGGCGCTGACGGCGCTGTTCGTGATCAAGCCGATGCGCCGTTCCTTCATCCTCGGCAAGGAAGCCGAGAGCGCGAGCACAGCAACCGGCAGGACCGAGACCACTGCAAAGACCGAGACGGCGTAGCCGCCACTGACATTGCAGGGATCAACAAGGGGCGCAGGGATGCGCCCCTTTCTTTTTCGCACCAAGCAAACGTCAGTATTGCTGTCGCAAGATTTTTCGGATCGCCCAAACCAGCGCTTGACGATTGGCATTATGTATACCACACTTCCTGCAACATTCACCCAGGGAGGTTGCAATGCTGGTCGGAGACATTCTGCGCAAGAAGACGCCGCGCGTTGTCACGGTGCGAATGAACGAGACGGTGGGTATCGCCGCCAAGCTGATGCGCGCCAACAACATCAGCGCTCTCGTGGTCAAGGACGTGGTCCGCTCCGAGGGCAATACAGCCGTCGGCATGTTCACCGAGCGTGACGTGGTGCGCGCCGTCGCCGAGCACGGCGCGAATGCCGTCAACGTCAAGGTCTCGCAGCTCGTCTCGGTGCAGCAGCTGGTGTCCTGCACCTCCAGCGATACGATCGAGCAGGTCCGGCATCTGATGAACCGGCATCACATCCGCCATTTGCCCGTCATCGACGATTACAGCCTCGTCTCCGTCATCAGCATGCGCGACATCGCAGCTGCCATGGACGAGGCCATCAACGGCACGCCGCAAGCGGCCGCCTGAAGCGACGCACACTTCCCCTGTGACTACCGGCCGGCTCGGACACGTTCGAGCCGGACCGGATCTTTCGTCCCAAAATTCCGGTCTCCCGCGAGGATTTCATGAAGATCTGCATCTACGGCGCCGGCGCAATCGGCGGATATCTCGGGGTTCAGCTTGCACGCGCAGGCGCCGATGTCAGCCTCATCGCGCGCGGCGCGCACCTTGCCGCAATGCGCGAGCGCGGCCTGACGCTGCTCGCGGGCGAGGAGAGGCACACCGTGCATCCGCGCTGCACCGACGATCCCGCCGAGCTCGGCGTGCAGGACTACATCATCATCACGCTGAAGGCGCATTCCATCACCGGCGTGATCGAGAGGATGCAGCCGCTGCTCGGGCAGCACACCCGCATCGTCACCGCCGTCAACGGCATCCCCTATTGGTACTTCTACAAGCATGGCGGTCAGTACGAGAATTCGACGCTGGAGAGCATCGACCCCGGCGGGCGGCAGTGGCGCGAGATCGGCGCCGAGCGCGCCATCGGCTGCATCGTCTATCCCGCCACCGAGATCGAGGCGCCAGGCGTGATCCGCCACGTCTACGGCAACAACTTCCCGCTCGGTGAGCCCTCCGGCGAGATCACGAGCGACGTGCAGCGCCTTGCCGATCTGTTCGTCGCGGCCGGGCTGAAGGCGCCGGTGCTCGACCGCATCCGCGACGAGATCTGGCTCAAGCTGTGGGGCAATGTCTGCTTCAACCCGATCAGCGCGCTGACCCATGCAACGCTCGACGTGATCTGCACCGACCCGTCCACGCGTGCGCTGTCACGCGCGATCATGGTGGAGACGCAAGCGATCGCCGAGACGTTTGGGGTCAAATTCCGCGTCGACGTCGAGCGCCGCATCGAGGGCGCCCGCAAGGTCGGCGCGCACAAGACCTCGATGCTGCAGGATCTCGAGCGCGGCCGCCCGATGGAGATCGACCCGCTCGTCACCGTGGTGCAGGAGATGGGCCGCATCACCGGCATCGCGACGCCCGCGCTCGATTCGGTGCTGGCGATGGTGACCCAGCGCGCCCGCATCGCCGGGCTCTATGACGGCGTCTCGACACCTTCAGATCCCCGCGCACTGGCGGTGGCCTGATGGCGGGCGAGATGAAGCAGTGGCTGCGCTTCCGGAATAATGGCGCGACCGGTTTCGGCACGCTGACGCCATCGGGCATCAGCGTGCACGAGGGCGAGATGTTCGGCCGCAACGCCGCGACCGGCAAGATTCTGGCGCTGTCGGAGGTCGAGCTGCTGGCGCCTTGCGCGCCCAGCAAGATCGTCGCGCTCTGGAATAATTTCCACGCGCTCGCCGCCAAGCTCAACCAGCCGGAGCCGCCGGAGCCGCTGTATCTGCTCAAGGCCACCACCACCATCACGACGCCCGGCGCCGTGATCCGCCGTCCCTCCTATTACGACGGCAAGACCACCTATGAAGGCGAGCTCGGCATCGTCATCGGCAAGACCTGCGCGCGTGTCTCCCCCAGCGAAGCCAACAGCTGCATCTTCGGCTATACCTGCGTCAACGACATCACCGCCAACGACATCCTGACCAGCGACCCCACCTTCCCGCAATGGGCCCGCGCCAAGGGCATCGACGATTACGGCCCGTTCGGCCCGGTCATCGCAACCGGCCTCGATCCGGCCAAGCTGATCGTCCGCACCATCCTCAACGGCGCGGAGCGGCAGAACTACCCGATCTCCGACATGATCTTCTCGGCGCAGGAGCTGGTCAGCAGGATCTCCCACGACATGACCCTGCTCCCCGGCGACCTCATCGCCGTCGGCACCTCGGTCGGCGTCGGCGTGATGAAGGAGCCGGTGAACACGGTCACCGTCGCGATCGACGGCATCGGCGAGCTCACCAACGAGTTTCGGCTGTAGCTGCAAACACCGTCCCGAAGCCCGGATGAGCGAAGCGATATCCGGGACGGCTCTTCGCTGTGGTCCCGCATGTCGCTGCGCTCATGCGGGCTACTCACTTATTCTCGCTGCAGCGCGGCAAAATTGATCCGGCGCAAATCGCGCCGGCACGGCCGCCTTATCCTTCCCGACAATCAGTTTCTGACGCCAGGGAGGACGCCATGACGAATGCAAGTAATGCACTTTTGTGGACGGCTCTGTACTTTGCTCTCGCGTTCGGTGCGATCTTCGCGGTCTGGTTCGCCGACAAGATGCGCTCGAACTTCCTCGAGAAATGATAGCGCGCACGGCGCCGCGTCTGGATAAGCCAAGCGACATCCGGGACGACTCTTCGCATGGTCCCGCATGTCGCTCCGCTCGCGCGGGCTTCTTCCGCTGCTCGATCCGTCATGGCCGGCCTTGTCCCGGCAAGCCGGGCATGACGCGTGTGCGGAACGTCTGTCCGGGAAAACCCGGCACTTTCCGCGCCGCCCCGCCCATCGGCCAACGCAACCAGCCGTGGATCACGGCGCCCGAAACAGCCCACAAGCCTGCCCGCCCCTTGCGCTCGGTTCCGCTCTTGGCAATCATGGCGAAAATGTGCGCCGGCGTGTGGAATTCACGATGTGGCTGTTTTTCCTGATTGCCTGGTTCGGCCTGTTGGCCATCGTCGCGGTCGTCGCCCAGCAGGCGTTCGGTCACGACATCAGTCACCTGCCCGCCTGGTTCGCGGGCCTGCCGGTGCCGCAGCGCATCGCGACCGGAATATTCCCCGCCCTCGCGCTGACCCTGATCGGCGCTTCAGCCTGGCGGCTGTCGCGCCAGGACCGCAGCCTGAAGACGCTGCGTGACCGGCTGAAGAAAACCCGCGAGGACGTCGTCGTTGCCCACGCTCTGCAAAACCACTTGGATGCCACCGTCCAGCATTTGATCGAGAGCGACCCGAGGGAGGCGGTCTCTGCGCTGCACGACAAGCTGGGCGAGACCGAGCAGCGCGCGCTGCTCCAGCAGGGCCGCAACCAATCCACCGACATGCACGACCAGCTCGCCGAAATCCGCAGTCGCCAGCAGCACCTGCGCGACATGGTCGGCAAGGTCGCCGAGCAGCGCCGCGCGGTCGAGCCGGTCTTCACCGAGATCCGCGACCGCCAGAACCAGCTCGAACGCTCCCTGCACGATCTCGAGACCGACGACCGCAAGAACAACCTCGCCGATCGGCAGAGGGACATCGCGCGCGACGTGGCAGCGCTTCTAGGACGGGTGAACAGCGTCCAGGAGACATTTGCGACACTCAACCAGTACAAGGAAGATCTGGCGAAATCCCATGCCGAGCTGGTGCCGCTGCGTGCCTCGGACGCCGGCATCAACGCCCTGATCGGCGAGCTCAGCCTCGGCCACGAGCGCCTTGCCAAGACCATCGACGAGCTCGAGACCGGCGGCGAGACGCCGCTTGCCAGCCGCGTCGAGACGTTGTCGAAGAACAGGATCGAGATCGAGCAGCGCCTCGCCCGCATCGACGACAGCTTCAACATTCTCAAAAGCATCCGGCTCGACTTCGAGGAGCTCGGCCAGCGCCAGGCCCAGCTCGAACGCTCGCTCGCCGATGTCGAGACGGACGCCAACGGCAAGACCCTTGCCGACCGCCAGAACGCGCTGAACGATTTCGTCCTGCAGTCGCGCCAGCGCCTCGGCGCCCTGCAGGAGACGCTGGCGACGCTGAACGCCTTCAAGACGGAGCTGTCGAAGTCGCAGGCCGACCTCGTCCCGTTGAAGGCCCCAGTGTTCGGCATCGAGGCCTTGATCGCGGAGGTCGGTGCCACCCGCGATCTCCTCGCCAGGACCGTCGGCGAGATCGAGACGAATGGCGACGTCACCCTCGCCTCGCGTGTCGATGCGCTGACCCAAAGCAAGCGCGAGGTCGAAGACCGCCTCGCCCGCATCTTCGACAATTTCAACGCGCTCGATGCCTTGCGCAAGGACATCGGCGGCATCTTCTCGACGATCAGGAACGGTCTGAACCGGATCGGGTGAGAAGCCTGATAGCAGCACTCCGAAACATCCAGACACATCACATCTGCGCGCGTCAGAGATATGCCGCCAACATGTCGCGGGGGTGCCGCAACTTGGTCGCATTCGGACGTCCATCTCTGAGGCGTGTCTGGGGGGCACGGCACTGCCGTGTTTGGACCAAACCTTCTAGGGGTATCAGCTGTGAAGAAGATTGTAATTGCTCTGGGTGCCACGCTTGCTCTGGTGACGGCTGCGAACGCTGCGGATCTGCCGCGCCGCCAGCCGGTACCTGTCTATCCGGCGGAGCAGGCGCCGATCGGCAAGATGCCGATTGGCAAGAGCCCGGTTGGAAAGGCCCCGATCGGCAAGGCGCCCGGCCCGGTCGCTGCGCGCTACTGACGCGCAACAGACCAAGCGCAAAACTGGCGTAAGCGGCCGACAGTCGAGGGGCACAGCGTGACGAACAAACCTGATCGATCGGGACCCTGCATCCTTGCGGGGTTCGCCCTCGCGGCCATGATCGCGTGTACGACGCCCTCGGCCTCCGCCCACGAAGCGAACAAGCGCGTTGCCGACGCCAACGCGCTTGCCACGAGCGACTCCACATCGCGGCCTCAGCCGCAGTCGACGCGGCGCTCCGTCGCGCGCGCGGAGAAAGGTCCCTACTACGTCGACTTCCGTGCGCGAACCGCCGCGAGCTGGGGCCACGCCTTCGTCTGGTACGGCAAGACCAGCGAGAAGGCGGTCGAGGTCGCCGGGCTCACGCCGGCCGGCGACACGCTCGCCTACGTGCTCGGCCACGTCACCTTCGTGCCGTCGGAAACCGGTGCGAGCTACGGCGATCTCGATCCGGAATATCTGACCGCGAGCTATCGCGTCTACCTGAACGAAGCCGACGCCAAGCGCGTGTTCGCCTACATCAAGAAGAAGCAGGCGAACTCGCCGGTCTGGAACGCCGAGACCATGAACTGCACCGGCTTCATCGGCGACATCGCCGAGTACATGGGCCTGGAAGTTCCCAATCGCTGGCAACGCCCGGAAAACTTCGTCAACCGCCTCAAGGAAATAAACGGCGGCCGCCAGATGGTGCGGCTGTCGGCAGAGTAGCCCGGCAGCCTGCACCACACGACGCCGTCATTGCGAGCGCAGCCCCTGCCCGTCGGGCAAAACACCCCGCCAAATCCTCCCTCTCGCCTGTCAAGCCCAGCCGCGTCAAATATTCCACTTTACCGAAATTCTGATTTGCCGTACAAGCAAGTCACCCTGGCCCGAGACAAGGGGCGGATCGCGATCGTCACGAACCGCGGACCGGGGTGCGATGGACGCGACGGCGTCGGGCGCGAGCAGCATTGCAGGGCGGGAAACCGTGAGCAAAGCGCTTTCCGCGCATACGACCCGGCGCCGACAGCGTCTTCGCATGGCTTCGGGCGTGAGCACACGCCAGCACTCGAAGTCCCAGCGAAGACGTGCGCGGACGGTTAAGTCGTGTGGTCCTGACGCCCGGGGTCTGTGCGTCAAGTCCTGCGGTGATGTGGCGGCCAACCGGCGCGCGCATCAATCACCCGCAAGGCGACGGGGGCAATAGTGCATCGCTCCCCGAGGAGAGCACGAAGTACGCCGTAAGCCATCGCGCAGGGAAGGCCGGGCGTTCGGCTCACCTGTGGTCCACCCCGTGTGCATCTTCGTAGCGCACGGACTTGCGGGTGCCAGCCGGCGCCCGGCCTTCCCTGCGCCCTTGTCTTTCATGAGGGCAACGCGACGACGCAAAACTCGGGCGGAGATGCCGCGAGAGGGCGAAGGTGTGTCCAGTGTTTGAAGAACCGGATCGAGGTTATCCGTGCCCCGGACGCAACGCAGCGTCCCTTCGACGGTGCGCTGCAGAGCCGGGGCCCATCTTTCAGAGCCCTCGCTGAGCATGGGTCCCGCTCTGCGCCGCAACGTGAAGGACGTTGCAGCACATCCGGGACACGAGCCCCAGGATTATCCGCGCCACGGAATCCTCCCTCTCCCTGCATGCTCGCCCCGCCCCCACCGCACGCCCCGCTGATAGACTTTTACCACCCCCGGCGGCATCCTTCCGCCATCACCGACAACAGAGCCTGCGGGCCATCCAGGGGGAAACACAGCATGTTGCAGACACGGTTCACGAAACTCGTCGGCGTCGAGCACCCGATCGTCCAGGGCGGCATGCAATGGGTCGGCCGCGCCGAGCTGGTCGCCGCCGTTGCCAATGCCGGCGCGCTCGGCTTCATCACGGCGCTGACCCAGCCGACGCCGGAGGACCTGACCAAGGAGATCGCGCGCTGCCGCGACCTCACCGACAAGCCGTTCGGCGTCAACCTCACCATCCTGCCCGCGATCAAGCCGCCGCCTTATGCCGAATACCGCGCCGCCATCATCGAGAGCGGCATCAAGGTGGTCGAGACCGCCGGCAACAAGCCGCAGGAGCATGTCGACGAGTTCAGGAAGCACGGCGTCAAGGTCGTGCACAAATGCACCAGCGTCCGCCACGCGCTCTCGGCCGAACGCATGGGCGTCGACGCCATCTCGATCGACGGCTTCGAATGCGCCGGCCATCCCGGCGAGGACGACACGCCCGGCCTGATCCTGATCCCCGCCGCCGCCAATAAGGTCAAGATCCCGATGATCGCCTCGGGCGGCTTTGCCGATGCCCGGGGCCTCGTCGCAGCGCTGGCGCTGGGCGCCGACGGCATCAACATGGGCACGCGCTTCATGGCGACCAGGGAGAGCCCGATCCACCAGCTCATCAAGGAGAAGATCGTCGCCAATGACGAGCGCGAGACCGAGCTGATCTTCCGCACCATGCGCAACACCTCGCGCGTCGCCAGGAACGAGATCTCGACCAAGGTCGTCGCGATGGAAAAGGAAGGCGCCAAGTTCGAGGACATCCGCGAGCTGGTCGCGGGTGCCCGCGGCAAGATGGTCTATGCGACCGGGAACTCCGACGAAGGCATCTGGTCGGCCGGCCAGGTGCAGGGCCTGATCCAGGACATCCCGACCTGCGCCGAACTCATCTCCCGCATCGTGCGCGAAGCGGAAGCGATCATCCGCAGCCGGCTCGAAGGCATGATCGTTCAGCCGCAACGCGAAGCCGCCGAATAATCACCGCAAGAAGCGAGAGCAATCCATGAAGGCTTACGTCTACGGCCCTGAGGGCGCTAGGATTTCCGACGTCGCTCAACCAAAACCGAAGGGCACGCAGGTGCTGGTGCGCGTCCGCGCCTGCGGGCTCAACCGCGCCGACACCGGCATGCGCAAGGGGCACGCCCACGGCGCGGCCGGCGGCGCCGGCACCGTGCTCGGCATGGAATGGGCCGGCGAGGTCGCCGAGCTCGGACCGGATGCCAAGGGCGTGAAGATCGGCGACCGCATCATGGGCTCGGGCGGCGCTGCGTTTGCCGAGTACACCCTCGCCGATCACGGCCGGCTGTTCCGCGCGCCATCGAACATGAACTTCGAGGAAGCCGCCACCCTCCCCGTCGCGCTCGCGACCATGCACAACGCCGTCGTCACCGTCGGCGGCGTGCAGGCGGGCCAGAGCGTGCTGATCCAGGGCGCCAGCTCTGGTGTCGGCCTGATGGCGATGCAGATTGCAAAACTCAAGGGCGCAAAGCTCGTGATCGGCTCCTCGACCGATGCCACGCGCCGCGGCCGGCTGAAGGAGTACGGCGCCGACCTCGCCGTCGACAGCTCCGATCCGAAATGGGTCGAGGAGGTCCTGAAGGCGACGAACGGTGAAGGCGTCGACCTCATCGTCGACCAGGTCTCGGGCAAGGTGGCGAGCCAGAACCTCGCCGCGACCAAGGTGAAGGGCCGCATCGTCAATGTCGGCCGGCTCGGCGGCACCCATGCCGATTTCAACTTCGACCTGCATGCCGCGCGCCGCATCGACTATGTCGGCGTCACCTTCCGCACCCGCACCATCGAAGAGGTCCGCGAGATCTTCGAGGAGGTCAGGAAGGACATCTGGGGCGCGGTGGAATCGCGAAAACTGCAGCTGCCGATCGACAAGGTGTTCGCGTTCGACGACATCGACAAGGCGTTCGAGCACATGGAGGCGAACAAGCACCTGGGGAAGATCGTGGTGACGGTGTGAGAGGACTCGGCCAAAGCGACGGCCCCGTAGCAACCATTAAAGCACGCCCGATTTCCGCGAGCATGACGCCGTGCTTGCGGCCGTCAAGGCGTGGCCTGGC
>NZ_LBJU01000085.1:0-44922 GCF_028128835.1 Bradyrhizobium sp. CCBAU 65884 | reverse complement strand
GTAAGATGATTTTCGAAAGAGGTTCCGATGAAGGGGGATGCAGCGGTTGTCATGGGATTGAAGACGGCGAGCAGCGCTTTCCATTCATCAAAACATGGAGAACCGTGGTCCAGAACGTCGGTACCGATACGCGTGAGTACGATGTCCTCGCCTGGAAAGCCAAGACGGGCGTGCTGAATGGAGCGTACATTCCCTTCGCGACCGCTCCTCTTAAGGAGAAGGATCAGGTTCTTAACATTCTCGCGACCTCGGTGATTGGTTCGATCGCAGAACACCTGGTGGCCGGTGGCGCCCCTTCCACCAACGCACGGGTCGCGACGGCGCCAGATCCGGGGTCGTCGGAGACCCCGGAGTCTCTGGGGTTGGTACGACTACCGCCGACCCTGCAGGATCTGGTAACGGCGTTCGACGCTGTCAGCACTTCGGAAGAGATCAAAAAAGCCAGGCGGAAGGGGGCAGAAAAAGCGTCGCGCAGTCGACTCCCTCAATGGGGCGCCTACGAGGCCCGCGTTCTTCAGGGCATTTGGGCCGCCGCACCTTATCTTCATAACGGCTCGGTTCCTACCCTGGCGGAATTGCTCAAGCCGTCCGCACAGCGCAAATCGCAGTTTAGCATTGGGCGGAAGTACGACATCGAAAACGTTGGTCTTGCGGCCACCCAGGAGCCTCAAAGTGACTCACTATCCGTCACGGATTGTAATGACATCAATTCTGGAAACAGCCGATGCGGCCACGAGTACGGGACGAATTTGAGCGAACAAGACAAAAAGGCGCTGCTCGAATACCTCAAGACGCTGTAACCCGCTGCGTCGTTCGCTCGCCGAGCATTCTCAAGAGGTCGGCACCCAAGGTCGCTTGAGAAAATGAGGCCGTCGGCAAATCCGCCTCTGGAGAAAATCTAGCGAAACTACGAAGCGAGAACTTTTTGTGGACGGGGTGCATTTCTGGGTTGAGTGTGGAAGCGAATTGCATGGCCGTATCGTCTGAGCGAACCTATATCCGGCAGCGTTTGTGCAGTTGCCTAATGCCTAGGGGAATACCATGACACGCTTGTTTGTGCTTCTGCTCTTTGCCGTCATATCGGTATCTGCTCACGCGCAGTTGCCTGTCCCCTCCGCATGGGTGAATCAAAGGGGCTCGCTTCTCTTGATCCAGACGCTAGACCCGTCAACAGGAAATTTCGCGGGAACGTATGTCAACAACGCGACTGGATTTTCGTGCCGGGGACAGCCTTACCCTGTCGCAGGTGTCGTCACCGCAGATAGAATAGATTTCTACGTCAATTGGACGGCACCCGCGGCCCCAGACTGCAAAACAATTACGATTTGGAACGGTCGTGTAGCTGCTAATAAGATTCCAGCTGATTGGACGCTATATTACGTGGGATCGAACTGGCAGTTTCACAAAATGACGGGGCGTGACTTGTTCACGAGGAGGTAGACCAAACTGCTTCAAGTTGTTCCTCCCTTGTCAGGGGAGCGAGCGAGGTCCGTCACTGCGTGTATGCGCCTTCTCCGCCGACGTGATGATGCGCAACGCAAAAGGCGAGATCGGCATTTTCTTCTGCCAGTCGTTGGACAGAGTTCGGAATCTGTCTGTCGTCAGATAATTTGAGACTGATTAGGCTTTTCGAGAAGGGAGGCTCTGGCTTATCAGGGGTAAGAGTTTAAGAGAGCTGGCCCCGGTTGTTTGAACAGAATTTCCGCGTTGATAGGTGGAGCGTCTGCCATGGTTAGGCTGCCATCCGGAGCGGCAGCGAGTTGAAGTAGGCTTGATCCGGAGTGCCGCCGTCAAGGCTCGACTGAGGACTCCGGCTTTTGTAAAAGTCGAGATATCGGCCCATCGAGGCGGGCATCGGACACCGTGTCGTAGGCGCGCAGGTAAACCTCCTCGTATTTGACGCTGCGCCACAGCTGCTCGATGAACATGTTGTCCATCCAGCGCCCGCGACCGTCGATCGAGATCCTGACGCCGGTGGCGGCCAGCGCGCCGGTGAAGGCGGCGCTGGTGAACTGGCTGCCCTGGTCGATATCGAAGATCTCAGGCCGGCCGAAGCGCGCCAAGGCCACTTCGAGCGCTGACACGCAGGACGATGTGTCCGTCGTGTTCGACAGGCGCAAGGCCGAGGTGACCATCGGTCTTCAGCTGTCCGATGATGGGCTCGATGGCGGAGCGGCGGCGCAGCTCGCGCTTGATGACACCGAAGACGCCGCGCTTCTGGCCGGAGATGAAGACGCGACGAGGATTTTGCGCGTCGTGGCCACGGTATCCCTTGTCGACATAGGCCCGCTCGATCGCACAGCCGGTGAGTGTCTCGGTGCGGTCGATGACGTCCCGCAACATGTGACCATCGTACGGGTTATCGGATAGCGCCCTGGCGTGCAGCACGAACAGGCCTCCAGGAGCACGGCGGTTGTTGGTGACGATGGAGGCTTTGACACCGAACTCGTAGGGCGCGGCGGCCTTGCCCTTGCCGATGCACTCGACCTCTGGAGCGTGGAAGGAATAAAGCTTTCAGCCGCGCTGGCGCTGCTACTGCGAGCGGATCTGCGAGGCCCGGCCGACGGCGAAGGCGTTCTCGAGCACGGCCTGACCTTCGATCTGCGGCGGATATCGCGGATGATCCGGCCCAGCCGGCTGCGCAGGATGCGCAACTGCCGCTGATGCCGCTTGAATTGCTTGGCGTGGGCGTAGCGTCCCGCCATCATCGCCGCGGTCTTGGCAATGCGAAGATAGGACTGGCGCAGCTTGACCCCGTGCTTCCTCGCCAGGCCGTTGAGCCCCTTGATTTTCGCGTGCAGCAGCTTGGCATCGATCGGGAAGGTGATGGCCGCCTTCGGTTGCACCGTGGTATCGACCGTGACCCGCTTGAGGTCCTGGCTGCGCAACGCGCCGGCCTGGTGCGCCACCCGCAGGCTCTCGGACAACAGCAGCTCCAGCTTGTCGCCGAGCCGCTTGCGCCAGTGGCTCAGGTCCGAGCGCTCATACGGGAACGCATGCTGAAAGAACTCTTCGCCCGTGAAGTACTGGAAATTCGGGCCGTGGACCCAGCGCTCGCACACCCCCTCATCGGACAGCCTTTGCATACGAGGAGCCTTACAGCTCTAGTTTCTGTGCTCTTCTCCGACGCAAAGTCGAGGAGGCTAGCCTGCGCGAAGCGATATCATCATTGCCGTAGAATTCGCAGAACGGATGGTGAGCATCGCCCGCTGGGGATCGACGAACCTAAAATGGGCTTGCCGGAGAACGGCCCTTGATGCGCGCGACTTTGCGGAGCGAACGACGCGAGCACCGAACTTGCCGCACGATGAGCATTGGATGTCAGCGCGGATCGCACCGCAGAAGCGCTGAGAAGCTCTGCCCCATCGCGTTCCGTCGTCGGCTGCACGCTTGTCATCAGCGCCGCGAGCTGGTCGACATCGATTTCGCGGGCAAAGCTGACTGAAAAAGCAGTTGCTGGCATTTACCTCCCCCAAAGCACATTTGATCGTTAGGCGTCGGCGATGCTCAGGAAACGTTCGAAGAAGCCCAAATGAGGGGACACACCCGCCGAGTCAGGCCGCAATCCCGCGAAGTGTTCTCATGGAGCGCTTCCATTCGATTGCGGGCCAAGCCAAGCTAGGGTTTCTCAAGAGAAAGAGACTATACTCCGGATCGTATCGACGTTTCGAGGCCTCGCTCGGTAGGCGTCCCAATGCCTCGCAACAGAGGTCGATTCCTGGCTTTGTATAATGCTCGATCGCGCGCCATTCCTCAGCTTCATCGTCAGGAACGTTGTCAAGAAATGATAGATCGCTAACGAGCAGGTACCCGTTCAGTAGACTATGAATATATTTGTTATGAATCGGGCAAAGCCATAGGTGATCGTGGATCGGTTGGTCCAAGCCGCACTCGAATTGAAGGAGCGCGGAAATGCGTGATGGGGTGGACGAATGCGACGTACTTTTTGCAAACCGCGCAGGGTTGTCGTTTGCCTCTTACCCATTCTTCAAATTCTGATCGAGCAGCCTTGATCCAGCGGGATCGCCGAGCACGCATTTCCGCGCGCCCCTTCGGGCTGCCCGCGTTTTCCAGAGTGGGGACGATATGTTTGCGCGTCGGCGAATGAGGCGCGCCACACCGTTCTTCATTCGCCACAATGCAGAAGCGCAAAGGGGCCTGTCGACGTAGGGGGACCAACCATGGCCTAAATCCTAGACTACGGCAGGCCTCGTACCGCGCGCGACCGTCCCAAATCAGGCCTTCATAAAGGGCAATTGGGAGATGCTGCCCCTTGGAGCGCATGTTCTCCAATAACAGCTCATAAAAGCGTTCTTCAAGCTTGGGCAGTTGTGCTGCCAGCGGATGGATTTGCAAGTGAGTCATTCGTTGAAGCCACATTGCCATACAGCGGTCGCGAATCGCGATCGGCATGGCGCTCATCTTAAATTCTGCGCCGCAGGTACCCTATGAAGGCGCTGTTGATTGTCGGCGCGGTAGAAGTTAGCGGTCACGTGACTCGGCGCCATTGTCAGAGGGAAGCGCTGTCCCTGCTGCGCGCCGCCAACTTCACCGCCAGCCTTCGCGAGCAGCACAAGCTGGCGGCGGGTATATCGTCTCGGAAAAATCCGCGGCACAACTACTAGAAATGATCGGCGCCTCAGGTCCCTCTCGAAGGGGATTCGCACTCACTTCCTCCCCTCTAGAAGCGTGCGTATGCGCACAGCGATCTTCCGTGCCTCCTCTGGCCCGGGGTCGAGTTTCACGCAATCTAGGATGCCTAAGATTTCCTGGGCGTCCTCAGCATCAAACGTCGCGACCTGGCGATCTGCCAGGCTCAAAGACTGATCGACCGCCCGGGCCTGATTGGCTGCAAGCACCGCAAGCGCTTGCGACCTCAGGGACGCGATGTACCGCTCGAATATGTGCATCCGTTGGCCTGTAGCTACCCTTAACGTACGCTTCACAAGCGCTGGTGGCTAGCCCGTGCCCTGGAGACGGGCTAGCCACCTTTGCTCCCGAGAGGCTCAAACTCTCAAGGGTGCCACCAACTTGTATCGTCGAGAAGTGGCCTGCGCACCTGTCAAATTTGGTGGGATCGCTAAATCTCGTTCGGGGCCTGTTGAAGAATCGCTTTTGCCGCTGCAATCGCCTGATCCTTCTCCTCGCCTCCGAATGAGGCGGATCGAAAGGAAATTGGGTGGTTATGATTTTCGGATGCTGTGGATCGGCCTGATCGACAGCAATAAGTGTCGCGGTAGCATTGATGAGATCAACGTTGATGTTCTGGACCTTGAAAGCCATTTGGACCTTCCCGTTGAGACATCGCCTCTGGTGAAGCCCCGCCGCGCCTGCGTCGTCCACAGTCGAAGTTAGCGGCCACGTGACTCGGCGCCCGTGCATACGAAAAGCGCTGTCCCTACCACGCGCTGCTAACTCCACCGCGCCAGCCTCAAAGCAGCGGAAGAAGCTGACGGTGGGGATCATCCATCGGAAATAGCCGTGGCACAACTATCAGAATCGATCGGCTCCATCTCGTCAGACACGCTCTAAGCCTGTCCGACAGTGTGCAGAGAGAGGAGACACCCGCAGCATGGCAAAACGCGTGCGCATTTCATTGCATAAACAAGGCCGACCGGCGAAGCGCTCATGAGAGAATCAAATACGTTGGCGGGCTGAATTCAGACGGAACGCGATGGAGGCTATCCGTTCAGAAGACTATCCAAGACCTCGAAAGCCGCGAGTGGGAGTACTACGTCGAAGAATCAGGCATCACTGCCGAGGTCATCGTCGCGACCGACGGCCGACACAAGTACATCAAGAAAGGCGTTCGGCCCGCTCACGATCAGCGGCCACCGCACCCGGGCGACGGGCCGGATTGGCGCTCAGCCAAGCCACTGTTGAAGATTTTGTCAGGTGACATTCCTTACACAGACTGAACGACCTTGCGACCCTCAGCCGGTAAGGCAGTGAAGACTGCGGTCGGGGATACATCGATGTCTGTGAGAAAGCAGCTTGGATGCGACTCGGCGCCTTTATCGACCGGGGGCCTTAGGTAACGGCGCTGTCCCTGCCGCATCCGCACTTCCGGGCGAGTCAGAAGCGACGTGAGCCTCCCTCTGGAGAGCAAAGGAAAGCACGGTCACTATCGCGTGCTGCTAGCGGGAAAGCTATCCGAAGTGACCTACCAGGATTGGTGGTCATGAAGACCGAGCGACTAAACGCCGACCAGTGATACGTTGATGCCTGTGTAAAGCAGCTCGGATGCGACTGGCGCCTCTAACGACCGAAGAGCCCTCAGATAAAGGCGCCGTCCCTGCCGCATCCGCACTGCAAGTGAAGTAAGCGGTGGCATGACTCGGCGCATTCCGCTGGAGTAGAAGGCACTGTCCCTATCACGTGCCGCTAACCTCAGGCGATGGTTTAGCGGGCAAGTGGCCTTAAGGGACCTACTAAAGGTCTAAACTTGGAGGACGGGCAGGGAGCCGCGAACAAGCGTTTGCCCACGCGCTCCCTCTAATTTGACTCTCCCGCAACCATCAGCGAATTGAAGGAGCTGGTCTAAACCTAAGCGCGCCTCGTTGATGAACTCGCGATTTTCGGACGGATGCTGCAATACATTTCACTCAAATTTAAACTTTAGCGCGTCGATAAAATCGCAGCAAAATTGAAAGCTCTTCGTGCCTTTTCAGAGGAGATCGAAAAAACGGCCGCGACAATCTACGGCCGCGTGACCGGCGAAAGGCGATTAGCTGATCGATCTTTCGGTCAGATGACAAGCTACGGCTATCGTGTTCCGGCTCGCAGTTTTGGGATTCGCAATCTTTTCGTTTTTAAGGTTGCGCGCACTTGAAGGACTCGGCGACGAACCGTCATTGTGGGTCTCAGCGGTATTCTGATCGCGTCTTGATTTGCCCCAACCCTGACTATGAGTGCGAGCGGGAACGTCTGCACCTCCGATACGGAATGTATGGCGCACCAAATTCCGGCAAACTTGGACGAAGGGAGAAGGCGGATCTTACTGAAACGCCGCCTAATGACTCCGCCTCCTATACAGCAAGTATTTTTTCTCTGCTCCACGCTAGTCCCCTACGACGGCTGAATACTTGTTGAACTAAGCCAGTTCCTGCCATTTCTATCCATCCCCGTCGCCGACCGCTTTTTGCGATTGGCGCTCGACGGGGGGACGATCGTGGCGGGCACTTCACTCCATTCGGAAGCCTTTTCGCGTGGCGCACGCATGCTGCGCACCGCGCTTGGCCCGGCGATCGCGACGTTTCTCGAAGACCCCTCGATCGTCGAGGTGATGCTCAACCCCGATGGCCGGCTCTGGATTGATCGGCTGTCAGGCGGGCTTGAGGATAGCGGACGCACGATGTCCGCCGCCGACGGCGAGCGGATCGTGCGTCTGGTCGCACACTATGTCGGCGCTGAGGTCCATGCGGAGAGGCCGCGCGTCTCGGCCGAGCTTCCCGAGACGGGAGAAAGGTTCGAAGGGCTTCTCCCGCCTGTCGTTGCGGCGCCGGCCTTTGCGATCCGCAAGCCAGCCGTCGCGGTGTTCACTCTCGATGATTACGTCGCCGCCGGCACGATGACGGCTGCTCAGGCCGCGGCGCTGAGAGCTGCGGTCGCCTCGCGCAAGAACATCCTGGTTGCTGGAGGCACGTCGACCGGCAAGACTACCCTCACCAACGCACTGCTCGCCGAAATCGCCGGCACCACAGATCGTGTGGTGCTGATCGAAGACACGCGCGAGCTGCAGTGCCGCGCACCGAATCTCGTCGCGCTACGCACTAAGGACGGCGTCGCGTCGCTTTCTGATTTGGTCCGGTCCTCGCTGCGTTTGCGCCCCGACCGCATTCCGATCGGCGAGGTACGAGGCAGCGAAGCCTTGGAACTCCTCAAAGCCTGGGGAACCGGCCACCCCGGCGGCATCGGTACAATTCACGCTGGGACTGCGCTGGGCGCGCTCCGTCGGCTCGAACAGCTTATCCAGGAAGCCGTCCTCACCGTTCCCAAGGCGCTGATTGCCGAAACGATCGATGTCGTCGCGGTGCTGCGCGGCCGTGGCAGCGAACGCCGCCTTGCTGAACTTGCTCTCGTCGCCGGCCTCGATCCCGCCACTGGCGACTACCGCGTCCAATCCGCCGGGGCGGGCGGCGAAACCTCACTTCCCGGAGATTCATCATGACCCAATTTGCGCGCGTAGTCCTGCGCATTCGCCGTCGCTTCACCGACGTCGCGACCATTGCTTTCATCTCGGTCGCTTTTGCACCGGTGGCGTACGCCTCGGGCTCCTCGATGCCCTGGGAGACGCCGCTGAACCAGATCCTGGAGTCGGTGCAGGGTCCGGTCGCCAAGATCATCTCGGTCATCATCATCACCGTAACCGGCCTGACGCTTGCGTTCGGCGACACCGCGGGCGGCTTCCGCCGGCTGATCCAGATCGTCTTCGGCCTATCGATCGCCTTCGCCGCCTCGAGTTTCTTCCTGACGTTCTTTAGCTTCTCGGGTGGAGCGCTGGTCTAATGGCTGGGCTTGTCGATCCAGAGGTGCCGGGTTTCTTCGCGCCGGTCCACCGCGCGCTCACGGAGCCCATCCTGATGGGCGGCGCTCCGCGCGCGGTGGCGATCGCCAACGGCACGTTGGCGGCCGCCATCGCGCTTGGGCTGCGGCTCTGGCTTCCCGGCGCACTGATCTGGGCCGCGGGCCACGCCGCGGCCGTCTGGGCGGCCAAGCGCGACCCGCAGTTCGTGGACGTCGTTCGCCGTCACCTCCGCTATCCGCCCTACCTCGCCACATGAGGATTCCATGCTGAACCTCACTGAGTATCGCAATCGCCCCGCGAGCCTTCCCGACTTCCTGCCCTGGGCCGCGTTGGTCGAACGCGGTGTGGTCCTCAATAAGGACGGATCATTCCAGCGAACGGCCCGCTTCCGTGGTCCGGATCTCGACAGTGCGACGCCTGCGGAACTGGTCGGTGTGACGGCCCGCCTCAACAATGCGCTCCGCCGTCTCGGCTCAGGCTGGGCGATCTTCGTCGAAGCCCAGCGCAGCGCCGCGCAGACTTATCCCTATAGCGCCTTTCCGGATGCCGCATCGGCACTGGTTGATCTCGAGCGGCGGGACGCTTTCGAAGAGGCCGGTGCGCATTTCGAGAGCCGCTATTTCCTGACCTTCGCCTGGCTTCCGCCAGCCGAAGACGCCTCGCGCATCGAGGGCTGGCTTTATGAGGGCCGTGCGCAGAGCGGCGTCGATCCTTACGAGCTGCTGCGCGGTTTTGTCGATCGGAGCAACCGCGTCCTGCAACTGGTCGAAGGATTCATGCCCGAGGTGGCGTGGCTGGATGACGGCGACACGCTCACCTACCTGCACTCGACCGTCTCGACCCGACAGCAGCGCGTTCGTGTCCCGGAGACGCCGATGCATCTCGATGCGCTGCTCGCCGACGAGCCGCTCGCCGGCGGCCTCGAGCCACGCCTTGGTAGCTACCACCTCCGTACGCTCAGCGTGGTCGGTTTTCCCACCGCAACGCATCCCGGAATCCTCGACGAGCTCAACCGGCTTGCCTTTCCCTACCGCTGGTCGACACGCGCGATCCTCCTCGACAAGACCGAGGCGGTGAAGCTGCTGACCAGGATCCGCCGGCAGTGGTTCGCCAAACGAAAGTCGATCGCCGCCATCGTCAAGGAAGTGATGACAAACGAGGCTTCGACCCTGGTCGATAGCGACGCTGCCAACAAGGCCACTGACGCCGATCTCGCCTTGCAGGAACTCGGTACCGATGATGTCGGCCAGGCCTACGTCACCGCGACCGTCACCGTCTGGGACGAGGATCCCGGCCGTGCCACCGAGAAACTTCGTCTCGTCGAGAAGGTGATCCAGGGACGCGATTTCACCTGCATGCCGGAAGGGGTGAATGCGCTCGAAGCCTGGCTCGGCTCCCTCCCGGGCCACGCCTACGCAAACGTTCGTCAGCCGCCGCTCTCCACATTGAACCTCGCCCACATGATTCCGCTGTCGGCGGTCTGGGCTGGACCAGCGCGGGACGAGCGTTTTCGTGCCGCCCCGCTGTTCTTTGGCAAGACCGAGGGCTCGACGCCGTTCCGCTTTTCGCTGCATGTCGGCGACGTCGGACATACCTTGATCGTCGGCCCGACCGGCGCCGGCAAGTCCGTATTGTTGGCGTTGATGGCGATCCAGTTCCGCCGTTACCGCAAAAGCCAGATCTTTGCCTTCGATTTCGGCGGCTCGATCCGCACCGCGGCGCTCGCCATGGGCGGCGACTGGCACGACCTCGGCGGAAGCCTCTCGAACAGCGCTGATGAATCCGTCTCGCTCCAGCCGCTCGCGCGGATCGGCGATGCGGCGGAGCGCGCCTGGGCTGCCGAATGGGTGACCGCGATCCTCGCCAAGGAAGGCGTCACCATCGACCCGACCGCGAAGGAGCACGTCTGGTCGGCGTTGACCTCATTGGCTTCCTCGCCGGTCGAGGAACGGACGATCACCGGCCTGACCGTCCTGTTGCAATCCACTGCGCTCAAGCAGGCGCTGCAACCCTATTGCGTCGGCGGCCCGTCGGGACGGCTGCTCGATGCCGAGGTTGAACACCTCGGCTTCGCGTCGGTCCAGGCCTTCGAAACCGAGGGTCTGATCGGCGCCGGCGCGTCTCCCGCCGTCCTCACCTACCTCTTCCATCGCATCGAAGGACGGCTCGACGGCCGGCCAACGCTCCTCATCATCGACGAGGGTTGGCTCGTCCTCGACGATCCCGCCTTCGCCCAGCAGCTTCGCGAATGGCTGAAGACGCTGCGGAAGAAGAACGCCTCCGTCGTCTTCGCCACGCAATCGCTCTCCGACATCGACGGCAGCAACATCGCACCCGCGATCGTCGAGAGCTGCCCGACGCGCATCTTCCTGCCGAACGAGCGCGCCATCGAGCCCCAACTCACGGCAATCTATCGGCGCTTCGGTCTGAACGATCGCCAGATCGAGATCATCGCGCGAGCGACTCCAAAGCGGGATTACTACTGCCAATCGCGCCGCGGCAACCGGCTGTTCGAGCTCGGTCTTGGGCCGATTGCGCTTGCCTTCTGCGCGGCCTCCTCAAAGGCGGATCATGCCGCAATCGAGCGTGTGCTTGCCGAGCATGGCCGCGAGAACTTTACGCCGGCGTGGCTCGCCGATCACGAGCTGCTTTGGGCCGCCGATCTCATCCCCGACCTGACAAACCTTGAGGTGCAATCATGACCATCCGCAAGACGCGCCATAGCTTAATGGCCGCGGCCGCCGTGTCGCTTGTGCTCTCGATCTCGCCGCTTTTGACGACGCGGACGTCTGCGCAGGTGATCGTCTACGACCCCAGCAACTTCAGCCAGAACGTGCTGACCGCGGCGCGCGAGCTGCAGCAGATCAACAATCAGATCCAGATGCTGACCAACCAGGCCCAGAGCCTTGTGAATCAGGGAAAGAACCTCGCGAGCCTGCCGATGTCGACGCTGGCCCAGCTCCAGTCGACGATCGCTCGGACCCAATCGCTTCTGAGCCAGGCGCAAAATATCGCCTTCAATGTTCAGGGTATCCAGACCGCCTATTCCAGCAGCTACGGTACCGCTCCGGTCACAGGCTCTAATGCGACGCTGTTCGCCGCTGCCCAAACGCGTTGGCAGAACTCGGTCGGCGCTTTCGAGGACTCCCTGAAGGTCCAGGCCGGCGTCGTAAGCAATATCTCGACCAGCTCCAACGCGATGACGTCACTGGTCACCGCCAGCCAGTCCGCAAGTGGCGCGCTGCAGGCCGCTCAAGCCGGTAACCAGCTCCTCGCGCTGCAATCCCAGCAGCTTTCTGACCTTGTCGCAGTTCTCGCCGCGAAGGGACGAGCGGACGCGCTGGAGCAGGCGCGCGTGACGGCGACCGAGTCCCAAGGGCAGCAGCAATACAAGATCTTCTCGACGCGAACCGGCTACCAGCCCGGCACCGTCACCATGTTCCACGGCAACTAAAGGCGTGGGACTATGGAGCGCTCAGATATTTTACGCGCCGTTGCGATGGTCATTCTGATGGCCGTCTTCGTGGCCACGCTGTCCTACATCCATCGGTCCCCTGCGCCGCGGACTTTATCTGACGTTCCCGCCGTGTCCACACCCGATGATCTGTCGGTCGAGCTGCGCCGCTGCCGCGCGCTCGGACCCCAGGATGCCGAAGATCCGCACTGCCAGGCGGTCTGGGAGGAGAACCGCGCGCGCTTCTTCGGCAGGCCGGCGCGGCCACTTCTGCCGCAGGCCGCGTCGGCCACTCCGTCGACGACCAACGTGAAGTAGGGAGGCCAGCGATGAACAATGTCGGTGTCATCGACACCTTTCTCAACACCTTCACCACCTATATCGATTCCGGCTTCGGCCTGGTCAAAGGCGAGGTCACCTATCTCGCCTCGACGCTGATCGTGGTCGACATCACCTTGGCAGGTGTATTCTGGGCGTGGGGCGCAGACGAAGACATTCTCCAGCGGCTGGTGAAGAAGACCCTGTATATCGGATTCTTCGCCTTCATCATCACGAACTTCAACAATCTCTCCGGCGTCATCTTCAATAGCTTCGCCGGCCTTGGCCTGAAGGCCGGCGGCTCGTCGATCTCGACGGCGGACTTCCTGCGGCCTGGCCGGCTCGCGCAGGTCGGCTTGGATGCCGGGCAGCCGCTGCTGGACGAAGCAAGCCAGATGATGGGCTTCACCAGCTTCTTTGCGAATTTCGTTCAGATCGCGGTGCTGATGGTATCCTGGCTATTGGTGCTGATCGCCTTTTTCATCCTGGCGGTGCAGCTGTTCGTCACGCTGATCGAGTTCAAGCTCACGACGCTCGCCGGCTTCATCCTGATTCCGTTCGCACTGTTCAACAAGACCGCCTTTCTCGCGGAGAAGGTGCTGGGCAATGTCGTCGCATCCGGTGTGAAGGTGATGGTGCTCGCTGTCATCGTCGGCATCGGCACCGGGCTCTTCTCCCAGTTCACGTCAGCCTATGGCGGCGGCCAGCCGACGATCGAGCAGGCGCTCTCTGTCGTGCTCGCGGCGCTCGCCATGCTCGGCGTTGGTATCTTCGGACCAGGCATCGCATCCGGTCTGGTGTCTGGAGCGCCGCAGCTTGGTGCGGGCGCAGTGGTCGGAACTGGCCTTGCCGTCGGCGGCACGGCGATGGCGGGGGGCGCGGCGCTTGGGCTGGCCGGAACGGGAGCTATGGCAGCAGCGTCCGGCAGTGCCGCGGCTGCGCGTGGTGGTGCGGCGATGGCGGGCGGTATGTCCTCCGCCTACAGCCTCGCATCAGCCGGCCAGTCCGGTGCTGGCGGCGTCGCCTCCGGTCTCGGCGGTGCCGGCCGCGTGGCTGCCAGCGCGGTGGCAGCTCCCGTCAGGCGTGCCGCTGCGCAAGCAGCCGGGTCAATGACCGAAAGCTTCGCATCTGGCGCCCGGTCAGGGGTCGCGAATACCGGCGGCTCCTCGACCATGGGGACCATTGAGCGCGGTGAGGCCGCAAACGATGGACCCGCATCTCAAGCAGCGAGCGGGAGCGCTCCGCCCGCCTGGGCCCAGCGCGTCAAGCGCAATCAGGCGGTCATTCACGGCGCGCAGACCGCCGCACAAGCACTCAAATCGGGCGACAGCCATGGCGGCGGCCATTCCGTCGAGCTATCAGGGGGAGAATAACCAATGTCAGTTTTTCGGCGATCGTCGGTCCGCTACGGCCGTACGCCCGAACCCGAAACCCCTTATCAGCGCGCGGCCCAGGTTTGGGACGAACGCATTGGCTCGGCGCGGGTGCAGGCGAAGAACTGGCGGCTGATGGCCTTCGGTTCGCTGATCCTCAGCTGCGGTCTCGCCGGCGGGCTCGTCTGGCAATCCACCCATGGCACCGTCGTTCCCTGGGTGGTGCAAGTCGACAAGCTCGGCGAGGCACAAGCGGTAGCGCCCGCTGTGGCGGACTATAGACCGAACGACCCGCAGATTGCCTGGTATCTCGCCCACTTCGTCGGGATGGTGCGCTCGCTCCCGGCCGATCCAATCATCGTCCGGCAGAACTGGCTGAAGGCGTACGATTTTACGACCACTGCTGGTGCGATGGCGTTGAATGACTACGCCCGCGCCAATGACCCATTCGCCAGTCTCGGCAAGCAGCAGGTCGCAATCGACGTCTCCAGCGTCATCCGCGCATCGCCCGACAGTTTTCGCGTGGCGTGGGTGGAGCACCGCTATCAGGACGGAGCGCTCGCCGGCACCACACGTTGGACCGCCATCCTCACCATCGCGATTCAGCCACCCACCGATGCCGATCGTCTGCGCAAGAATCCGCTCGGCATCTACGTCAACGCCATCAACTGGTCGAAGGAGCTGGGACAATGAACCCACCGATCTCGTTAAGCGCGCGCCGTCCGGCTTCGCGTCTCCTCATCGTTCAGCAAAGCCCGAAATGCGACGATACGCGCTTCCGTAAATCCGCCATCGCGGCTTTGCTGATGTCCGTCTCTGCCCTTGGTGGCTGCGCGCACAATTTCATCCCGCCCGACATCAACTACGACACCGCGGAGCCGGCAGCGCTCACCGCCGATCCGCCGGCGCCCGTCAAGATCGTGGAATTGCCAAAGCCTCTTCCGCTACCCGGGCAGTTGAAACCGCTCACCGCGGCCAAGCGCGTCCCGGAAGCCGCTGATCCCAAGGTGCGCGTGAAACAGGCCAACGCCGCGGCACGGGTACAGCCAGTCCGCACCGGCTTCATCAACGCGGTCCAGGTCTATCCGTTCTCGGGCGGCGCCCTCTATCAGGTCTATACGGCGCCCGGCCAGATCACCGATGTCGCCCTGCAGGAGGGCGAGCGGCTCACAGGCTCCGGTCCGGTCGCCGCCGGCGACACCGTGCGCTGGATCATTGGCGATACCGAGAGCGGGGCGGGGGCGACCAGGAAGATCCACATCCTTATCAAGCCGACGCGGCCGGAGTTGGTCACCAATCTCGTCATCAACACCGACCGGCGAACCTATCTCCTCGAGCTGCGCTCGACGGAGAAGACCTACATGGCCTCGGTCTCCTGGCAATATCCCGAGGACCAGCTCATCGCACTTCGGCAGCAGAATGCAACGGCTGAGGCTGCCGCGCCGATCGCGGCCAGCGTTGATCTTGGCTCAATCAACTTCCGCTACGCGATCGAGGGCGATGATCCGGCCTGGCGTCCGCTGCGCGCCTTCGACGACGGAAACAAGGTCTACATCGAATTCCCCAGCGGCATCGTCCAGGGCGAAATGCCGCCCCTGTTCGTGATCGGTCCGGCCGGCGGCTCCGAGCTGGTCAACTATCGCGCGAACCGCAACTACTACATCGTCGATCGTCTGTTCGCCGCCGCCGAATTGCGTCTCGGTGACAAGGACAGCGAGCGGCGCGTGCGTATTGTCCGCACCGACGGAAGGCCGCGCGCATGGCGATAAGCGGCGACGATGAACATCAAAGCGACATCCCACCCGTCGCGCCGCCGGATCTTCGACTCCGCGGCGAACGGCCACCTGTCACACGCCTCTCGCGCAAGATCCTGATCGGTCTCGGCGCGGTGTCGGCGCTCGCAGTCGCGGGAGCGCTTGGCTACGCCCTTCAAACGCGCAATAAGCCGCAGTCCGGCCAGGAATTGCTCAGCACCCAGAACAGCCCTTCGGCCGAGGGCCTCGCCGCGCTACCGAACGACTATACCGGCCTGCCACGTCAGGCGCCGCTGCTTGGACCGCCGCTGCCCGGCGATCTCGGAAAGCCGATCCTCAACGCGGGGGCTGCGCCGAAGACCGTGGTCCCCGGAACGACGTCCGATCCGGAGGCGCAGCACAGAGCACAGGAGATCGAAGCGGCGCGCGTCAGCCGGCTCTTTGCCCAGACCGTTCAGCAACCGCAGAGCGTCGGTCAACTCATCCCGAATGCTGCGACCGGAGAGGCGACGACCCCGGCCACGACACCTCCCGTCGATGCCGGATCCGCCCAGAACATGCAGGACCGCAAGACAGCCTTTCTCAACGCTGCGACAGACAAGCGCACGGTCAGTCCAGACCGGCTCGAACCCAAAGCCTCGCCTTATGTCGTGCAGGCCGGCACGGTGATCCCCGCTGCGCTCATCACGGGTATCCGCTCCGATCTGCCCGGCCAAGTCACCGCCGCGGTCACGGCGGCGGTCTGGGACAGCCCGTCCGGCAAATATCTTCTTATCCCGCAGGGCGCGAAGCTGATCGGCCAGTACGATAGTTCCGTGGCGTTCGGCCAGAGCCGCATCCTCCTGGTCTGGACCCGCATCATCATGCCCGACGGCACCTCGATCGTGCTTGAGCGTCAGCCCGGCGCTGACACCGGTGGTTATGCCGGGCTCGAGGACGAGGTCGACAATCATTGGGGCATGCTGTTCAAGGCCGCCGTTCTCTCGACCATGCTCGGCGTCGGAGCCGAGGCCGGCACGAGCCAGAACGAGAACAATCTCGTTCAGGCAATCCGCACCGGTGCGTCCAACAGCATCAGCCAGACCGGGCAGCAAATCGTACAGCGCCAGCTCAACATCCAGCCGACGCTGACCATCCGGCCAGGTTTCCCGGTCCGCGTGATCGTCACGCGCGACCTGGTGCTGGCGCCCTACGGCAAGGGAGGAAGAGCATGACGAAGCTCAAGCTTGGGCCACTTGAAGACGACAAGCCGGTAAAGCTCACGATCGAGCTGCCGGCGGCGGTTTTCAGGGATCTCAAAAGCTACGCCGAGATTCTGGCGCGTAGCGGAGGCGCGACGACGACGACCGAGCCAGCCAAATTGATCGCACCGATGATCGAGCGTTTCATGGCGACCGACCGCGCCTTTGCGAAGGCTCGGCGAAGTGCTGCTCAACTCTCCCCCGGGTCGGCGGAAAGATCTGGATAGCGTTCACGAATCAAGTCGAGAAACGGACGTACTAATGGATTGCCGTTGGACTGCCGCCAATAGACACGGAAGCTAAGCCGCGTCGGTCCCTCGGCATCATGCACCTCCCGGAAGGTGACACCGGGATAAGTCGCGCCAGTCGCACTTTCCAGCGCGAGGAGAATACCGAAGTCCATGCCCACCAGGGAGAGAAGCCGGTCGAGCCCCACGTCATGGCGAAACAGCTTGCAAGGATCGGAAGATCCTAATTTGCTGATGAGAAGCTTGAGGAGTTCCGGTCCGGGGCCACGCTGTGACATCAAAAGGGCTTCGCGCCGCAGTTCGCCCCAGTGAACTACGTCATGACTTGCCAGAGGATGTTTCGCAGGGAGTGCTGCAACAACACGTTCGCTCCAGAGCACCAATGACTTGCCGCTCCAATTCGGATTGGGATCTGCCACGACAGCGACATCGATGGCTGAGCTGGCGAGATCCGAAATGAGATGCTCGCTCGCTCCGCCGACAAACTGTCTATCGACATCGGGAAAGCGGTGCCTGTGCTCGAGGAGGGTGGCTCGGAGATTGCCGGCTGACAGGGAGGTGTGGATCCCTATGGTCAACCGACCGCTTTCGCGACGCGAGCGGCTCTTGAGGCGAGCGGCCATTGCTTCAGCTTCGCCTACGATGCGCCGGGCATCCTCGAGAAATTCTCGACCTTCCATCGTTGGTCGCGTACCTCCGTTGGTGCGCTCGAATAGTTTGCTGCCTAACGTGTGTTCGAGACTTCGGAGGCAGCGACTGAGCGTCGACTGCTTGATTCTAAGCGTCTCTGCCGCTTGACGGATGCTTCGATGCTGGGACGCAGCAATCGCCCAGCGTAGATCTCGAAATTCCACAGCCACGCTCGAAACCCTATGGTGAGTTGTGGGACCAAGTGTTTTCTTGCCCCTCCATAAATTGTGTTGCGTCAGCTCCTACGACTTCGGCCGGAATACGTTTTTCAGCACCGAGGTTATTTCAAACGTTAGGATGGTGATGGAAAAAACAACTACAGGCTACTCACCGGCTATTTCGGTTCTCTTTCTCTTCCGCTTTTGCGTCCGTTGGGTCAGAGGACAGTCAAAGAGCACAGTGAGCAGGTGGCTGAAGGACGCGATCCGCGGCTTTCATTCGTACGCTCGGCAGTCTTAGGCCGAGCAGCAAGGGCCCGTTTATCGCCCGGTCGATCCTTCCGGCAACGTTCGGCATGGGGATTGGGTTGGTAGGCGATACTAAGGGGAGGGCCTCGATCCTGCGGCGAATTTCGCCAATGATCCGGCCCAGCCGGCTACGCGAATTTTGCGGTCGCTGAGTGCGCATGCCTTCCTTCACTAGCGCTTGCGCGAAGCCGCTTTGTTGGTCTGTTTGGCTTCTGTCTCCTGAAGGTGCCGAACCAGAAGCTCGCCTGATGTCTTGTTGTGCTCGCGGGCGTAACGTTCGGAGGTGGCCGCATCGCCCCTGAGCAGCGCCTTGACCATTTTCTCGTGGTTCGCAATGACCATCTCAGGCCGTTCAAGGATTGCGTTTGAAGAGGCCATGTACATTTGAACCTGATGTTCGACCAAGCCGTAATGATCGGCGAGGCGGTTATGTCCCGAAAGGACGACGATCGCCTTGTGAAGTGCGAGGTCACTATCGTTGATCCGCTTCTGGTTGCGGCTTTTTGCGGCAGCCTTCAAGTCATCGTAAGCCGCCTCGATCGGTTGCCTCCGATTCGGGTTTGCGGCAGCGAGCTGCGCGGCAAGGCCCTCCAGGCTTGATCGAAGTGTGTACAGCTCCCATGCATCCTTGGATGACAAGCTCGCGACCTGCCAGCCGAAGTAAGGCTTCTGCTTCACCAAGCCCTCGCTCATCAGCCGCTGCAGCGCCGCTCGTATCGTGGTGCGCGACAGGTTGAGCTCCGTGGACAGGTCGGTCTCTGTCAGTCGCTTTCCTGGCGCCAAGGCGCCACTGGTGATCGCTTGCCGGATAACATCGGCAGCCGCACGGTCCAAACTCCGCTTCTCGACCAATCCCGAGATGATCTTAGCAGCCATTTTTCCTCCAACCGCGTTTTGCGTGGAATGTTCGTTCTGAGGTCCCGGCAGATATTGGCGAACATTCGCCATTGACACCAGAGAAATCGTGCTGTTTGTTTATTGTCGACAATCGACAGCTGGGGCCACGCTTGCGCATTTCCGAAACCAAGGGCGTTAGCCTCGGCGGTCTGCAGCGCCTCTCCTCGTTCGCCCCATCTCACAAGATCGTAAAGGCGGACGCGATCCTGTTATCGATTCCGTTCGACTCCGGCGGAGTGCCGCCTTGGAGCTTCGGCGGAGCGCCGAGATTGCAGTTCGACACACTGCTGGTGCGGCTGGAAACCGAGCAGGGTGTCGTGGGATGGGGCGAAGCCTTCTCGCGGTGCGAGGACAAGTCACTGAAGGCGATGATCGAGACGCGCGTGTTGCCACTCGTGATCGGCCGCAATCCCCTGGAAATAGGCAAGATCAAACATGATCTCGAATTCCAGCTTCAGAATTTCGGCCGCCTGGGCCCTATCGTCTATGGCGTATCGGCGGTCGACATCGCCCTGTGGGACATCCTCGGCAAGATTTCCGGACTGCCGCTCACCGCGTTATTGGGCGGTGCATTCGCCGGCGAAATCGAGGTCTATGCTAGTCTGATGCGCTACGGCAATTGCGACCATGTCGTCAGGGCTACTCGGCAGGCAATTGAGCGCGGATATCGTTACATTAAGCTGCACGAGATCACGGAAGGCGAAATCCGGGCAGCGGTCGAGGCCGCGGGGTCGCAGGCCGCCGTCATGCTGGATACGAACTGTCCATGGCCGGTCGCGGAGGCGCTCAAATACGATCGGCTTCTCGAGCCTCTCAATCTGTACTGGCTCGAGGAGCCTGTCTGGCCTCCGGAAAACTATGCTGGACTCGCACGCATTCGTTCAACGGGCCGGCATCACATCGCCGCCGGCGAAAATGCCGGCAGCCTGCATGATTTTGTCGCGATGATCGCCGCAGGGGCCATCGACATTGCGCAGCCTGATGTCGCGAAAGCTGGCGGCATTTCTGAGCTCTTGAAGATCGCCGCGCTTTGTCAGGCTGAAGCAATCGAATTCGTTCCGCATTGTGCAATCTTCGGCCCCGGCCAGGTCGCGACGATACACCTCAATGCGGCGCAGCGATCGGTACCGATGCTCGAACGGCTCTATTGCGATTTCGAGGCGGAGATCTACGGCGGTGCCACGCTTCCGCTCAATGGAAAGGTTGCCGTGCCGACAGGGCCGGGGCTTGGCCTTGACCCTGATCCAGGCGTGATCAACCGCTACCGCGTTGCCTGAGAACGGAGACGTTGTGACATGGGCATAGCTAGGGTCGTCTCAACGGCCTCTTCCGCGGGCCACCGTCGAGCCCCGCCGCTGCGCGCAAGTGCTCTCTTCGTGAAGGCACGAAGGTTCGCGCGTACCAGCTTGCTTGATCAACTCGCGGGCGAGATGACGGAGATCAACATCGCGCTGAAAAGCGCGGTCCTGGACCAATTTATGTGAAGAGAGCGCTCATCTAGCGCGCTGTTTGCGCGTCCAACGCAAGAAGAGGGGACTCGAAATGGTAACACGGAGAGAGTTGCTAGCCGGAGCAGTTGCCGTGGCTGGCGGAGCGGGTCTCAAACCGCTCCCGGCGAAGGCAGCGGAAACTAAAACCGTCGTGCTGGCGTCGATGGGCCCGGTCACCGGAAATTGGGATCCGACCTCTCACACGACCCTGGGGCAATTGAAATTCGAAAAGTTCGTTTTCAATCATCTGACGCGCTGCGAAATGCGGAAAGGCAAGTCTGAAGAGCTGATCCCGGACCTCGCCACCAGTTGGAAGCTGATTGATGCACACACCCTGGAGTTCAAGCTTCGGGAGGGCGTCAAATTCCACGATGGCAAGGAGTTCGGTGCCGAAGACGTCAAGGCGACCATGGAATATGCCTCAAATCCAGCGCGCCCGGCATCCGCCCTCTATCCGGGCCGCGTTGACGTCGAAGCCGTCGACAAATTGACTGTTCGGTTGAAGACTGAAAAACACGGCTACCCCGCGTCCGCCTTCTGGTTCATTTCGAGCTTCCTTCCAATCCTGTCGGCCAAGGATATTGCCGATCCCGCAGTCCTTCAAAAGCGCCCGAACGGCACGAACGCGTTTAAATATGCGGGAACGCAGGGAGACAGGAACAACCTCGAAGCAAATGATGAATTCTACGGTGGACGTCCCAAGATCGATCGGATCATATATGCTTACGTTCCGGACGCCAACACGCGCGTGCTGGGCCTGCTGAACGGGCAATATCACATTGCCGAACGGCTCGAGCCTGAGCAATACGCCTCGTTGTCAGGCAACCCGAAAGTCACCACGCTTAAGGCGCTGACGACGGAGAACAAATATTTGCACTTCCGGTGCAACAAGCCTCCCTTCAACGACGTTCGCATTCGTCGCGCAGTCTGCCACGCGATCGACCGTGATCAGATCCTGTCCCTGATGGGCGAGGCGGCCACACCGTCAAACTGCTATATTTCGCCGACGAAGTTCGGCTTCACGGATATTCCTGATTATCCAAGGTTCGATCCGGATGCCTGCCAGAAGCTTCTCGCCGACGTAGGGTTTCCGAAAGGAAGGGGACTGCCGCAACTCGAATATATCACCTCGATCGGCTTTTACCCGAAGACGAAGGAGTATGGCGAGCTGATCACAGCGATGCTCGCCGAACAGGGGATTGACGTTCGCCTGACTGTTCTTGAACCGGCCGCGTGGGAGCAGGCGATCTATCGCCGCGCTGACGGCCAGGGGCAGGGCCACATGTGCGACGTCGGCTGGATGACGGGATCGCCGGAGCCAGACCTCGTTTTACGACCGAATTGGCATTCAAGCGCCGCGCTGATCACCGGGATCAACGACCGGGAAATTGATGCGGTGCTGGACAAGGAACGCGGCGCCACGACCCCCGAGGAGCGCCTCAGGGTCTTCAAGAATGAGACCTTTCCCACTCTCGCAAGCAAGGTTCCGAGCTTCTCGCTCTTTTCTGCCGTGACGTTCCATGGCGCGGCCAAAAATCTGACCGGGGCATACTATTTTCCCAACGGGCCAATCGACCTGAGCAAGGCGGACCTGAGCTAAAGCGGGCTGCCGCAAAACTCGTTGGCAGAAAGCAGGAGCCGGCATGCTGTTTGCGCTCGACTTCTTCATTCGGCGCATTGCGCAAGGGTTGGTATTGGTCGTCCTCGTGGCCATGCTCATCTTTACGCTGCTGCGCGTCGTCCCGGGCGACCCAGTGCGGATGATGCTGGGGCCAATGGTGTCAGCATCTGTTGCGGAACAGACCGCAAAAGATATGGGCCTGAGGGATCCAATCCCGGTTCAGTTCGGCCGCTATGCCGCGCAAATTCTGACGGGTGATTTCGGGAGCTCCTTCGTCAGAAGCGCACAAGGCGGTAGCACTGGCGGCTCGCGGGGCGGCTCGACTTACGAGACCGCCAACCGTGCATCGGTGTCGGGCCTCATTGCAACCAGTTTGCCCTGCAGCCTGTTCCTTGCTGGCCTTGCATTCGTGTTTGCCTTGGTAAGCGCGCTCCCGATCGGCATCGCCGCGGGCTTGAGATCAGGACGATGGCCGGATCGGCTTGCACTGCATGTGGCTTCCGTACTGGTTTCACTTCCCAACGTATGGCTAGCACTCGTTCTCATCTTTCTCGTCTCCGCCAAGGCCAGATGGCTGCCGGCGATCGGCTATCAGGGGCCGAGCTACGCAATCTTGCCCGCCATTGTTCTCGCGATCGAGCTTGCTCCGACCCTCATCCGATCCATCTCGGTCTCTGTGAGTGGAGGTCTCATCGAGCCATATGTGTCCCAGGGTGAAATTCGCGGTCTGACGCGCGGTCGAATGATCGTCGCGCACGTGCTGCGCAATTCGAGTATCCCCCTCCTCAATGTGCTCGGAATCCAAGCGATTGGGGTCTTGCTTGGGGGCCTGTTCGTCGTGGAATACGTCTTCAACTATCCCGGCGTTGGCCTTCTAATGATCAACGCTGTCTTCCAACGGGATTTCCCTGTCATCCAGGCCATCGCGATCCTGGCGTGTGCGACTCTAGTGATGGTCAACATTCTCGTCGACTTTGCAGCGATGGCGATTGATAGGAGGCTACAATACTAGCATCGGCAGAACTTCCGGCCAAGACCGATAGCCCGGCGGCCGCACGAGGTGGCGGCATCGCGGCCAGCATCTTCGCGCTGGCATGGCGGACAAATGAATTCAAGATCGGATTTGGGCTGTTTTGCCTGCTGATCATCCTTTCTGTCCTCGGTCCCTACATTCCCGGTCTGTCGCCGACCCAATTTAATGTCAGCAAGAAATTCCTGCCGCCGGCACTGCTGGATCATTCGAGCTGGCCTTACCTGTTTGGCACCGATCAACTCGGTCGTGACCTGTTTACGCGCTCCCTCATTGGGCTTCGCAATGCCCTGCTGATCGGATTAGCGAGCGTTGCAGGAATGTTTACCCTGGGCTCTGCTATCGGCATGATCTCAGGCTATTTCGGCGGGTGGGCCGGCCTGCTCTTGATGCGCATCACAGACGCGCAGATGTCGATTCCCGCGATCATCCTGGCGATCACAATTCTCGGGGTTTCACGCCCCACCCCGCTGGCTATCATTCTTGTTTTGATTCTAGCCGGTTGGCCCGCGTATTCTCGCGTGGCGCGCAGCGTGACGCTGTCAGAGTGCCGTAAAGAGTATGTTCGGGCGGTAAAGATTCTGGGTGCCTCAGACGCGCGGATCCTGCTCGTTCATATCGCACCCAACATCTTGCCTCCGATCGCCTTCGTTGCCGTCCTAGATATCGCTCGCATGATGATCTTCGAAGCTGTGCTGGGTTTTATCGGGATTGGAATTCAACCCCCCACGCCGACGTTCGGCACCATCATCGCCGATAGCACAAAATACATTCTAAATGCCTGGTGGATCACCACGGTGCCCGGCCTCCTCTTCGCGATTACATTGTGTTGCATTAATATCATGGGAGGGGCTCTCGAGCGGTCTCGCAACAAGATTCTGCTGGGATTGGGATGACATCAGTGAACATTCTCGAGGCGCGTAATCTGACCGTGACCCTTGATCTCGGGTCGCGCGGAACGCGCGCCGTGCTCACCGATGTCGATCTGAGTATCGAGGAAAACGAAGTCCTCGGCATTATCGGTGAGAGCGGCTCGGGAAAGACGGTGCTATCGCGCACGCTTGTGAGGTCAGTCACCAGCCCGCTCAAAATCGAAACGGGCGTTATTGCCTATCGCGGAAATGATCTCCTGAGACTAAGTGGGGAACACATGCAAGCCCTCCGTGGGCGCAAGATCGCCTACATAGGCTCCGATCCCGGCAATGCTCTCGATCCCACCCTTCCGGTTGGGCGGCAAATCGTCGAAAAACTCAGATCCATCGAGCCTGGCATGTCCAATGGCGAGGCAAAGCGACGTGTCATACGCCTGCTCGATGCCGTCAAGATGCCGGGCGCGAAGCAGCGATTTGAGGAGTTTCCGTTCCAGTTCAGCGGCGGAATGATGCAGCGCGCCCTGATCGTGGATGCGCTCGTGACGAACCCGGACCTTCTGGTCGCCGACAACATAACGCAGCCTCTTGACGTTACCGTTGCTGCGCAAATTCTCCGTCTCCTGCGCGAGTTGCAGCGGGATTTCAAAACGGCGATCCTGTTCGTTTCTTCTTCTTTTGGGGTCATCAACGAAATCGCGCACCGAGTTCTTGTTCTCGCAGGCGGTCGCGTCGTCGAGACTCAAAGCGTTCAGCAATTGCTCGCGGCTCCGCAACATGCCTATACAAAGCAGCTGATAGCTGACATCCCTCGCATATGGCAGAGCTCGACTGAGGCCGTTGCAGATGAGCCGTCACCTGCCGCCAAGGACGTCATTCTCTCGGTGCGAAACGTCAGCCGGGTTTATCCGACGAGGGATAGAAACAAGCTCTTTGCAAACCAGTTCGTTCACGCGGTGCGGGACGCTTCGTTCGATGTTCGACGGGGTGACAATTTGGCGATCGTCGGCGAATCGGGGTGCGGGAAATCAACGCTTTCGCGTCTCCTGAGCCGTCTAGAGGTCCCGGATTCAGGACAGATATTGTTCATGGGCGAAGATATCGCGCCAATGAAAGCCAAGCGCCTGTTGGCACTCCGCAAAAGATTCCAGCTTCTCCTGCAGGATCCGTTTAGCTCCATTCCGCCTCATCTTTCGATCGGGCGAACCATAGCCGAACCCCTCTATGTCCATGGAGGGATGTCGCGTTCCGAAATCCGCGATCACGTCGCGGCGACCATGCAGGAAGTTGGACTGTCTCTCGACCTGTTCGGCAAACTCCCGGTCGGATTGAGCGCCGGGCAGCGTCAACGTGTGAGTATCGCCCGAGCGCTCGTCCTCGATCCCGAGTTGCTCATTCTTGATGAGACGCTATCGGCGCTCGACCAGGTCGAGCAGCGCAAGCTTCTCGACCTTTTTCAGCGTCTTCAGGACCAACGCGGAATGACCTACATATTCATTTCGCACGACTTGGGGATGGTGCGGCGAGCCTGCAATCGCATCGCCGTGATGTATCTCGGGCGCGTGGTGGAGCTGGCTGACAATCGAACCACATTCGTTAAGCCGGGACATCCCTATACACGCGCGCTCCTGAGCGCGGTACCGGCGATTGAGGAGCGTCCTTTCAAGGCAGAGACCTACCTATTGGAAGGTGAGCCGCCGAACCCGATCCACATCTCGGCAGGGTGCAGTTTTAGAAGCCGCTGCCCGTTCGCGTTCAATAAATGCGCCTTTGATGATCCGCCGCTCGCGGCACGCGGTCGGGATGAATCGGTGGCTTGCCATCTGACAGAAATAGATCCGGACCATCAATGACTTTGCAGGATTGCGCGACCATCCAATGGTGCGTCCTCCTAATTGGAGAGTGGACAGCATGGAGTTTGACTACATTGTCGTAGGATCCGGGAGTGCAGGATGTCCGCTGGCGGCGCGCTTGGTTGAGCGGAAACAATCGGTCCTGTTGTTGGAAGCTGGGAAGAAGGAGCGTCTCAATCTGTCGCATGTTCCGGGCGCTCTCGTCCACACGATCGGGAATAAACGGTACGACTGGGCTTACAAGACAGAGCCTGATCCGAGCAGAGGTGGCGTGGTCGAGGACTGGCCCCGTGGGAAGGTGCCCGGAGGTTCATCTGCAATAAACGGGATGATCTTCATCCGGGGCGCTGCCCGGGACTATGACGCCTGGGAGGCACTAGGGAACAGAGGATGGGGATGGAAGGACGTATTGCCGTACTTCCGCAAAATGGAGGCTGCCGATGAGGCCAGCGACGATCAATATCGCGGAGCTCTCGGGCCTCAACGTGTGTCAGCCTTACGTTGGCGTCATCCGATCTCTCAAGAGTTTATCGACAGCTTTCAAGCCGCTGGCATTCCCTTCAATGAGGATTTGAACGGTGCCTCGCACGAGGGAGTTGCCTGGAACCAGGGGTCAACGCGCGATGGGCGTCGGCTTTCGGCCTTCGAGGCTTTCGTAAGGCCAAAGCTGTCTGCAACTCATCTGAAGTTCTTGGATGACACCATTGTTCGCCACGTTCTGTTTGACAAGACGCGCGCGACCGGTGTTGCCGCCACGCATCGCGGACAAAACGTCGATTTCGTCGGAAAAAAGGGTGTTATTCTTTCCGCGGGCTCCATCAATTCCCCGCAACTATTGATGCTTTCCGGTATCGGTGATCCCCGCCATCTCACAAGACATGGCATCATTCCCCGTGTGGAAAGTCCTGAGGTTGGACGGAATTTGATGGAGCACCCGGGGCTGTATGTGCTTGCCGAACTCGATGTAGAGACCGCAAATGCGCTCTCGCATCCGGTAAGGGGAGCACTCGCTTTGGCGGAGTGGGCCTTTAAAAGGTCGGGGTTCCTGAGCGTGCCTACGGCGCAGGTCCTGGCGTTTCTCAGATCGTCTCCTGAGCTTGCTGAGCCGGATCTGCAATTTCACCTGTTTCCATTCGGCCTCACCAAAGAGAATGGAAGACTGAAAGCACCGAGAGCTAACCTTGTGACCATCCTGGTGAATGTCAATTATCCGAAAAGCGCGGGCCATCTCGAACTGAGATCGAACGATCCCCGCGCTCCCATGGCGATCTTTCCGCGCTTGCTTGAACATCCAGACGACTTCGAGGGAGTTATGCGGGGATTTGATTGTGTCCGGAAGATCTGCTCTATGCCCCCATTCGGCTCTCATGTCCTGAAGTTTTGGGAAGCGCCAGCATCGAGCGCCGGGCGGGAAGCTGACGAAGCCTATATTCGCAAAGCAACTGTCCCCTTCTTTCATCCGGTCGGGACTTGCCGCATGGGAGCAGATGATCGAGCGGTTCTCAGCCCTTCTCTTAAGGTGAGGGGCACCGAAAACTTGTGGGTCGCGGACGCCTCCATCTTTCCTCGTCATATCGCTGGGAATACCAACGCGACGTCTATTATGATCGGAGAGAGAGCAGCAGATCTTATCCATCCGTAAGTCGTTAGTCCGTAAATCCAATCGGAGAAAGTCCGTGGCGGGCTTCTGCGGTGCCACGATAGGAAGGATCGAGCAGGCACGCATGCATTCGACATCTGTCGTGCTCACTTAGAGAAATCGCACGACCAGAATCATGTGCACTATCGTAATTGCGTCGCGCGCCATGGAAAGCTGCCCCTCGCAAATAAGCAAACGATGATGTAATTGCGGTCGGCGCTCGGGGCAGACATCTACCGTTATCGTCGTGCCCTCGCAATCAAGCGATTCGGAGGTATCATGAGGCAATACGTCGGCCTGGATGTCTCGAAGAGAGACTTCGGTTTGTGGAGTCAACGAGAGTGGTCAACCGATTTTGGAAGGCCAAGTCTGATTCCGGCGATCTGTCCAAGCTGCTTCGTAAACATGCGCCACTGGCGGAGCGTATCGGCTTTGAGATGGGCGCACAGGATGGTCGCGTTGGTTACTCGCGGCGTAGATGGCCCTCACACTGGAGGCACTCGGCGGCTGTGAGCAGCGTGTGATCGATCGTGGTCGCGCCGATGACATGCGTATGTGCCGCATCGATTTGCGGACGGCGTCGAGAAAGGCCCGAATGGCGTTCTCCATCGCCTTAACTCGCGCCGAACTCAAAGCCGATTGCAAGAAAATGGCCGATGATGGCATTCTGCACGACGCCGAGACGTTCGACGATCTTATGAAGCGTTGCGAAGCCTTGCAGAAACGAGCGAAATGCCCAGCAATCGCGGCACCGTCAGGCCACAAAATAGTTGGACTTTAGCCAGTGGTTTAAGTACTGGGCGCATGACATGGTAAGCGCATGAAAGCTCGTGCGCTTGTGGCCTTGAACGTGCGTCAGATCCGCATAAACCGCGGTATTTCGCAAGAAAAACTGGCTTATGAGGCCGGGATTGACCGCTCCTACTTGGCTAGCCTTGAGCGACAATCGAAAAATCCCACAATTGATATCCTGGATCGCATCGCCGAAACGCTGGGTGTTCATGTATCCGAATTGGTTGTCCTGCCCTCCAAACGCGCCAAAGCCGCAAAGACATTGTCCAAAGGTCGTAAGCGCGTGTCTCTCTAGCCGCCACCTCCCCTGAAACAGACGCAGATCTTGGAGAATTGCCAGCCAAAGGGCGCGGCCTGACCTGCTCTCGCAAACTCGCTGAGCCGGGAACCTGGACCGGAACCGGTTTTGCGTGATTGCGCTTGAGCAGAGCGGCACCTCGACCACGCCAAGGGCGCTCACGCGGCTCTTCATGAGAGGTGAAATCTGGGGCCTATCAACGCATTTCTTCCAGACATATGAGGCCGGCCCTGTCATCCCGGTCGCGATCGTGGAGAATGTCTATCGCCGCGTTTTGCGGCCACAGCACTTTGATGGCGGGCAGCCGCAGCTCGTTGAGCAACAGATTGAGGCGCGCGGTGTCGACGGTGCTGGCCGTGTTCATGCGGCGTCTCCGATCTGGCTGGCGCCGATGAGGCACTCATAGCTGGCGAGCGGGGCAAGCTGCACCATGACCTGCGGCATGCAGGCAGGATCGGGCGCGAAGTGGGCGCGCAGCCGTCCGAGGTCGGGCAGTTGGCCGGCGTCCAGGTCGGCGGCGAGCTACCGGCGAGTTCGGCCTCGCAGCCGCGCTCGTGCGCCAGCGCAAGCAGATCGACCATGAGCCGGCAGGCTTTCTTGTCCGGCAGCCGTTCGCGCAAACGATCGAAGGTTCGGCGATAGGCATCGCGCGGGAACAGCCGATCACGGTAGACGAGATTGAGCAGCGCCATTGGCTTGCGCCGCAAGGAATGGATCACGTGCCGATAATCGACGACCTGCTCGTGCTTGCCGTTGGGATGCGGCCGCCCACGCGGCGGGGTGACGAGATGGGTGCCGCCGACGAACACGTCGAGACGATCGTCGTAGAGGCGCACCCGCAGTTGGTGGCCGATCAGGCGTGACGGCACGGTGTAGAACACCTTGCGCAAGGTGAAGCCGCCGCTTGACGTCACGCGGACAATCACCTCCTCGTAGTCCGAGGTGCGGCGATCTGGCAGCGCCTGCAGGTGGCGCGCTCGTGGTCGATGCGCTTGGCGTTGCGGGCATTGCGGCGGCTGACGATCTCGTCGATTAAGCCGCGGTAGGCGGCGAGATCATCGAAGTCGGCAGTGCCGCGCAACAGCAGCGCATCGGCGATCGTCCGCTTGAGATGGCCATGCGAGCTCTCGATCGCCCCGTTCTCATGGGCGATGCCGCGATTGTTGCGGGAAGGCCGCATGCCGTAATGGGCGCAGAGGTCCTCGTAGCGCCGGGTCAGATCGTCCTGAGCATTCCGATCCAGATTGCAGAAGGCGGCCGACAGACTGTCGGTCCGATGCTCCCGCGGCGCGCCGCCGAGCGACCACAGAGCATTCTGCAGTCCTTCGGCCAAGGCGACGAAGCTCTCGCTACCGAGCACGACATGGGCGTGCTCAAAGCCGGAATAGGCCAGCCGGAAGTGATAGAGGCGATGATCGAGCGGCACGCCCGCGATGGTGACCCCGAGCTCGCCCATTTCGGTGAAGTCGGACAGGCCGACCTGACCCACTTCGTGGGTCTGAGGAAGATGACTTCCTGCTCCTCGCCGTGGATTGCCCGCCAGGCGCGGATCCGGCGCTCTAGCGTGCGGCGGATTCTGACCCCGAGCTCGGGGTGGCGGCGTAACATCTCCTCGAAGATCGCGACAGCCCGCACGCCGGGGGCCGCCTTCAACATCGGCACGACCTCGATCTCAAACACACTGGCCAACGGGTCCGGTCGGCGCCGGCCGCGGGCTCCCTCCTTCTGCGATGGGAGCCTTCGATCCTTCTCGAAACGATATGCGGTCGAGGTACTGAACGACGCCTTGGCGGCGGCCACTGGCCGGGGTATCGGTCTGACGGTACTTCATGTAGAGCCTTCTGTGGTTGCCGCCCGCAATGCAAGAAATTTCTGACCTTTTGGCGTGTGATCTGTCAGGCCTTCCTTTACGGCATTTTCAGAAGCCGCTGGCCGGTATGGTGATCCGCGGACCAGGTCCAATTCTCATCTCCGAGCACATCGGCTCTTTGGCTCTAGCTGGTTTCCTGATCCAGATCTGTTCGATCGTTGCGCCCATTCGGGTCGTCGCCTTCTCACACCCCCTTCACCAACGTCAGGCTATTTCGTGCTGCATGCAGTCATGCCGTCACTGCCTGCGCTGGGTTCCGATAATCCTCCTTCCGGTTGAGCATGGCCCAAATCGTCCGAGCCATCTTGTTCGCCAAGGCGATCGCCACAAGCATGCGCGGCTTCCTCGCCAGCATCTGCGCGAGCCGGGATCCGCTAGGGATCGACTTGCGCCCGAGCCAGTTCAGCCGCGACATCGCCCCAACGATGAGCAACTGGCGAATGTCCGCCTGTCCTTCCTTCGAAACGCGTCCGAGCCTCTCCTTTCCGCCTGAGGAATGTTGCCGTGGGACCAAGCCGAGCCAAGCCGCGAAGTCTCGGCCAAGTCTAAAGGCCGCCATGTCGGGCGCGAAAGCCTCGATCGCCAGTGCGCCCCCCCCCCCCCCCCCCCCCCCCCCCCCCCCCCCCCCCCCCCCCCCCCCCCCCCCCCCCCCCCCCCCCCCCCCCCCCCCCCCCCCCCCCCCCCCCCCCCCCCCCCCCCCCCCCCCCCCCCCCCCCCCCCCCCCCCCCCCCCCCCCCCCCCCCCCCCCCCCCCCCCCCCCCCCCCCCCCCCCCCCCCCCCCCCCCCCCCCCCCCCCCCCCCCCGACAGTCCGCGTCGCCAACTTCTTGAGCTGCTCTGCCTTGGCATCGATCCGCTCCGTCTTGTAGGCGATCTGATCAATGAGACTCCGACATTCCTCGCGGACCAGTTCTGGTAGATCGCTGTTCGGACCTTCAAGGATTGCGTCAATGCGTTTAAGTTGTTCGATTCCTTGCGGGATGATATGGCCGAATTCGTAGAGAACAGCACGCAGCGCATTCACTAGATCGGTGCGCTGATGAACAAGGCGCTTCCGAGCCCGAAAGAGCACTGCCCTGGCCTGCTGTTCTTCCGATTTCGGCTCGACGAAGCGCATCTCGGGGCGCTGTGCCGCGATCACGATTGCTTCGGCATCAGCCGCGTCGTTCTTTTGGCATTTCACAAAAGGCTTCACATATTGCGGAGCGATCAGTTTTACTTCATGGCCGAGCTTGACCATCTCCCGTGCCCAATAATGGGCGCTGCCACAGGCCTCCATCACCACCACCGCCGATGGATGCCCCGCCATGAACTTCCGAAACTGAAGCCGCGACAGTTTCTTTCGAAACTTCAAGTGTCCCGCCATTGACGCCCCGTGGAGCTGAAACACATTCTTGGCCAGATCCACTCCGATCACCGTATCCATCAATTTGCCGTCCTCTTCGCTTCGTGGTTCAAACACTGCGTTCTTGGCACATTACGATGCCGTCTGGGGAGGGCGGCAACCATCCCATCTCATTTGGTGATCTGTGATGTGTCGGCCGGGCAAGCGAGTGATTCCTCTTGGCGGAAGAACCACTTGCATAACCTGCCGGCCGCGATCACCAGTCGGCGCGGTCCCTCGCGGATCGCGCCGACGCTGGGCTCGTAACTCCGGTCGGGCTACGCCCTCCCTACGTCACGAGCCCAGCGAAACTCTCTCACCTTGATTGGGTTCTTCCGCATATTTGGTGCAGCTTGAGCTTGGCGCATGGACAGTCTCTCGGTCGGCATCTCGATCCTCTGCGGTTAGGCAAAAGACAAAGCTACCCGGGTTGCAGACTGTCAGCCGTGCGCGCCTCCTGGTTGCCCTCCATCGCGATCGCTGGAAATAGCGATCACGATCGTCTGGAAATGGTGATCACGATGCTCTGGAATGGGTGATCACGATGGCTTGGAATCGATGATCACGATCGGCTGGAACGCGCAGAAGGCAAAGATCGCGCTGGAAGCCGTGCGGGAGCAGGCGACGGTGGCCGATCTGGCCCAGCGCTATGAGGTTCACCCAAACCAGATCTATGCCTGGAAGAAGCAGCTGCTGGACCAGGCGGCCCGGGCTTTTGACGCGGGTGTCGGGCGCGAGAGCGAGGAAACGCGCGAACGCGAGCTCGAGAAGCTGCACGCCAAGATTGGACAACTGACAGTCGAGCGCGATTTTTTAGCGCGGAGGTCCGGAAGATGAGCACGCCGGACTTGTCGAGGAATGCTCGATCGCGCCGACCAAGCGCTGTCGATCCGCCGGCAATGCATGTTGCTTGGCATCGCCCGTTCTGGGGTCTACCGGCCGCCACGGCCGGCCAACGACAACGACCTTGCCCTGATGCAGCGGATCGACGAGCTGTTCACCGCCTGGCCATTCCTGGGCTCGCGGCGACTGACCGCGATGCTGAAGACTGAGGGGCTTCAGATCAATCGCAAGCGCGTGCAGCGGTTGATGCGCAAGATGGGCATCGCGGCGCTGGGACCGAAGCCGAACACGACAAAGCCGGCGCCGGGCCACAAGATCTATCCCTATCTGCTGCGCAACATGACGATCGACCGGCCGAACCAGGTGTGGGCGGCCGACATCACGTATCGTGCGCCTCGCCCCACATTTGGGGAAGCGCGTGCAAAAGAGAAAGGAGGACTAAAAAAAATGACTTGTCCCCTGCTGTGAGGGGACACGAGCCCAAGCGGCGGTGACCTGTCGTCAACTGGCAGGGTGACGTAGCCCGCAGGTAGAGGGGATTGAGGCGAAGCCGTTAAGCCGAGATGGTCCCCGAGGCTGAAGTATTGGAAGGTTGAGGAACACGAACCGGTTCACCCGCATCTGAGGGCTGAAATGTCGCCTCCGTCTACACGGCTTAACAGGTGGAATGATGATGATGTCGCCGGACAGATATGGCGGCCGGCATCCGAACGCGAGCCCAGGTGTAAGGACGCTCGCGAGGGGTCATGGGGAGAACGCAGCCAGACCATGGCATCGGCATCGACTTGCGGAAAGCAAGGGAAAAGACTGCGACCGGCAGCCTCACCAATACGATGACGTCCAGTATAGGAACGAGGGAAGGCATGATGGAATGCCCACGATGCTTTGCGTCGCAAGGGAGTTGACCCTGATGTCCATCATGCTGGCGGAGTTCTCGTAGTAGTCCGCGGCAGGGAAAGCCTGCCACATGGCGAAGGGGAACAGTTCAAACTGCTTGGAGTGCAAACTACCTGACCGAATGAGGTGAAGACCTTTGATAATCAGTGAAATGCAGCACAAGCTCGCGAGATGATGTTGCTATGGCCATGGGCCAAGCTTTGAACAGAGAGCCGTATGCGCTGAAAGGTGCACGTACGGTTCGGGGAGGAGAAGCGCGCTCGCGCTTCTTACTCCACTCAAGATCACCGGTTGGGGGGTGGTACTATCTCTCGACCGTGCTTGACGACTTCTCACGCTACATCGTGCCCTGGAGGCTCGGTCCCGCCATGTGCGCTTCCGATGTCACAGCCACCCTCGACCAGGCACTCGCCGCATTCGGCCTTGACCACATCGCCGTCGCGCACCGGCCAAGGCTTCTCAGCGACAATGGTTCGAGTTACGTGGCGGATGATCTGGCCGAGTGGCTCGACCAGAAGGGCATGCAGCACGTGCGCGGCGCTCCGTACCATCCTCAGACCCAGGGAAAGATCGAGCACTGGCATCAGACGCTGAAGAATCGCATCCTGCTCGACAACTATTACCTACCCGGTGATCTCGATCGTCAAGTAGGAGCCTTCGTCGAACACTATAATCACGTCCGCTATCATGAGAGTATCGACAACCTCACGCCAGCCGATGTCTACTTCGGCAGGGCTGAGGCGATCCTCGCAGAACGAAACCGCATCAAGCGCGATACCATCGCAAACCGCCGCTTGCAGCATCAACTGCAGGTCGCTTAAACTCTAACCCTGATGAGCCAGAGCCTCCCTTCTCAAAAAGCCTGACCAGTCTCAAATTATCTGACGACGGACACGTGCGCTTCAAGCTAGGTAAGCGGCGCTTATTGTGTGCCGCGCCCCTGATCCGAAACTGTGTTAGGGCCAGAACTCAGAGCGGTGGGTTTGCACTTTGCGGGCGAAGACGATGTGAGCCCTTTGAACGACTATGAGCTTGCGCATGCGATTGATGACGTGTTCGTGCGATTGAACGTTGGGCTGATTGTGCCGTGACTCTGTAGCAGGGTTTAAAGGCGCGAAGGAAGTCAACTTTCGCGCTGGCGATACGCGGGTATTCCGAGCAGCCGAGAGAGCTTCTGGCCGCGCGCAGGCCTAGTCGAGGACCTTTGAAACTCGGCACCGCGCAACTCATTAGGCAAAACTTTGGAGCCTATGTTAGCAGGTGATTCGGACGAAATCGATGGAAACGGCATTGGAGATGATGAGTGGTGCGCAATGAGCAGCAGACAGCCTGAAGATGACTATGACCGCGAGGAAGCGGAAGCGATTGCCGCGGCCCTTGACCTCACGCCCGATGAACTAAATGAGATCGAGTATGCGATACACGAGATCGCCAACGACGACGGGTTAGTTTACGCTTACGGCGTGGAGATCAAAGAAGGAGCTCCGCAGTACATTCTCGACAAGCTTGCGCCGCTGCCCAGGCGGGGCAACTTAGTGCTGATTCATCTGCGCTGATACGCCGGCGACGCAGCAAATGGAAACAGAGATGGCGAGGACAACCGTTTACAAAGTAAAGCTCCACAGCACCGCAACCCATGAAGTGGTCACTCTCTCCCGCTTGGCCGCCCACTGAGTGGCCAACATGCGAGCCGCCGAGGCAATCGCGGCCGAGGTTGACAGCGTGCTGCCGCACGACCAGGACGGTCGGCTCGCTGTGCGGGCCGAAGTCGCGGCGCAGCAGATCGAGCAGGTCGCTCGCGACTGGCATATCCCGCTGACAGATCACGACGCAGCGCTGGCTCGCGTCAAATCAGCGGTGAGGCACGTCCAGGAGGTGATCGATGCGGCGAACGCGACCGGCGAGCTTGCCTGGTTCAACGCTGCCTATCGGGCGTGGCGTCTCGATGCGGAAAAAAGCGGGGCTGGGATGAGCTACGCTGAAGCGCGAGCGCGACTGCGCAAGGCTGTCACCAAACGACTGATTACGTTAGACGTTCTCGATTGCAGCGAACGCCTATTGCCGGACATCTTCCCGCTGCTTGGAAGCGTCGGGCAAGAACCAGCCGAAAAATGTCCGACGCGCTGATGAAGATTTACGTTGACGCCGCAAAAAATCCCGCTCATCTATCGCGCGACGGCGAGCGGGCCTATCGGTTGCCCGAATGACAATCACCCAGCAACAGAAGCGCAAAGAGCTGGAGAAGCAGGCGACTCTGCTCCTACAAGGAGAGCGGCTTGCACCCGTTGGGCCGATTGGATTAATCGGAAAGCTCACGAGCCGCGAGGCGGATAGCAATCTGACCAAACGTAACCGTCGCGAGACCGTGGTCGCGCTTCGCTTCCTCTACCAGAAGCTCTCGAAAGCAGCGCGCCAGGAACTGGCCAGCCGCTTCAAACAGCAGCGCATCCTCGATCCGACGCTCGACTGGAATGAATGGCTCGCCAGAAATTTACGTTGACTGCTGGGTTCTGGCCTGCGCTTGATCGCAGTATAGCTCGATGCCAGAGCCCAGCGCTCTCGGGTCGAGTCGTGGTTTCATCTTACACAGAGACTTGCACCATCCGGCTCCGGTTAACGGATGCCGGTTGATTTTTGATGGATGGTCAGATGAAGCAGCTGGCGACCAACATCGTCGAGAGCCTGCGCGGCGAGCCGCTCGCGCTGGTGCTTGTCCTGGTCAACGTCACCGTTCTGGCTGGCTTTGCCTTCACACTGCACGAGGTTGGCAAATCAATCGAGCGCAAGGACGCGCTGCTGCAGAACTGCGTTCTGCAACGACAGTAAGGGAAACAGCCATGGCACTCGACTGAACGGCCCGATCATCGCAGCGGGCGAAGCGTTGTCCGATGGTGTGGATTGCAGCGCTGGCAGCATTCCCCCTCACAACCGCCATTCAGGCGACAGGCGGATTTCGTCGCAAAAGGGGCCACGAGTTGACGCCGTCGCTCTTACACCGGTTCATCCTCAAGCCAAGAATGGATGCCTGAAGACGGAATGAGCCGTTTGGGTAAGTGGGGATTGATTGTGCCTGCGAAGATCGCCAAGCCTTCTTCGAGCATCAACCGCGTGAACGCCTTGGCTTCTGCCTCGGTCGCAAAAGTCTTCGTTTCGCGGGGGCTGCGCTGCTTGGCAGGACACCGCGCTTGCGCTCAAACGTGACGAACCAAGTCGGTGTCATTGCATCCACCAGGCCCGTCCTCCAGCACACTACTCGGCCCTGCCCAATAGGTGGTCAAAGGCAGATTACGGATAACGGCCGCTCCTCAGCGCGTCATTGCACCATCGTAAAGCATCGAGCTTCGGTCCGGATTGCCGCCTAGGGGCTGGTGACCGGCAAGACAGCCTCTACCGCCGGACGCTAACGCGATTGAGATGTTTCCACGGTCGGCTTGCTCGCCAGTCCCTTCATGATTTACCGCCTGCAGGGGCGAGGTACGAGCTACCTGATGACACGCCCTCCGTGCCCGTTCTCTGCGCAGGCGATGACACGTATCAGTATCGTCAACTGTTCGTCTTCGCTGTCCATGATCGACGGCCCGCACCGCAAGCTTGTTTGCTGCGTTCATTTTGCCAATGTCTTTCGGGCTGGCTCGAATGCTTCCTGGTCCTTCGGGTCTGCAGGCTCAAACCAAGAGCCGGGTGCAGACGTGTCGATAAGCCTGGCAAAGAAGGATTGCGGCTCCCAATCCTGCCCTTCGCCCTTCTCGAAAATGATGACTCCGTCACGGGTAAAATAACTAGGTTCGGGAATATTGCAATCGACCGAAAGCTCGACGTGCCACAGGTCACCATCAGCGGTTTGCTGCTCGTCTATTTTCGGCGAGTTGTACACTTCAACAGGATCGCCGATAGTGCAACGGCCACGCCGCAGAAGATCGCCCAGCTTGCCTTGCGCCGTCGTCACGAAGTTGAAGTTAGCGGGATCATGCAGAAAGCGACGGTTCGCGCCCCTTTCGTCGTTCGCTACCTCGTCAGCAACAAGAGAGAGTGCGAACGCTTGCCAGCCTAGTTCCATCGGTTTCGCATGCGGAGCCACAAGATTTATTGTGCCGTCGGGTGCCACCTCCCAAGTAACCGTATATTCGTCCTTCGTTTTATCCGACCGGTGTTTGGCCCATGAAAAGATGACGGGCTCGCCAGTGTCGGTCTTTCGGCCAACCTCCCATCCCCTCGGAACGAAATGGGCTACCGTCGAGACCTTGGCAAAAATTTCCTCCGCCGTCTCACCATCCTGCGCTCGCCAAGTTTTTCTAACCTTGTCGATCAGAGGGTTGTCATCCGCAGGGGCGCCATCGCCATTACCGGCCAGCCCGCTGGTCAAAACCAGCCATAGACTAAGGCCGACACAGCCCCCGAGCCCGAGACCGAACCAAAGCAGGCGTCTATCAGTCATATTCTTTCTCTTACCCCACGCTGCCAGCCCTTATATCCGCGTCGCATCGTATCTCCGAAGAGACCCAAGACGCACCTATCAGGGTTGGTTGGTCACAATGCCGCTGCGTCTGGAGTGAAGGCCCGTCGGGCGGGTGATTTACGGCTCGGGAAAGCCACTTTCTTGCGAGAAACCAAAGGCCGAAAACGCCACCGCCAAATATGCGCGGACTGGGCGATCCCGCCTGACGAGGCAGGCCTCAAAGTACCTTAAGAAGCTCTAGGCTGTGCGAACAGCCGGTCTTGGTGATAGGCCGTGGATTGCTGAGCACTGTTTGGGGAAGGGCTATGCGCATCAACCGACGTCAATCGTTCGCTGAATGCTTAGCCAGCCAATCGAACCAACTGCACGTTGGCGCCACGCCGAGGCTAGCCGTATAGCGCAGGCGCCAGTGCAGCCCTCGCTCGTCTACTTCTTTAGAAGTACGGCTTCTTGCTTCTTCTGCATAGGGACGGTCGTGCTGTAATACGGCCAGATGTAGGGGCCCCCGGCACCTTGATTTAGGTCTTGATTGATCGGTTCATACCCGCTGATAGCCGGCGGTTTGGATTGCTGGGTCGGAAGCAGTTGCAGGGCTGTGATGGGTTGCTTGCCCGCCTCGTCGTTTTTCTAGACCATGTAGATGAACTTCCCACCTGCTCCTTCTTTCAGATCTTGACCAGTCCAATGCCAACCGGGAGGCGGATTCCTTTGCGCTTCGTCATATGCAATGAAATCGACAGACGTCACCGGATTTCGGTCACCGAGAGTATAACCGATGTAAATGTACTTCCCTCCCACGCCTGTATTCGTGTCGACGAGCAGGAAATCCCAAGGCGGCTGGTATCCTGGCCCAGGATTGTCATCAACTTGGTTCGTCAGCTGCTGGATTGCCATTTGAAATGCTCCATTTGCTTTGTTGTGGATCTCCGCGCCACGAGCAGTCCTCGGTTCGTGACCCAGCGGGGCGACAGCAGGGCAAGCAAGTGCTGCGCCAATCAGAGAACTCATTTTAGAACAGCACGATCCTCTGATAGAGCTGTGTTTCAATTCCCGACTTTGTCAAAGATCCGACACCGCAATGCAGAAGTGGAGCGCACCAATCACGATCATCGCCGGCGCCCGAGCCTTGTCAGTCCTTGTAAGGCGGGATACCGTGGCTTTACCATTTCGGTGGGATCCACTAAATTTCACGTTCTAGCATTGCTTCTCTCAGTGAACTTCGTTCGTGGGAAGCGTTTATGGTTCGCCTCACGTGGGAGGGAGACGATGCCGAACCCCTGGTCAAGAGATGGGCATTATTCACCGATTAGTTCGAGACTCCGCGATGGAGCCCGAAATGGTCAGCCGCATCAGGGCGGCTTACAAGCAAGCGCTCCATACCCTTTGCGTGAAGGATGGTGACGATCCGCTAACGGAAATGATCGCGAGGAAGGTCATCAAGATTGCACAAACAGTTGTCCGTGACCCGGCGGAAATCGCGGCCCTTGCGATCAGAGAGCTTGAACTTCGGTAAGGCGAACACCGCCATCTGTGCAAAGCTCGGCAGCCGTGAGGGATCGACAGCCGTGCCCCGGCGGGCGCGGGCCTTGTCCAATTCGAGTAACTCGATCTTGAACGCTTGATCCCGGTAGCCGAGGGAGCTCAACGCATTGTGGGCGTCGGACCAGGACATCGCGCGTGCGACGTATTGCTCGACGATGTTGCGATAGTAGGCGCGCCACCGCGCGAAGTATTCAGGATCGAGCCGATTGACGCCCGATCTCGCACATGCGCTGGATCACCACGGCTTGATCCTTGTAAGGCGGCGCGCCCTGGGTGGTATCTTGGTCCGCCGTCTGCCGCTGTACACGAATCTCGGCGTTGGGTATAAATGTCGGCCGGTAAAGGGCGCAGTTGTCTACGAAGCTGATGGAAAGCCGCCGCACACCTTCAAGGCAGGCGAGGCATACGCGGAGATGCCGGGCGAGGTCCACAAATTGAGAACGCGAGCTCGACGCAGCGAGCGAGGCTCTCGGTTTCCAATACGCTAACAAGGGCCAGCCGCTTCAAACCAATGCCCCCTGAACAGGTCTTAGAAGAAGGAGGTTTGGACTCGCTCGGGGCGCGCTCCGCCCGCGCTGAGACCGCACCGGTTGGCATTCGCGTAGCTTGCGCGAACTGTGCAAGTCTTCCTATGTGGCCCATCACGGCATTTCGATCACGATAAATTCCCAGGAAGAAAGCAGCGTTTTATCACGTTGCCCTTCGTCCGGAAGCCACAGCCAGAGTAAAGCGTCGTCCGTTAAGAAGCCGAGTTGAGCGGGGCTGGACAGGCGAGCGTACGCCATGGATGGATCAGGAATAGGCACAAGAGTTCTCTGAGCCAGGCGAGGATGCGGCGGAAGATACTATGGGGTGACCAGCAAAGCCGTGAGAGTATTGAGGCTGGTCATGAGCAATGGAGCACCCCCATGCAAAATGCAAACGATCTTGGCCGGTCTTCCACGGTCCTGGAACAGAACAGTACGCTGATCGCGGTCATCGAGATGAGCCTCTCTAGCTGGCTCGTCGCTGGAATCGTCCCCGGATTGGATCGTCATCCGTTGAAGAAGCTTGGCGCCGACGAAGACGCGCTGCTCCGGTTGCTACACCGCTGGCGCGAGGAGGCCGCAAAGGTTGGGCACGCGATCACACGCATAGCGGTCGCCTTTGAGGCCGGTCGCGATGGCTTTTGGCTGGCGCGGTGGCTGCGAGCGCGTGGCGTTGAGGCCTTCGTTATCCACGCAACAAGCGTCGCCGTCCCCCGCGAGCACCGGCGGGCTAAAACCGATCGTCTCGACACCGAGTATTTGAAGCGCGCTCTTCTCGGTTGGCTACGCGGAGAGCCGAACCATTGCCAAATGGCGGCAATCCCAAGTCTCGATGAAGAGGACGCCCGACGTCCGAACCGCGAGCGTGAGAACCTTGTCAGCCAGCAGACCAGCATTGTCAATCGAATGAAGGCATGTCTCGCTCGCCTGGGTATTCGCAAGTTTAAGCCGACGCTGCGTCATGCGTCAAAGCAGCTCGAGACGCTGCGCACGCCGGAAGGGGTACTTCTGCCGCCCAACACTGTCGCCGAGATGCGCCGGGACATGGTCCGCCTTCGCCTCGTCAGGGAGCAGATCAGGGAGATCGAGGCGGCTCGATTACAGCGTTTGCAGGTTTCCGAGAGCGGTGCGAACGCGATGGTCAAATTGCTGGCGCGGATTATTGGCGTTGGAGTCGAAACAGCGGACATGCTCGTGCATGAGATCCTCTCTCGGCAATTGAGAGATCGCAGAGCGGTCGCGCGTTACGCGGGCCTCACGGGCGCTCCCGATGAGAGCGGCAAGCGAAGACGGGAGAAAGGCCTTGCACGCGCTGGCAATGCCCGGGTACGGCGTGGGATGATCCAACTGGCCTGGCGTTTTCTCCTCTTCCAAAAGGACAGCGCATTAGCCCAATGGTTCCGCACTCGCGCGGCCGACGCGCGCGGCGGTACGCGCAAGACCATGATCGTGGCGCTGGCGCGCAAATTGCTCATTGCGTTCTGGCGCCTGACGACGACAGGCGAAATACCTGTCGGGATCAAGTTACGCCCGGTAGCATGAACGCGCGACGAGACACCTCAATTGGGGCTTGGCGAAGCAATCGCTGAACCCTGATACTCCGAGGTGGCGGTGACCCGCGCCACAACTTGGTCCATATGACCTCGCGGAAGAATGGGCCCGCTGCCCGAGCTTCGCTTGAGATGCGCATTGCTGCATCATGGTCGAAGATTGCGTTCGACCGCATACAAGTATGCGGCGCGATGGCCGCCGGATATTGCAAGCTCCCTCGGAATGTCTCTCAGTCGCGCCATGCCATGGAGTTCGTAATCTCTGATGACCATCCGGGCTTGAAGAAGGCGATCGTCAAGGTCCGTGCCTTCCCGCCTGTCATGCTCAGGCCCCACGAGGATGGGCCACCCCTCTCCGCCGCCGTCGCTCGCCAGCGCTGCGCGTGGGGCAAGCGAGCGACGGCGGCTCCGAGGGGATGGCTTCGTCGAACCCCACGATCAATTTGCTGAAGCTCGATGCACACAACTGCACCCTCCGCGCAAGGAGAAGAGTCGCTAACTAAGGCTCTTGACAGGAGACACCCCATACAAGTTGTGGCCCACGGCTGAGAGCACGACGTTGGCCGCGTCGCCGGCGCGGCCTTTGAGGTAGCAGCGGCCGAGATGACCTTCGGCCTTCAGGTGTCGTGATGATGGGCTCGATGGCGGAGCGGCGCCGCAGCTCGCGCGTGGCACCGAACACGCCGCGCTTCTGGCCGGCGATGAAGACGCGGCGAGGATTTTGCGCGTCGTGGCCGCGGTATCCCTTGTCGACATAGGCCCGCTCGATCGCACAGCCGGTGAGTGTCTCGGTGCGGTCGATGACGTCCCGCACGGTGTGACCATCGTACGGGTTATCGGGTAGCGCCCTGGCGTGCAGCGCGAACAGGCCGCCAGGAGCACGGCGGTTGTTGGTGACGATCGAGGCTTTGACGCCGAACTCGTAAGGCGCGGCGGCCTTGCCTTTGCCGATGCAGTCGACCTCTGGAGCATGGAAGATGGGATGGTTGCCGTCCATCCCCGACGGCATCGCAATGTGCCAAAAGGGTGGTGATTCACAACCACTCAGCGGAAAGGACGGCAACCGTGACGAAGGATACGATGATCGGCGTGGATCTGGCAAAACATGTTTTCCAATTCCATGGCGCTTCGATGACGGGGCACGTGAAGTTTCGCAAGAAGCTCTCGCGAGCTCAATTCCACAAATTCATGGGTGAGCAGGCGCCGAGCGTAGTGGTGATGGAGGCTTGCGGCGGGGCCCACTTTTGGGCTCGGCAGATGATCAAGCTGGGGCACGACGTGAAATTGATCTCACCGCGCTACGTCAAGCCGTTCTTGAAGCGTCATAAGAATGACGCGGCCGACGCCGAGGCGATTGTTGACGCGGCGCAGCGTCCGGAAATGCGTTTTGTCGAGATCAAGACCGTGGCGCAGCAGACGCGGGCGGTTCTGTTTCGAAACCGGGAGCAGTTGGTCCGTCAGCGCACCGAATTGACGAATGCCTTGCGCGCGTATCTCTATGAATACGGCTACATCGCTCCGCAAGGAAGCCCAGGCATGAAGCAGATTCAGGACTTGCTCGACCAGCAGCGAAGTGATTTGCCGAAGCTCGTGCGCGATCTCTGCCGCGATATGCTGCAGCAGATCGCTGAAAAGATCACTCGGATCCAGGCCATGCTGGTGCGGCTCAAGGAGCTCGCCACGGAGACCGAGACGGCAAAGCGCCTGCAGACGATGCCCGGCGTGGGCCCGATCACCGCGCTGCCGATTGAGGCCTTCGCGCCGCCGATGGAGATATTCAGATCCGGCCGGGATTTCGCCGCCTGGCTGGGGCTCGTCCCACGGCAACATTCATCGGGTGGTAAGCAACGGCTTGGCCGGACGTCGAAGGCAGGCCAGGTGGACATACGTAAGCTCCTGATCGTCGGCGCAATGTCCCGCCTGAGCTGGCTGGGACGCAAGTCCATAAGCCAGGGAACTTGGTTGGCCCGCCTGCTGGTCAGGAAGCCCCGTATGCTCGTGGCGGTCGCACTAGCGAACAAGATGGCGCGCGCCATCTGGGCGATGCTGACGAAAAAGGAGGACTATCGAGATCCGGCGCTGGCGGCCATTGGATGACGATCAGTCTCCAGCGAGCTTTAATCTAACGCCGGTACGTTGGGGAGTGTGAGAAGACGACGACTTGCATGGGCAAATGATCGAAAGATCTGGATCAGGAAAACCAGCTCTATTCCTGGAGCTTCGAGCTCGAATGGAAGATTTGGACTTGATCCGCAGATCACCATACCGGCCGGCGGCATCTGAAGGCTGCACATGAAGGCCTCACAGAAGTGCGCACTCGATCACATGCTCGCATGCCAAAAATCTTCTTGCATCACGGACGGCAACCACAGAAGGAATAAAGCTTGAAGCCTCGCTGTCGCTGCTGCTGCGAGCGGATCTGCGAGGCCCGGCCGAGCGGGAGGGCGAAGGCGTTCTCGAGCACGGCCTGACCTTCGATCTTGCGGCGGATATCGCGGATGATCCGGCCCAGCCGGCTGCGCAGGATGCGCAACTGCCGCTGATGCCGCTTGAATTGCTTGGCGTGCGCATAGCGTCCCGCCATCATCGCCGCGGTCTTGGCAATGCGAAGATAGGACTGCCGCAGCTTGACCCCGTGCTTCCTCGCCAGGCGGTTGAGCCCCTTGATTGCCGCGTGCAGCAGCTTGGCATCGGTCGGGAAGGTGATGGCCGCCTTCGGTTGCACGGTGGTATCGACCGTGACCCGCTTGAGGTCCTGGCTGCGCAACGCGCCGGCCTCGTGCGGCACCCGCAGGCTCTCGGCCAACAATAGCTCCAGCTTGTCGCCAGCCGCTTGCGCCAGTGGCTCAGGTCCGAGCGCTCATGCGGGAACGCGTGCTGAAAGAACTCTTCGCCGGTGAAGGACTGGAAATACGGGTCGTGGACCCAGCGCTCGCACACCCCTCATCGGACAGGCCGTAAATGTGCTTGAGCAGCAGCAGCCCGATCATGAAGCGGGCCGCGATGCCCGGCCGACCGTTCTCGCTGTAGAGCGGCGCGATCTCGCCGTCGATCCAGTCCCAGTCGACCTTGCCGGCGAGCTGAACCAGCTCGTGCTTCATGTTGATGATCTGGTCCAGCCTGGCCCGGAACAGATCGCCCGATCCCGTCGCTTTGGGCTTCTTCGGTCGCATCGCCACCTCCGAAGCGAGGAGGGAATCATGACTGGCGATTCGATGGAATCTTGAGGGTTCTGTGAGGTCGCGTGGCAGGCTTAAGCCGCGCGCTATCGTAGCGTGCGACCTCATAGAAGCC
>NZ_LBJU01000084.1:0-43095 GCF_028128835.1 Bradyrhizobium sp. CCBAU 65884 | reverse complement strand
GGCATGGCCGGTGGATGGAATGCCGGGGCGGCGGGACGTGCCATGGCTGGCGGCGCCGCCGGACGGGCCATGGCCGGTGGTGCTGCTGGGCGTGCAGGCGCTGCGGCTGGACCGGCAGGTCCGCCCCTTCCATGTCCCTGGCCGGGTCCTTGGGCGAACGCGCCGACGCTCGTCGCCAGCACAGAGACACCAACTAAAGCAGCCGTAAGGCAAGCGCCATGCGGAAGCATGATTGTCGCTCCCAGCTCGTAATCGCCCACGACGTTCAACGCGCAGCTGGCGGAATCGTTCGTTGCTGGCCGCGGCCGGCATTGCGATCTTCCGACGCAGGCCGCTCAGGAGAAATCCTGCGTCAGGGTGCTGGCGAGCCGCTCCAGCGCCCAGTCGACCTGGTCGCTTGTGATCACCAGCGGCGGAGCGATGCGGATCGTTTGCTCGTGGGTATCCTTGGCGAGGATGCCCTTGGCCTGAAGCGCCTCGCAGTAGCGGCGAGCGCGGCCGGCCTCGGGATGCAGTTCGACCGCCAGCATCAAACCGCGTCCGCGCACCTCGCGGATCGTGTTGGCACGAATGTCTTTCAAACCTTCCAGAAAGCGCGCGCCCTGCCTGGCCGCGTTCTCGATCATGCCTTCCTCGGTCAGCACGCGCAGCGCCGCGCGCGCCACCGCGCAAGCAAGCGGATTGCCGCCGAACGTCGAACCGTGCTGGCCGGGCCTCAATGTCCCGAGCACGTCGTTGTTCGAGAGCACGGCCGACACCGGATAGAAGCCGCCGGACAAGGCCTTGCCGAGCAGCGTCACGTCCGCCTCGATTCCCTCGTGCTGTTCAGCGAGAAGCTTGCCGGTGCGGCCGAGCCCGGTCTGGATCTCATCGAGCACCAGCATCACGTTGTTGGTGGTGCAGAGCTCCCGCACCTCACTGAAATAGCCGGCCGGAGGAAGGATGACACCGGCTTCGCCCTGGATCGGCTCGACCAGAAAGGCGACCGTGTTTGGGGTGATTGCCTCCGCCAGTGCCGCGGCGTCGCCGAACGGGATGATCTTGAAGCCCGGCGCGAACGGCCCGAAATGTGCGCGCGTGTCGGGGTCGGTTGAAAAGCCGACGATGCCCAGCGTGCGTCCGTGGAAATTATTGGCGCAGACGATGATCTCGGCGTGGCCGTCCGGCACGCCCTTCACCTCATAGCCCCATTTGCGCACCGACTTGATCGCGCTTTCGACCGCCTCGGCGCCGCTGTTCATCGGCAGCACCTTGTGGGAGCCGGTGAGCGCCGCGATCTCTTCGTAGAAGGGGGCGAGCTGGTCGTTGTGGAAGGCCCGCGAGGTCAGCGTCAGCCTGTGCGCCTGTTCCACCATCGCCGCCAGGATTTTGGGGTGGCAGTGGCCCTGGCTGACCGCCGAATAGGCCGAGAGGCAATCGAGATAGCGGTTGCCTTCGGTATCCCAGACCCAGACACCTTCGCCGCGCGACAGGACGACCCCGATCGGCTCGTAATTGTGGGCCCCAAAGCGTGCTTCCGTTGCGACGAAATCAATGACCGACGCGCTCATCTGTCGTCACTCCATTGCTGCGCGGGGCGGTGCCAACCGACTGCACCGCCGGCCTCAGCTTGATCTGGGTATCAACTTGCCGCCTTGGAAGTCTTCATCCCCTCCGGTGGCGAAGCCCGATCTGATTTGCCAAAAGTATCAGAGGGTTCTCTACTGTGCATGGGGTTGTTTTCGCAGTTTTTGGTGTCGAGTCCTCAGCGAAGCGCACACGGCACGCTCAAAAAGCCTCGAAACCGCACCCGTCCGCCCCGCACCGGCTGGCCGCTCACGGCGTAGTCCGGGAAGCGCGCCAGGAAGCGCGAGATCGCAATCGCGCCTTCGAGCCGCGCCAGCGCCATGCCGGCGCATTGATGCGCGCCGGTGGCGAAGGCGAGATGCCGGTTCGGGGTGCGCGCGATGTCGAAGCTTTCAGGGTCCGGAAACTGCGCAGGATCGCGGTTGGCCGCCCCGATGCACAGCGTCACCGATGTGCCGGCCTCGAGCGTGACGCCGCCGAGCTCGACCTTTTCCGTGGTCATGCGGTTGCCGAGCTGGTTGGAGCTCTCGTAGCGCAGCATCTCTTCGACGGCGGTCTTGATCATGTCGGGACTGCCGATCAGCCGCCGCTTCTGGTCGCGATTGCGGTCCAGCGCCACGAGGCCGTTGCCGATCAGATTGGTGGTGGTCTCGTGGCCGGCATTGAGCAGGAAGATGCAATTGTGCAGCAGCTCCTTCTCGGTCAGCCGCTCGCCATTCTCCTCACCCTGGATCAGGCGCGTCAGCACATCGCGCTCGGGATTGCCCGGCTTGTCGCGCCGGCGTGCCACCAGCGTCTGAAGATAGCTGAGAAAATCCGTCACCGCCTTGTTGCCGCGGGCGGCGACCTCGGGCGACACCACAGGTTCGAGCGCACCCAGGATCGCCAGCGACCAGTCGCGCAGCGGCCCGCGTTCCTCATGAGGCACGTCGAGCAGATTGCCGATCACCTCGATCGGGATGGACGCGGCGAAATCCTCGATCAGCTCGCAAGCCCCTTTAGCCGCGACGGCGTCGAGCAGGCCGTCCACCAGCTTGATGATGTCAGACTCCATGCCGGCGATCGCGCGCGGCGACAGCGCGCCCATGATCAGGCGGCGCACGCGGGTATGCGCCGGCGGATCGTTGAAGACGAGGCTGGTGGTATGATGCTCGTAGAGCGGGGTGTCGCCGTATTTCGGCGCGAACTCGCGCTTCTTGTCCGAGCTGAACGACTTGGTGTTCTTGTAGGTGGTGACGAGATCGTCATAACGGGTCAGGAACACGGTGCCGTTCGGCAGGCGCTTGACCGGCTCGTTCTCCCGCAGTGCACGATAGGTGGGGTAGGGGTCGTCGTAAAATTCCGGCGTCAGCTTCTCGAGGTCGAAGCTTGCCGCCAGCGCCTTCGCATCTGCGTTCATCCCGTTATACTCGCCGGTTAAAGCCGTTATGCCGTTTTTGTTGTTCTGGTCGGCGCATGCATGCGTCTACAGTCTTCCCACCTTGCTAGCCGACCGGACAGGAAAATGCACGCACGCGCTGACGCTGCCGACACGGCGCCGAATTGGCCCGACGATATTTTCGCGACCCTGCAACGCTTCGATATCAGGCAGGTGCCTTACGTGCCGGATGCCGGCCATTCGAGGCTGATCCAGCGCGTGCTGGCCTCATCCACCATGCGCGGCATTCCGCTCACGACGGAGGAGGAAGGCGTGGCGCTTCTCGCCGGCGCCTGGGCCGGCGGACAGCGCGGCGTCTTGCTGATGCAGTCGAGCGGCGTCGGCAATTGCATCAACATGCTGTCGCTGATCCCGATCCTGCGCTTCCCCTTCCTCACGCTGGTGACCATGCGCGGCGAGTGGGGCGAGTTCAATCCGTGGCAGGTGCCGATGGGATCGACCACGCAGGGCGTGTTCGAACTGTCGGGTGTCCAAGTGCTGCGGGCCTCGAACGCAGCCGAGGTGCCGGCCGTGCTCGAAGCCGCTGCGTCGCAAGCCTACAACGCGCTCACGCCTACCGCCGTCCTTCTGTCGCAGCGCCTGATCGGCGCCAAGGTTTTCACCAAATGAGCAAGGACAATCTCCTCGACCGTCGGCAGGTGGTGTCCACGTTGCTCGCGAACCGCAAGGACGTCGTCGCGATCGGCGGCCTCGGGGCCTCGACCAACGACATGTGCGCGGCCGGCGACCACGCCCGCAATTTCTACCTTTGGGGCGGCATGGGCGGCGCCGCGATGATCGGGCTGGGGCTCGCCCTGGCGCAGCCAAAACTGCCGGTATTGGTCATCACCGGCGACGGCGAGATGCTGATGGGCATGGGCAGCCTGGCCACCATCGGGCTGCAAAAGCCCCCCAACCTCTCGATCGCAGTTCTCGACAACGAGGCCTATGGCGAAACGGGCGGCCAGACCAGCCACACCTCCGCTGCCGCCGACCTCGTCGGCGTCGCCAAGGCCTGCGGCATCGGGGATAGCCGGGCGGTCACGACCATGGCCGAGGTCGAGGCCTTTGCCAAAGCCGTTCACGACGTCTCTGCCGGGCCTCGCTTTGCCAATATGAAGATCGACAGCGCCAGCCTGGAGCGGATATTGCCAAGCCGGGATGGGACTTACATCCTCAACCGGATCCGCGGCGACCTCGGCTTCCAGCCAATCTAGGGCGGGCCTGCCCATTCCCACCGGCGCCCAGGTCCTGCACGGAAACCGTGCAGGCGGGGGCAATTTCCACTGAATTAACGACGCACTCAGGTTGCGATGCAACATAGTGCTTGACTTTTGCGTGGGTGAGTGCTTACTCACTAGCATGAGCTCATTGCGTATGACGAGCGACCTGAGGCGTCAATTGATCCTCGGAGCCGCGAAACGCTGCTTTGCCCGACATGGCTATACCGGCACCACGACCAAGAGCGTGGCGGCCGCCGCTGCCATTTCCGAGGCGTTGCTGTTCAAGCATTTCCCGTCCAAGGCGGCCCTCTACGCCGAAATCCTCAGCGACGAATGCGAGGCGGACCCGGCGCTCACCGAGCTTCTCGAGCGGGAGCCTTCGACCGCCACGCTGGTCGAGGTGATCCGCGGCATGGTCGAGCATTTCCTGCACATCGCTGATGGTCCCGATCAGGAAGAGGCCCAGCGCCTGCGGCTGATGGCCACCAGCCACTTGGATGATGGCGAATTCGCCCGTTTGCTGTATGCCAAGATCGAGACGCTGATCGGGGCGATCTTCGTCTCCTCGCTCGAACGTGCCGTTGCCGCCGGGGACGCGCGGCTATGCAGCGGCGATCCGCTCAATCTGTTCTGGTTTGCGCATCACTCGGTGATGACTGCGGCGCTGACCAGGCTGCCCGCCACGCCTTGCCTCGCTTACGGCAAGGCTGAAGACCTCGAGCGGCAGCTGTGTGAGTTTCTCCTGAGGGGTATCGGACTTAACGACGCCGCAATTGCTTCGCATCTGGGCCACAATCAGGCCGCGGATGCCGGCAAGGCGGCGATTGCAGAGAGTGCATGACATGAACATCGTAACCGAACACAAGATTTCGGGCGAACCGATCGACAACAAGGCTCCCAAGCGTCCGGTCCGGCCGGTGCTCTGGTTCATCATCGTCGGCACGCTCCTGGCGGTGCTGGTCGGCGGCCTCGTCTGGTTCAACTATTTCCGCGGCCAGATGATCAAGCAGTTCTTCGCCAACAACAAGCCGCCGCCGACCGCTGTCAGCGCGGCAGAGGCCAAGTCCGAGGTGGTGCCGAACTTGCTCACCGCGGTCGGCGGCCTCGTCGCCGTGCACCAGGTCGACGTCAGTGCCGACGTCAACGGCCGCGTCACCGAGATCAAGTTCGCGCCGGGCACGCGCGTCGAAGCCGGCACGCCGCTGGTCCAGCTGTTCGACGCGCCGGAGCAGGGCGACCTTGCCAATTACAAGGCCCAGGCGACCGTCGCACAGCTGTCGCTTGATCGTGCCAAGCAGCTGGCCGCGCGCCAGTTCGGTCCGCAGGCGACCGTCGATACCGCGCAGGCCGCCTACGACCAGGCGCAGGCCGGCATCGCCAAGACCGAAGCGCTGATCTCGCAGAAGCTGGTGCGCGCACCGTTCTCCGGTGATCTCGGCGTCCGCAAGGTCGAGGTCGGTCAGTATCTGACGGCGGGTACGGCGATCGTGTCGTTGACCGATCTGTCGGAGCTGTGGGCCAACTTCACCGTGACGGAAAAGGATTCCGGCAGCCTCAAGGTCGGCCAGACTGTCAAGTTGAAGGTCGATGCCTATCCGGGCCGCATCTTCGAAGGCAAGATCACCACGATCGAACCGCAAATCTCGACCGACACCCGCAATATCCGCGTGCAGGCGACGATCGCCAATCCGGAGAAGATCCTGAAGCCCGGCATGTTCGTGACCACCACGGTGGTGCTGCCGGACAAGCCGGCCGTGATCACCGTTCCGGAGACGGCGGTCGACTACACGCTGTACGGCGACTCGGTGTTCGTGATCACCGAGAAGAAGGAAGCCGACGGCAAGACCAGCCTGTCCGCGGTGCGCACCTTCGTGCAGACCGGCAACCGGGTCGAAGGTCGCGTCGAAATCATCAAGGGCGTGAAGGCGGGCGACAAGGTCGTCGCCGTCGGCCAGCTCAAGCTGCAATCGGGCGCGGCGGTGTCGATTTCGACCGACCCGGCTCCGCAGATCCCGGCGCAGCCGCCGCGCTACTGACCCTCTGCATTCAAGTGATCCGGCTCGGCCGGATCACTTTCCTTGAGATACAGAAATCGAGATCGCCGCGATGCGCTTCACCGACATTTTCATCAAGCGACCGGTCCTGTCGGTCGTCGTCAGCCTGCTGATCCTGCTGATCGGCCTGCGCGCGGCGATGGTGCTGCCGATCCGGCAATATCCCAAGCTTTCGAACACGGTCATCAACATCACGACCGTCTATCCCGGCGCGTCCGCGGACCTGATCCAGGGCTTCATCACGACGCCGATCGAGCAGGCCGTCGCCTCGGCTGAAGGCGTCGACTACATGACCTCGTCCTCGGTGCTCGGTACCTCGACGATCCAGGTGTACATCAAGCTGAATTTCGATCCGAACCAGGCGCTCACCGAGGTGCTGGCCAAGACGAATTCGGTCAAATATCTGATCCCGAAGGAATCCAACGACCCGATCGTGACCAAGACCACGGGCCAGACCACGGCCGTGATGTATCTCGGCTTTTCGTCCGAAGAGCTGTCGGGCTCGGCGATCTCGGATTATCTGACGCGCGTGGTGCAGCCGGTGTTGTCGACGGTCGACGGCGTCGCCTCGGCCGACATTCTCGGCGGCCAGACCTTTGCAATGAGGCTGTGGCTCGATCCCTTGAAGATGGCGGGCCGCAACGTGTCGCCGGCCGACGTCGCCGCGGCGATCCAGGCCAACAACTTCCAGTCCGCGGCGGGGCAGACCAAGGGCTATCTGATCGTTTCCAACATTTCCACGAACACAAGCCTCACTGACGTCAACCAGTTCCGGAAGATGATCGTCAAGGCCAAGGACGGCGGCTTCGTCCGGATGGAGGACATCGCCACGGTCGAGCTGGCCGCGCAGAGCACGGATGCGAGCGTCGCCTTCAACGGCGAGCATGCGATCTTCATCGGCGTGAACGCGACGCCGCAAGGCAACCCGCTGACTCTGGTCAAGGGCGTGCGCGCGCTGTTCCCGGAGCTCGAGCGCAATCTGCCGCCGTCGATGAAGATGAAGGTTGCCTACGATTCGACCAAGTTCATCCAGTCCTCGATCGACGAGGTCGAGAAGACGCTGGGCGAAGCCGTGATCATCGTGATCGTGGTCATCTTCCTGTTCCTGGCCTCGCTCCGCTCGGTCATCATTCCGGTCGTCACGATTCCGCTGTCGATGATCGGCGTCTGCACCCTGATGCTGGCGCTGGGCTTCAGCTTCAACCTGCTGACGCTGCTGGCGATGGTGCTGGCGATCGGCCTCGTGGTCGACGACGCCATCGTCGTGGTGGAGAACATCCATCGCCATCTGGAGGAGGGCAAGACGCCGGTCCAGGCGTCGCTGGAAGGGGCGCGTGAAATCGTCGGCCCGATCATCTCGATGACCATCACGCTCGCCGCGGTGTACGCGCCGATCGGCTTCCTTGGCGGCCTCACCGGTTCGCTGTTCCGCGAGTTCGCTTTCACGCTTGCGGGATCAGTGATCGTGTCGGGCGTGATCGCGCTGACGCTGTCGCCGATGATGTGCTCGGTGCTGCTCAAGAACACCGAAGAAGGCCGCTTCGCCAAGCTCGTCAACAAGGTGTTCGGCGCGCTGACGCGATGGTACGGCCGCAGGCTCGACCGTTCGCTGGATTACAAGGCGATTACCGGCCTGTTCGCGATCACGATCCTCGGGCTCGTCGGCTTCCTCTATATGCACACCTCGAAAGAGCTGGCGCCTGAAGAAGACCAGGGCATCGTGTTCGCGGTGACCAAGGCGCCGAAATACGCCAATATCGATTATGTCGATTTCTATGGCGAGAAGCTCGACAAGGAATTCGAGAAATTCCCCGAGACCGATCTGCGCTTCGTGCTGAACGGCATCAACGGTCCGCAGGGCGGCATCGCCGGCATGCTGCTCAAGCCCTGGGACGAGCGCAAACGTTCGGCGATCCAGCTGAAGCCGCTGGTGCAGGCCGAACTCTCCAAGATCGAGGGCGTGCAGGCGTTCGCGTTCAACCTGCCGCCGCTGCCGGGCGGACCGGGCGGTCTGCCGGTGCAGATGGTGATCAATTCCACCGCGGGTTTCCAGACGGTCTTCGAGCAGATGGAGAAGCTGAAGGACTCTGCGCGCAAGAGCGGCATGTTCATCGTCTCCGACAGCGATCTCGCCTACAACCAGCCGAACGTGGAGGTCACGATCGACCGTACCAAGGCGCAGGATCTCGGCGTCAACATGCAGAACCTCGGCAGCACGCTGGCCGTGCTGCTGGGCGGCAACTACATCAACCGCTTCAATCTCGAGGGCCGTTCCTATCAGGTGATCCCGCAGGTGCCGCGCAGCAGCCGGCTGTCGCCGGAATCGCTCGGTGGCTATTACGTGACGACCAACACGGGCCAGCAGCTGCCACTGTCGACCGTGGTCTCAGTCAAGACCAAGACCGCCCCGAATTCGCTGACCCACTACAACCAGCTCAATTCGGCGACGTTCTCGGCCGTGCCGATGCCCGGCGTGACGGTCGGTGCGGCGGTGGACTTCCTCGAGGGCGAGGCGAAGAAGCTGCCGGCCGGCTTCAGCCACGACTATCTCGCGGACTCCCGGCAGTACGTGCAGGAAGGCAATCAGCTCGCGATCACCTTCGGCTTCGCGCTGATCATCATCTTCCTGGTGCTGGCTGCGCAGTTCGAGAGCTTGCGTGACCCGTTGGTGATCATGATCTCGGTGCCGATGGCGATCGTCGGTGCGCTGATCCCGCTGTTCTTCGGCGTGGCGACCATGAACATCTATACCCAGGTCGGTCTGCTCACCCTGGTCGGCCTGATCACCAAGCACGGCATCCTGATGGTGGAGTTCGCCAACGAGCTCCAGGTCAACGAGCGGCTCGACCGCCGCTCCGCCATCGAAATGTCAGCCCGCATCCGCTTGCGGCCGATCCTGATGACGACGGCCGCGATGGTGACCGGCCTGATCCCGCTCCTGACCGCAACCGGCGCGGGGGCGGCCAGCCGCTTCTCGATCGGCCTGGTCGTCGTCGCCGGCATGTCGATCGGCACGCTGTTCACGCTGTTCGTGCTGCCCGCGGTCTACGTGGTGCTGGCGACCGACCATCGTGCGGCGGCCGATTCCGAGCGGAACAAGCAGGTCAACGAGCTCGACCTCGGCTCCAAGGCCCTGCGGCCGACCTGAAGCCGCTGGCTCGCAAGCGATCCAGAGGGCGGCAGCGGCGGGTCCGCTGCCGCCCTTTTTGTTGCGCCCGGGCGCCGGGCTCACTGGACGGGGCCTTATCCCGCGCTTGCGAAAGACAAGGTCCCGTCTTCTTGCTAGGTTTCGGGTGATGAGCCTTTCCCTCCATCCCGACACCCCGCAAGCCAGGACGCTGCCGAGCGTGGCCTCGGATGGCGTCGCTGCCGGCGGGGGAACGGGACGAGGGATCAGGACCCGGCTGTTCACCAAATATGTCGCGCTGTTCGTGGCGGTCGTGGCCATCGCGCTGCTGGCCAACGGCCTGTTCGAGGTCTTCTTTTATTATCGCGAGCACAAGGCTTCGCTGATCCGGGTCCAGCACGAGCAGGCCGAGGCGGCCGCAGCGAAGATCGGCCAGTTCGTCAAGGAGATCGAAAGCCAGCTCGGCTGGACCACGCAACTGCCGTGGTCGGCGGGCTCGATCGAGCAGCGCCGGTTCGACGCGCTGCGGCTGCTGCGCCAGGTCCCCGGGATCACCGAGCTTGCCCAGGTGGACTCGACCGGCAAGGAACGGTTGCGGGTCTCGCGGCTGGCGATGGACGCGATCGAGAGCGGGATCGACCTAGCCAATGATCCGAAGTTCACCGAGGCGGTCGCGCACAAGGTTTATTACGGCCCGGTCTATTTCCGCCGGGAGTCCGAGCCCTACATGACGCTGGCCCTGGCCGGCGCGCGCAGGGATGCCGGTGTCAGCATTGCCGAGGTCAATCTCAAGCTGATCTGGGACGTGGTCTCGCAGATCAAGGTCGGCCAGCACGGGCACGCCTATGTCGTCGGTCCGGAAGGGCGCCTGATCGCGCATCCCGATATCAGTCTCGTGCTGCGCAACACCGACATGTCCGGCCTCGCGCAGGTGCGCGCCGCCCAGGCTGCCGGCGGCACCATGCCGAACGCGCTCGAGGAAGCGCGCAACATCCAGGGCCAGAAGGTCTTGACCGCATCGGCGCCGATCGAGCCGTTGCACTGGACCATGTTCGTCGAGCTGCCGGTCGAGGAGGCCTATGCGTCGCTCTACGCCTCGCTGCAGCGGCTTGCGATCGTGCTGCTCGCGGCGTCGATCTTCGCGGTGCTTGCGGGGATATTTTTGGCGCGCCGCATGGTCGGGCCGATCCAGGCGCTGCGCAGCGGCGCGGAACGGATCGGCGGTGGCGACTTCTCCCAGCGCATCTCGATCCGGACGGGCGACGAGCTCGAAGGGCTCGCCGACCAGTTCAACGACATGGGCGCGCGCTTGCAGGAATCCTATGCCGATCTCGAAAACAAGGTCGAACGGCGAACAGCGGAATTGAGCGAGTCTCTCCAGCAGCAGACGGCGACCGCCGACGTGCTGAAGGTCATCAGCCGCTCGGCGTTCGATCTGCAAACCGTGCTGAATACGCTCGTCGGATCGGCCGCCCGCTTGTGTGACGCCGACGAGGGAACGATCTTTCGACCGCGCGATGGCGTTTTCTATTTGGCGGCAAGCTGCGGCCTCGATGCGGAGCAGGAAAGCAAGCTTCGGACCTTTGCTTCTTTACCAGAACGGGGAAGTGTGGTCGGGCGTACGCTGCTCGAAGCCAAGACGGTTCACGTCCCCGATGTGCAGGCCGATCCGGACTATGCACCCTCATCCGCGCGAAGGCGGTCCAATGTGCGTACGATGCTCGGTGTCCCCCTGCTTCGAGAAGGATCGCCAATCGGCGTGTTCGTCTTGACGCGACATATGGTGCGTCCCTTCAGCGAGAAGCAAATCGAACTCGCCACGACCTTTGCAGACCAAGCCCTTATCGCGATCGAAAATGTTCGATTGTTCGAGGAGGTTCAGGAACGCACGACAGAGTTGTCGCGATCCCTCGACGACCTGCGCGCCGCCCAGGATCGCCTGATCCAGACCGAGAAGCTTGCCTCGCTCGGTCAGCTCACCGCCGGCATCGCCCACGAGATCAAGAATCCGCTCAACTTCGTCAACAATTTCTCCGCGGTCTCCACCGAGCTGATCGACGAGCTCAAGGAGGCCCTGCAATCGGCTGCGCTCGACGGCAAGACCAGGGAGGAGGTCGACGAGCTGACTGGCATGCTCAGGAGCAATCTCGAGAAGGTGGTGCAGCACGGCAAGCGTGCCGATTCCATCGTCAGGAACATGCTGCTGCATTCGCGCGAAGGTTCCGGCGAGCATCGGGCCGTCGACATCAATGCGGTCGTGGAGGAGAGCCTCAATCTCGCCTATCACGGCGCGCGGGCCGAACGTCCCTCCTTCAACGTCACGCTTCAGCGCACGTTCGATCCCGCTGCCGGTATGGTCGAGATCTATCCGCAGGAGATCACGCGCGTCTTCCTCAACCTGATCTCGAACGGCTTCTATGCCACGGCCAAACGCAAGCAGAGCGCGGGTGAGGCCTTCGAGCCGACCTTGAGCGCGGCAACCAAGGACCTCGGCGACAGGGTCGAGATCCGGATCCGTGACAATGGCACCGGAATTCCGCCCGAGGTGAAGGAGAAGATGTTCAACCCCTTCTTCACCACCAAGCCGGTCGGCGAGGGCACCGGGCTCGGCCTGTCCATGAGCCACGATATCGTCGTGAAGCAGCACGGCGGCACCATCGACGTGAACACCATGCAAGGTGTATTCACCGAGTTCATCATCACCCTGCCGCGTACGATGGCGGCGGAGGGCACTTCCGGAGGCAAGTCGTGAACGTTTACATCCTGGTCGTCGATGACGAGCCCGACGTCGAGGCGCTATTCCGGCAGCAATTCCGGCGCGAGCTGCGCGCCGGCCGCTTCCAGATGGAGTTCGCCTCCTCCGCGCCCGATGCGCTCAAGCGGGCCGCCGAGGTTCGCGATCCCTCGCTGATCCTGATCCTGTCCGACATCAACATGCCCGGCATGAGCGGGCTCGACATGCTGCCGAAGGTGCGTGCCGCGCATCCGGACGTTCCCGTCATCATGATCACGGCCTATGGCGACGCCGAGACGCGGCGAAAGGCGATCGAGCGCGGCGCCGTCGGGCTCCTCACCAAGCCGATCGACTTTGCCTTGCTGCGGCAGGAGATCGACACGAGGCTCGAGCAAGCCGCATGAGCGCGACCATCCTCTTCGTCGACGACGAGCCGGATCTCGAGGCGCTGGTCCTGCAAAAATTTCGCAGGCAGATCCGCGACGGACAGGTCGTCATCATATTCGCTCGCGACGGTCTCGAGGCGCTGGCCTCGCTCGAGCAGAATCCGCAGGTCGACATGGTGGTCTCCGATATCAACATGCCCAGGATGGACGGGCTATCGCTGCTCGCGAAACTCCAGGAGGCCGAGGACAAGAAATCGACCATCATCGTCTCGGCCTATGGCGACATGAGCAATATCCGCACCGCCATGAACCGCGGCGCGTTCGACTTCCTGACCAAGCCGATCGACTTCGCCGATCTGGAGGCCACGATCGAGAAGACCATCCGCCATATCGAGATGCTGCGCGAGGTTCGGCGGCGCCAGATGGAAGCCGAGCGCGCCCACGCCGCGCTGTCGCGCCATTTCTCGCCCGAGCTCGCCAAGCGTCTGGCCGCCAGCGGCGACGGAGAGGGGATCGAAGTTCAGTGGCGCGATGTCGCCACCATCTTCACCGATATTACCGGCTTCACCTCGTTGGTCGAGAGCGCGCCGCCCGAGACGTTGGGCAAGCTGCTCAACGAGTATGTCGGCGGCATGACCGAAATCGTCTTCGTCCATGAGGGCACGGTCGCAAAGATCATCGGCGATGCGATCCAGGTCCTCTTCAATGCGCCCGGCGATCAGCCGGATTATGCCACGCGTGCGGTCGCCTGCGCCCATGAGCTCGACGCCTGGGCGCAGGACTTTCGCGCGCGCCAGAGCGCCATGGGTGTGACCTTCGGTGCCACCCGCATCGGCATTCACGCCGGTCCCGCGCTGGTCGGCAATTTCGGCGGCAATCGCTTCTTCGACTACACCGCCTATGGGGACTCCATCAACATTGCGGCGCGGCTGGAGGCCGCCAACAAGCATCTGGGCACCCGCATTTGCGTCAGCGCCAGCGTCGCCGAGGCGGCCGAGAATTTTCAAGGCCGCCCCGTGGGGGAGCTGATGCTGCGCGGACGCAGCGAGCCGTTGCGCGCCTTCGAGCCGCTGCCACCGGGCAAGTTCGAAGCGCCGGAAACGGCACTGTATTCGGAGGCTTTCGCCAAGATGGAGGCCGGCGATGCCGCGGCCATGCCGGCCTTTGCCGCGCTGGTCGGCATGCACGCCGACGATTCCCTGGCCGGCTTTCACCTGAAGCGCCTGCTCAACGGCGCCAAGGGCATTCGCATGCAACTGGAATAGGGGTTCGACATGATGCGTGACTTCTCTGCCGGCAATTATCGTTTCATTCCGTCCGTGTTCCAGTATTCGGCGGGCGCCGCCGCGGATGACGGCTACGAAATCGAACGCGTCCGCTTCGACCGTGTGGTCCCGCTCTTGGAAGGGTTTGCGCTGGCGGCGAAATTCATCCAGGAGGCCGGGCGGCCGTTGACGGCATTCTGTGCCTGCGAGCTGCGTTCACCGGCAGCCTTCAGCGAAGAGGGCTTTCGCGCGTTCAACCTGCACTACGTGAAGACGCTGTCCGAATGGGGCATCTTCGACGGCACCACCAATCCGGTGGCGCGCAGCAATGTCTGTCCCGAGATCGATCCGCCGTCCGAGCCGTCGTTCTATGCGTTCTCGTTCACGCGTCCGACCCGCTCGAAAGCGCCGTCCTTCGTGATATCAGGCGGCGCCGAGGCACGCGAGGGCAGCGGCACCTATGTCGAGCGCACCGTGCGCTATCGCGACCTCAGCCCTGAGGGGCTGCGGGAGAAGGTGCGCTTCACCACGACGTCGCAGATGGAAAGCCGGATGGCGGCTTTCGGCTTCGGCTGGAACGACACCACTGCGGTGCAGGCCTATTCCGTGCACGATTTCCACCATACGCTCGTCGACGAACTGGTCCGCCGCGGCGCGTTGCGCTCCGGCCTGACCTGGCATTTCGCCCGCCCGCCGGTGGTCGATCTCGAATACGAGATGGATTGCCGCCGCGTGATGCGGGAAGCGGTGATCTAGCGCTGCCGCGGGTCGAGCGCGTCGCGCAGGCCGTCGCCGAGCAGGTTCAGCGACAGCACCACGAGGAAGATCGCAAGCCCCGGCCAGATCGCCATCCACGGCGCCTGGGTCAGGAAGCGCTGCGCGGCGTTGAGCATGCTGCCCCAGGACGGCGCCGGCGGCTGCTGGCCGAGGCCGAGGAACGACAGCGCGGCTTCGGCGATGATGGCGGCGGCAATCGACAGTGTCGCCTGCACCAGCAGCGCGGGCAGGATGTTCGGCAGGATATGCGAGAGCGCGATCCGCCATGGCGGATTGCCGAGCGCGCGCGCGGCCTCGACATAGTCCTCGGCCTTGACGACGAGCACCTGGCCGCGGGTCAGGCGGATGAAGATCGGCGTTGCGGAGATGCCGATCGCGATCATGGCATTGCCGAGGCTCGGCCCGAGGAACGCCGCCAGCGCGATCGCCAGGATCAGGAACGGGCAGGCCAGCATCGCATCAGTGATCCGGCTGATCAGCGCATCGACGAAGCCACCGCGATAGCCAGCGACGAGACCGAGCGGCACGCCGATGCCGAGCGCGATCGCCACCGAGATGAGGCCCGCGAGCAGCGAGGCGCGCGCGCCGTAGACGATCCGGCTGAAGATGTCGCGGCCGAGCTCATCGGTGCCGAACCAGTGCGCCGAGGTGGGCGGCTTGCGCACCAGGCTCCAGCTCGTCGCGATGGGATCATAGGGCACGATCAGTGGGGCCAGCACGGCGAGCACGATGAACATCGTGAGCACGACGAGCCCGAATATCGCCGCCTTGCGCTTGAACAGCCGCCGGCGCGCGCGGCGGGCCGGGCTATCCAGCTCGTCGGCTTGCGTGAGAGGGCCGGGCAGCGCGGCGTCGGTCATGCTCTAGCCCCGCAGCCGTGGATTGACGAGGATATAGGCGATGTCGGCAACGAGATTCAGCGTGATGTAGATCGTGGCCGTCACCAGCACGACGCCTTGCACGACGGCGTAGTCGCGGTTGAAGACGGCATCCACGATCAGCTTGCCGAAGCCGGGGATGGAGAAGATCTGCTCGGTCAGGACTGCGCCGGACAACAGCGTCCCGAGCTCGAGCGCGCCGAGCGTGATGACGGGCGTCAGCGCGTTGCGCATGGCGTGCTTCAGGATCACCGAGCGCTCCAGGAGTCCCTTGGCCCGGGCGGTGCGGACGTAGTCGCTTTCCAGCACCTGCAGCATGGCGCTGCGGGTATGCCGCATCAGGACCGCGGCAATGGCATTGCCGAGCACGAAAGCCGGCATGATGGTGGCCGCCAGGCTCGCGCGCCAGTTCTCGGTGAGCGGCACGTAGCCGGACGCCGGCAGCCAGCCGAGCTCGATCGAGAACAGGAAAATCAGCATGATCCCGAGCCAGAAGTTCGGCGTCGAGATGCCCCACAGCGCAAACAGGTTCGCGCCGTAGTCCCAGGCCGAGCCCTTCTTCACGGCCGCGACGATGCCGGCGGGGATGCCGATCAGGAACGCGATCACGATCGCCATGCCGCCGAGCTGCAACGTCACCGGCAGCTTCTGCGCGATCAGCTCGCGCACCGGCATCTTGTTGCGCAGCGACTCGCCGAAATCGCCCGAGAGCACGCCCTTGATCCAGTAGGCGTACTGCACCGGGACCGGCTGATCGAGCCGGTACTGATGACGGATCTGCTCGATCACGGCGGGATCGCGCTCTTCGCCCGCCATCACCAGCGCGGGATCGCCCGGCAGCAATTGCTGCAGCGAGAAGATCAGCACCGAGACGAAGAACAGCGTCGGCACGATCTGCGCAAGGCGGCGGGCGAGGAAGTTCAGCATTCTCGCAGCGTCACTTCAGCTTGAGTCCGATGACACGCACGAGGCCGTCGGGCATCTGCTTGTAGCCTTCGAGCTTGGTCGTGTGCGCGATGATGATGCGGCGGTGGTAGAGGTACAGCAGCGGCTCTTCGTCCTGGACCAGCTTGGCCAGGGCCTCATAGCTGGCCTTGCGCTTGGCGGGATCGGTGACCGATCTCGCGTCTTCCAGTGCCTTGTCGGCCTGCGGGTTGTTCCACGCGCCGTAATTCTGCGGCGCGCCGCTGTGCAGGAACACGAAGCTGTTGCCGTCGGGATCGACGCGCCCGCTCCAGGCGAGCATATAGGCCTGGTAGTCGCCGGCCTCGGCCTGCTTCAGCCCGGTCGCGAATTCGGTGAGGCGGATCTTCATGTCGAACCCAGCCTCGGCCGCCATCGACTGGATCACCTGCGCCGGCGTCTCGGTCTCCGCGCCCTTGGGCACCAGGAAATCGACGCTGACCGGCGGTGTCGCGCCGGCTTCCTTCAGCAGCGCCTTGGCCTTCTCGACATTGCGGGGACGGACCGGAAGGGATTTCTGATAGTAGGGATGATCAGGGTTGACCCATTGATTGCCGACCTGAAACTCGCCGTTGAACACGACCTGGTTGATCGCCTCGCGGTCGATCGCAAGGTCGAGCGCCTGCCGCACCTTTGCGGATTGGCTGAGCGGCCCCTTGGCCTTGTCCTTGCCGATGTTGAGCGTGATGCCCTGATAGCCGAGCTCGATGGCGGTCGCGACTTTCAGCCGTGAATCCGCGCGGACTTCCTTCAGGTCGGTGGCAAGCACGCGCTCGATCAAATCGAGGCCGCCGGATTTCAAGTTCGCAAGCCGCACCGTGGCATCGACGATCGGCTGAAACACGATCTTGTCGATGAAGACGTTGTCCTTGTTCCAATAGTCCGCGAACTTTTCGAACACGATGCGGTCCTGCTGCACGCGCTCGACGAATTTATACGGGCCGGCGCAGACCGGGCGCAGGCCGAATTTGTCGCCGGCCTCTTTCGCCGCCTTAGGCGACACCATCATCCCGGCGCGGTCGGTGAGCTGAGCGAGCAGCGGCGAGAACGGTGACTTCAGCACCAGCTTGACCGTGAGGGGATCGACGACTTCGATGTGATCGACCGAGGCGAGCTCGGGTTTGCGGAAGGATCCGGGGAGCGTCAGATGCCGTTCCAGCGAGAACTTGGCGGCTTCCGCGTCGAACGGTTCGCCGTCGTGGAATTTCACGCCGGGCCGCAGCTTGATGACCAGCGCCTTGCCGTCGTCGGCGGTTTCGCTCGACAGCGCGAGCTGCGGCACGATGTTGAGCTTCTCGTCGATGTCGAACAGCTTGTCGCAGAAGGCGGAGAACACGATGCGGCCGACATAGGTGCGCGCCATCGTGGGATCGAGGATGTCAGGGTCCTCGGCGAGGCCGATGCGCAGCGTGGTCTGGGCCTGCGCGGCTCCAAGCGACAGCAGGACGGCGGCGGCCGTTGCGGCCAGGCGAAACATCTTCATCGGACAGTCCCCATTGCTTCGGCTATGTCGTTGTGGGCGCGGTGCCTTGTATACCAACCCCGGCGGTGGCAGCGCCTTCCGTCTTTTGGCTGAAGGCGGCGACCAATTTTGCAAGCGCCGGCGAAAACCCGCCGGCTGCCGGCAATATGGCGTCGGCAGACGGCAGTTCCGCCGTGCGGTGGCAGGCGGCGGCGTGGCCCGTGCCGTCAGCTAGAAGCGCCGGCGCCTCGTTGCGGCAGAGCTCGATCACGAACGGGCAGCGGGTGTGGAAGCGGCAGCCAGAAGGCGGGTTGAGCGCGCTCGGGATCTCGCCCTCGAGCAGGACGGTCGCGCGCTTCACCTTCGGCTGCGGCAGCGGGATCGCGGACAACAGCGCCCGGCTATAGGGGTGGCGCGGCGAGGCGAACAGCGCGTCCGCCTCCGCCGTCTCGACGATCTGGCCGAGATTCATCACCGCGACGTGGTCGGCGATGTGCTTGACCACGGCGAGGTCGTGCGAGACGAAAATATAGGCGAGGCCGAGCCGGTCCTGGAGCTCGCGCAGCAGATTGAGGATCTGCGAGCGGATCGAGACGTCCAGCGCCGAGACCGGCTCGTCGCAGATGATCAGCTTCGGCTCGACCGCGAGCGCGCGGGCAATGGCGATGCGCTGGCGCTGGCCGCCGGAGAATTCGTGCGGATAGCGCCGCGCCAGCCTCGGCTCCAGCCCGACCAGCCGCAGCAACTCCGCGACGCGCGCACGCCGCTCTGCCGGCGGCACGAGATCGTGCAGTGCCAGCGGTTCGGTCAGGATCTGGCCGACCGTCATGCGCGGATTGAGCGAGGCGTAGGGGTCCTGGAAGATGATCTGGGCCTCGCGGCGGAAGGCGCGGAGCGCATAGGGATCGAGCGAGAGGAGATCGCGGCCGTCGAACCGGATCGTGCCCGCATCCGGCTCGATCAGCCGCAGCACCAGGCGGCTGACGGTGGATTTGCCGCAACCGGATTCGCCGACCAGGGCCAGCGTCTTGCCGGCCTCGAGCGAGAAGGAGACGCCATCAACGGCTTTGACATGCGCCAGCGCCCGGCCGAACAGCGAGCGCTCGGCGACGAAATGCTTGACCAGGCCTGTAACCTCGAGCAGAGCGGTCATCGTTCGTGATCCCGACGAAACTCAGTCTCGTGTCCCGGGCGCGGCGCAACGCGAAGTGTTGCGACGCTGAACCGGGAGCCAGTCTGCCGCCACATGGGCCCCGGTTCAGCAGCGCACCACCGCGCTGCGCTTGTGCTGCGCTGCGCCCGGGGAACGGGAAGAGAGAACGAGGTCATCACGACACCAGGCGTTCGAGCGGCGCGCGGATGCAGCGCGAGAGGTGGCCGGGGCTGACTTCGATCAGCGGTGGCGGCGCCGTGGTGCAGGCGTCCAGCACGAACGGGCAGCGCGCGGCGAAGCGGCAGCCTGCCGGCGGCTGCGCCATGTTCGGCACCATACCCTCGATCGTGGCAAGTTGTTCGGCCCGATGGTCGAGTCGCGGGATCGAGCCGAGTAGGCCGACGGTGTAGGGGTGCTGCGGCGCCGAGAACAATTCGTCCACCGGCGCGCGCTCGACGATCTCGCCGGCATACATCACCGCGACCTCGTCGCAGACCTCGGCGACCACGCCGAGATCGTGCGTGATCAGGATGATCGCGGCGCCGCTTGCCGCTTTCAATTCCCGCATCAGCTCCAGGATTTGCGCCTGCAAGGTGACATCGAGCGCAGTGGTCGGCTCATCGGCGATCAGCAGGCGCGGGTCGCAGGCCAGCGCCATCGCGATCATCACGCGCTGGCGCATGCCGCCGGAGAGCTTGTGCGGATATTCGTCGACGCGCCGCTCGGGCGAGGGGATGTGGACCCGGCGCAGCAGCTCGATCGCCCGCTCGCGCGCGCTTTTCCGCGAGCCGCCGCGGTGGCGCAAAATGGTCTCGACGATCTGGTCGCCGATGGTGAGACTCGGATTGAGCGAGGTCATCGGCTCCTGGAAGATCATCGCGAGCCGGTTGCCGCGCAGATTGCGCAGGGTCTGGTCCGGAGTCTGCAGGAGGTCGAGGCCGTCGAAGCGGATCGCGCCCGATATCTCCGCGCTTTGTTTCGGCAGCAAGCCCATGATCGCCAGCGAGGTCACGCTCTTGCCGCAGCCGGATTCGCCGACGAGGCCGAGGGTCGCGCCGTTGGCGACACTGAGGTCGACACTGTCGACCGCGTGGGTGATGCGGCCGTCGTCGCCGTGGAAGCGGATGCGGAGGTCCCTGATCTCGATGAGAGGGCTCGCGCTCATGATTGCCTTGCACGCGCTGCTTGGATGCTGGCGTCGATGACGCTGCGGTCGGTGTTGCCGGCCGGATTCCGTCGCGTCGGCATGGAATCGCGAAAATGCACCCAGAGCTCGTGGCTGACGTGTTCGAGACGTTCGAGCTCGCCGAGCGGGTCGGGATGGTCGTCGGCGCGAATGTCCAGCGCCGGCCATTCCTCCTCGCCGTGAATCAACAGCGCAGCGGACTGCTTGCCGCGCTTGTCGCCGCCGGCGGCTTCCCCGGCGCGCATCGCGGTGAGCAGGCGGCGCGGGAAGGGCAGGCTGTCATTGGCGATATAGGTCTTTGCGGTCTCGTCGAGCACGTCGGCGCCGGCCAGCATGTTGCCGGCGATGGAAAAGCCGCTGCCTGCGATGTGCCCGCACCAGTCGACGCAGTCGCGCCCGGTATGTGCGGCGATCTCGCCGCTCGCATCCATGATGTGGATCTGACGGCTCTCGCGGCCAGCGTCGGTCGCGAGTAGCGCGGCCAGCACGTCGCGCGCATTGAGGCCTTCCCGCAACAGCTTGACGCCGTCGATGCCGTAATAGGGATTGACGAAGGCCTGCGTCGCGATGGCGCCGACGCCGGCGGCAATATACGGCACGCGTGCGCCGACGGCGAAAAAACGTGTCGCAACAGCGATGCCGAACTGGCCGGTGGAAGGGTCTCGCGCGATGATCGACCAGGTCATGTGCTGCCTTCAGCGTCCCGCGGCGTAACCTTGCATGCCGCGCGGATTGGCGGCGGCGCGCCGACGCCGACCCACGCGCGAGGCCGCGGTGAGGCGGCCTTCGGACCAGTCGGGACCGACTTCCACGATATGCCCGCGCTCACGAAGGTTCTCGATCGTTGCCTTGGGTACGCGATTTTCCACCACGAGCACGCCGGGGCGCGCGGTACGCGGCCAGAACGAGATCGGGAAATGCTCGGAATGCCAGGCCGGCGCGTCGATCGCTTCCTGGAGATTGAGATTGCAATGGACGTGGCGTAGGAAGAATTGGGTGATCCACTGGTCCTGCTGGTCGCCGCCGGGCGAACCCCAGGCGAGGTAAGGCTCGCCGTCGCGCAGCGCCATGGTCGGCGACAGCGTTGTGCGCGGCCGCTTGCCCGGTGCGAGCGAACCGGGTTGGTTCTCCTCCAAATCGAACATCTGGGCGCGGCTGCCGAGACAGAAGCCGAGCTCGGGAATGATGGGCGAGGATTGCAGCCAGCCGCCCGACGGCGTCGAAGACACCATGTTGCCAGCTTTGTCGATGATGTCGAAATGCACGGTGTCGCCGCGCACCTCGCCGAAGCGCCCCACGGTTGGTTCACCGGCGCCTAGCGCGCCAACGGCCTCGCGCTGGCCTTCAGCGCGGCGCAGCTTGACGACGCCGCCAAAGCCCTCGATCGCGCCGGGCCGGAGATCGAGCGAGGCCTTCTCGGTAATTAGCTTACGACGTTCGTCGTTATAGGCATCCGACAGCAGCGTCGCGATCGGAATCTCGCTGAACTTGGGGTCGCCGTAGAATTTCTCGCGGTCGGCAAAGGCGAGTTTTGCGCATTCGATCTGGAGATGGATGAACTCAGGCCCGGTCGGGTCGAGCCCGTCGAGGGCAAAGCCCTTCAGCAGCGCGAGCTGTTGCAGCGTCACCGGGCCCTGGCTCCAGACGCCGGCCTTGCAGACGGTGTAGCGGCCATAGTCGTAGGTGAGCGGCGCCTCGACCGTCGGCTGCCAGCGCGCCATGTCGTCGCCGGAAAGCACGCCGCGATGCGGCGAGCCGCTGACGTCCATCACCTCCTGGGTGCGGCAGAATTTGTCGATGGCTTCCGCGACGAAGCCTTGCGACCAGGCTTTGCGCGCGCGCTCGATCTCGGCGTCGCGGCCACCGCCGCCGCTCTCGGCTTCGCTGAGAATCCGTGCGTAGGTCGCGGCCAGCGTCTCGTTGGTAAAGAGTGTGCCGGGCTTCGGCACCTCGCCGTTGGGGAGATAGACCGCGGCGGAGGTCGGCCAGTGCTTGCGGAATAATTGCTCGACGGTCTGGATCGTGGCGCAGGCGCGCTCGACCAGCGGATAGCCGTCGCGTGCATAGGCGATCGCGGGCTCCAGCACGTCGCGCACCCGCATCGTACCGTAGTCGCGCAGCAGCATCATCCAGGATTCGAAGGTGCCGGGGACGCAGGCCGCGAGCAGGCCGGTGCCGGGCACCATGTCGAGGCCTTCGCTCTTGTAATGCGCGATGGTGGCGCGTGCCGGTGCCGGGCCCTGGCCGCAGATCACCTCGGTGCGGCCGCGCTTCACGTCGTGCACGATGATGGGGACATCGCCGCCGGGGCCGTTCAGATGCGGCTCGACCACCTGGAGCGTGAAGGCGGTAGCGACGCCGGCGTCGAAGGCGTTGCCGCCCTTCTCCAGGATGGCCATGCCGACTGCGGTCGCGATCCAGTGCGTGGTGGCGACGACCCCGAACGTGCCTTCGATCTCGGGGCGGGTCGTGAACGGATCGGGATTGACGATGCTGGCCATGGATTACCTCATTTGCGGCGCGCGCAATTGATCACAGGCGATGCCGCGCCGCCAATGCGCTGCCGGCATGGCACGCGCGCGTCACGCCGGGACCGGCGCGGTGTTGACGGCGTGGCAGGCGACGCCGTCGATCAGTTCCGGCGTTTCCTTGCGGCAGAGATCGAACGCCAGCGGGCAGCGCGGATTGAAGGCGCAGCCGGGCGGCGGATTGATCGGGTTCGGGATCTCGCCCTTCACCGGAATGCGCTGGCGGCCGCTCATGGCAAGATCAGGCACGGCGCCCAGCAGCATCTTGGTGTAGGGCATGCGGGGACGTGCGAACAACTCCTTGCCTTCAGCGATCTCGACGATGCGGCCGAGATACATCACGCCGACGCGGCTCGCCATGTGGCGGACCACGGCGAGGTTGTGGCTGATGAACATGTAGGTCAGGCCGAACTTGTCCTGGAGGTCGCGCATCAGGTTCAGGATCTGCGCCTGCACCGAGACGTCGAGCGCCGAAGTCGGCTCGTCGCAGACGATGAACTCGGCGTCCGATGCGAGCGCCCGGGCGATCGCGATGCGCTGGCGCTGGCCGCCGGAGAACTCGTGCGGAAACTTCAGCCGGTCGTCGGGATGCAGGCCGACCAGGCTGAGCAGCTCGCCGACGCGGGCCTGGATGTCGCGCTCGCCCTGGATCAGGTCGAAGGCGCGGATCGGCTCGGAGATGATGGCATCGACGCGAAAGCGCGGGTTCAGGCTCGCATAGGGGTCCTGGAAGATCATCTGGATGCGGCGGCGCAGCTTCCTGCGCGCCGGCGCCTGCCGCGGATCCGTCATCGAGACGCCGTCGATCAAGACATCGCCGGAGCTCGGCGGCAGCAGTCCCACGACCATCCGCGCCACCGTGGTCTTGCCCGAGCCGGACTCGCCGACCAGCGCAAACGTCTCGCCCTTCCTGATGTCGAAGGTGACGTGATCGACCGCCTTGAGATATTCGAGATGCCCGCCTTCGAGCATGCGGTTGAGCCAGGGTTTCGAGACGTCGAACACCCGGCGCAGATTTGTGGCCTGGACGAAGGAAGCGCTCATGCCGCGCTCTCCGCCGGCACGCTGTCATAGAGATGGCAGGCGACCGATTGCGCACCGCGCGGCAGCGGCTCCGGTCGATCAACACGACAGCGGTCGAACGCGAAGGCGCAGCGCGGGTTGAACGAGCAGCCGCGCGGGATCGCCGACAGCCGCGGCATCGAGCCGGGAATCTGCATGAGACGCTTGTCGTCGCCGGCCAGCGTCGGGATCGCGCCCATCAAGCCCTTGGCATAGGGATGCAGCGGGTTTCTGACGACATCCTGCACCGGACCGATCTCGGCGACACGGCCGGCATACATCACGGCGACCCGGTCGGAGGTCTCCGCGATCACGCCCATGTCGTGCGTCACCAGCATCACGGCGGTGCCGTGGTCGCGGCCGAGCCGCTTGATCAGCGAAATGATCTGCGCCTGCACGGAGACGTCGAGCGCGGTGGTCGGCTCGTCCGCGATGATCAGCTCGGGCTCGGCGCAGATCGCCAGCGCAATGACGACGCGCTGGCGCATGCCGCCGGAGAATTCGTGCGGGTAGCCGTCGATGCGCTTTTCCGGCGCGGGAATGCCGACCTCGGCAAGCAGGTCGATGGCGCGGCGGCGGGCGGCCGTCTCGGACAGGTTCAGGTGGGTTCGGATCGTCTCGATGATCTGGTCACCGACCCGGTAGAGTGGATTGAGCGAGGTGAGGGGGTCCTGGAAGATCATGCCGATCCGTTTGCCACGGATGCGGCGCATCTCCTCCGGCGGCAAATTGTCGATGCGCAGGCCGGCCAGGCGAACCTCGCCGCCCGCGATCCGGCCGGGCGGGTCGATCAGGCCGATCACGGCGAGGCCGGTCACGGATTTGCCGGCGCCGGATTCGCCGACCACGCCCAGCACCTCGCCCTTGGCGATGTCGAAGGAGACGCCGTCGATGGCGCGCAGCGTGCCGCGGCGGGAGGCGAACTCCACCTGAAGGTTGCGAACGGAGAGGATGGGCTCGGTCATGGGTGAGGCGCTCTTATCGAAGTTTTGCTCATCGGAGCTTCGGGTTGAGCGCGTCGCGCAGCCAGTCGCCGAGCAGGTTGATCGACAGGATCAAGCCGGCCAGCGCGAGGCCGGGGAAAGCGACAATCCACCATTCGCCCGCGAACAGATAATTGTTGCCGATGCGGATCAGCGTGCCGAGCGAGGGCATGGTGTCGGGCAGGCCGACGCCGAGGAAGGACAGCGTTGCCTCGGTGATGATGGCCAGTGCGAGGTTGATGGTGGCGATGACCAGGATCGGGCCCATCGTGTTCGGCAGCACGTGCCGCAGCATGATCTTTGGCGCGGGCAGGCCGATCAGCTGCGCGGCGGCCACGTAGTCCTTGTTCTTCTCGACCATCACGGAGCCGCGCACCGTCCTTGCATACCCGACCCAGAAACTGAGGCCGATCGAGATCACCAGCACCACCAGCATGCTGGTGGCATCCAGACGGTTGCCGAGGATCGATTTCGCAATGCCATTGACCAGCAGCGCGATCAGAATGGCGGGAAAGGTCAGTTGCACGTCGGCGATCCGCATGATCACGCCATCGACCGCGCCGCCGAAATAGCCGGCGATCAGGCCGAGCGCGATACCGAGCGCGCCGGCGAAGATCACGCCGGCCACGCCGACGGCGAGCGAGATGCGCATCCCATAGAGGATGGCGGAGAACACGTCGCGGCCCTGCTCGTCGGTGCCGAGCAGGAACGGGCTTTGGCCGTCGGCGGTCCAGAGCGGCGAGATGCGCGAGTTCATCAACTGGAGCTGCGCCGGATCGAACGGGTTCTGCACCGCGAGCGCCGATGCAAAGATCGCGAGCAGGAAGAGCAGCACGGTAATGGCCGCCGCCACCATGGTCAGCTTGGAACGGCGGAACGAGTAGAAGATGTCGCTGTCGAGGGCGCGGCTGAGCCAGCTGCGACCGGCATGCGCGGGCGGCGCGCTCTGCTTGTCGGAATTGGAGGCGACGGCGTCGGACATGCAGGGGCCTTATGTAGCGCGGCCGACGGTCGCGCGCAGGCGCGGATCGACTACGGTGTAGAGAATGTCGACCACCAGGTTGATGGTGACGAAGATCAGGGAGACCATCAGCAGATAGGCCGCCATGATCGGGATATCGACGTTTTGCACGGCCTGCACGAACAGCAGTCCCATGCCCGGCCATTGGAACACGGTTTCGGTGATGATCGAAAATGCAATAACCGAGCCAAACTGAAGGCCGGCCACGGTGATGACGGGAATGAGCGTGTTCTTCAGCGCGTGGCCGAAATGAATGGCGCGGGTGGTCAGCCCGCGGGCGCGGGCGAAACGAATATAGTCGGTTCGCAGCACTTCCAGCATCTCCGCGCGCACCAGCCGCATGATCAGGGTCATCTGGAACAGGCCGAGCGTGATCGAGGGCATGATCAATGCCTTCAATCCCGACAGCGTGAGCAGACCCGTGCTCCACCAGCCGAGCTTGACCACCTCGCCGCGGCCGAACGAGGGCAACCAGCCCAATGTCACCGCGAACAGATAGATCAGGAGAATGCCGATCAGGAAAGTCGGCAATGAGATGCCGATCAGCGAAACCGCCTGGAATAATTTGGCCAGCACGGTGTCGCGCCTCAGCGCCGAATAGACGCCCATCAGAATGCCGAACACCATTGCAAACACGGTGGCGCAGATCGCAAGTTCCAGCGTGGCCGGCATGCGTTCCATCAGCAGGGTCGAGACCGGCTGGCGGAACTGGTAGGAGACGCCGAACTTGAATTGCGCGGCGTCGGCGAAATAACGCACGAACTGCACCGGCACGGGATCGTCGAGGCCGAGCGACTTGCGCACGGCTTCGCGTTCGGCCGCCGACGTGTCGATCGAGACGATCTGATTGACGGGGTCGCCGGCGAAACGGAACATCGAGAAGGCGATGATGCCGACGGCGAACATGACGCCGATGGCCTGAACGGCGCGGCGAAGAGTGAAAGCGAGCATGCCTTCCACTATCCTTGGGTGTGCGTGCGGTCGACGTCTTTGTCAGCCGGAAAAGGATAGGTCCCGGATGCCTGACGCCGCCGGGACCTCGTGTTCAACTGGTGCTATTCCTTCTTGGTCGCCCAATGGAACATGACCAGATTGTCGGCGCGCTGCGGCAGGTTGACCTTCTTCGACACGCCCCAGGCCAGCGCCTGCTGGTGCAGCGGGATGTAGGACCAGTCCTTGTTGCCGATTTCGTAGGCCTGCTTGATCAGCTGGTTGCGCTTGGCGGTATCGGTTTCGACCAGCACCTTGTCGGTGATGGCGTCGAACTCCTTGTTGCAGTAGCCGCCGAGATTGGCCTCGCCGCGTGAGGATTTCGCGTCGTCGCGGCAGCCCATGATGTCGTAGAGCACGTTGTGGGAGTCCATCGTGCTCGGCGTCCAGCCCAGGAGGTAGAACGAGGTCTGGTAGCCGCCCTGCTTCAACACCTTGGCGAAGTACTGCGCCTTCGGCTGCGCCAGCAGGTTGATCTTGACGCCGATGCGGGCAAGCATGCCGACGACGGCCTGGCAGATCGCGGCGTCGTTGACGTAACGGTCGTTCGGACAATCCATCGTGACCTCGAAGCCATCGGGATAGCCGGCTTCGGTCAGGAGCTTCTTGGCTCCATCGGGGTCGAATTTCGGCCGCGTGAACTCCTTGGACAGCACGAACAACTCCGGAGCGATCATCAGCGCCGATGGCGTCGACAGCTCGCGCATCACGCGCTTCTTGATCAGCTCGATGTCGATCGCCTTGTAGAAGGCTTCGCGGACGCGGACGTCCTTGAACGGGTTCTTGCCCTTGATGTTGGAGTAGAGCAGTTCGTCGCGCATCTGATCGAAGCCGATGAAGATGGTGCGCAGCTCCGGCCCCTTCAGCACCTGGGCGTTGGGGCTGGAATCGACGCGGGAGATGTCCTGGATCGGCACCGGCTCGATGACGTCGACTTCGCCCGAGAGCAGCGCAGCGACACGGGTGGCGTCCGAAGCGATCGGGGTGAAGACGATCTCCTTCAGATTACCCTCGACCTTGCCCCAGTAATTGGGATTGGCCTTGAAAACCGTCTTCACGCCGGGCTGATGGCTTTCGATGGTGAACGGACCGGTGCCGTTCTCGTGGAGCGAGGCATAGCTCGGCGTGGTCGCCGCCACCGGCGTCGGATCGACGACGTTGTTCTCCTCGGCCCATTTCTTGTCCATGATGTACCAGACATCCCACGAGTTATGCAGGATGGGATTGGGCGAAGGCAGGATGAAGTCGACGGTGTAGTCGTCGACCTTCACGACCTTGACGTCGGGCGCAAGGCGGGTCTGCATATTGGACCCTTTCTTGCGGACGCGATCGGCGGAGAACACGACGTCGTCGGCGGTGAAGGGGTCGCCGTTGTGGAATTTCACGCCCTTGCGCAAATGGAAGCGCCAGCGGGTCGGCTCCGGAGTTTCCCAGCTTTCCGCCAACGCCGGAATGATCTTGAGGTCCTTGTCGCGCGCGGTGAGGCCTTGATAGACGTGACCGAGATGGGCGTGGGTGGTGCTTTCGTTGAGCGTATAGGGATCGAGGGATTTCAGGTCACCCTGGTTGGCATAACGCAGCGTCTGGCTCGACGCAGGCGCGACCGTCAACGCAAGCGCACCGGCGAGCGTCGCCGCAAACAGACTTCGACCGACTGACATTCTTGACCCTCTCCACTCTGCCGTGCCGATGATTTTTGATTGTTCGGCAGGGCTGATTGATCCATGTTGCCCAGAGTTCTCGACCGGTGCAAGCGCCATTCCAGCAAGGAACGCGCCAAGTTGCACCGCTGTGCAGCAATGCTGACCGTGCCGTCCGGCATGGAGGACCGCGTCTTTCGACTTTGGTTGACTATATCGGCGGATTGCGGGACGGGGCATGTCGCGCCTGCATCAGGTCGCTTGCGTCGCACCACAACTCGCGGCGATACTGCCGGCAGGCCGCTCGAATCTCATCCGGAGGGGACATGAAAGTTAATATCGAAATCGACTGCACCCCCCTCGAGGCCCGCCAGTTCTTCGGTTTGCCTGACGTGGGACCGATGCAGACGGCGGTGATGGACAAGCTGCAGCAGCAGGTGCTCAGCAACATCGAGAAGGTCTCGCCGGAGTCGCTGATCCAGAGCTGGTTCACCTTCGATCCCAAGATCGCGGAGCGGTTTCAGGACATGTTCGTCACGATGGCGGGCCTCGGCGGCACGCGCAGCAGCGACAAGAAGAAATAATAATGCCGTCCGGGCCAGACGGGCGGCAGGCCCCGGGCGGGCTTCGTCCGCCGGGCCTCGCCCTGCTGCTTGCAGAAGCGCGCGGCCTGTTCGAGTTCAATGCAAGCCTGTTGCTGTCGCCGATCCTGATGCGAGCGCCGAGGGGCGATGGCCATCCGGTGCTGGCGCTGCCGGGCTTTCTCGCCAGCGACCTCTCGATGGCCCCGATGCGGCGCTATCTCGCCGAGCTCGGCTATGAGGCACAGGCTTGGCGGATGGGCCGTAATCTCGGCGGCCTCGGGCGGATTCGGGAGTCGCTGCGCGCCCGTCTTGCCGAAATCCATGCTGCGAGCGGACGCAAGGTCAGCCTGGTCGGATGGAGCCTCGGCGGCGTCTATGCCCGCGATCTCGCGCTCCAGGCGCCTGACATGGTTCGCTATGTCATCACGCTCGGCAGCCCGTTTGCCAATGACGTGCGGGCGACCAACGCGACGCGGCTCTACGAGGCGCTGTCCGGCGAACGGGTCGAGGATCTTGCTGAGGCGCGCGAGGCGATCGCCGGCGATCTGCCGGTGCCGGCGACGTCGATCTATTCGCGGGCCGACGGCGTCGTGAACTGGCGGACCTGCCTGCTCCGTCCCTCCGACCGTGCCGAGAACATCGAAGTGCTCCTGGCGAGCCATATCGGGCTCGGCGTGAACCCCGCGGCGCTATGGGCCGTGGCGGACCGGCTGGCGCAACCGGAAGGGGAATTCTCGCCATTTGACCGGGCCGGGCCGTTTGCCATTGCATATGCCCCGCCGGAACAGGCAATATCGGCCTGACGAGAAGCGCCAGAAGGCGCCCGTCAAAATTGTTGCGGGAGGGAATTATGGCTGACGGTAAGAAGCTGTCGTCGCTGGACGCGTCGTTTCTCTATCTGGAAACGCCGGAGATGCCGATGCATGTCGGGAGCATGGCGATCTTTCGCCTGCCCGACGATTACAAGGGCGACTTCTTCGAAGACTTCAAGGCGATGATCGTCTCGCGCCTGCATATCGCGCCGATCCTGAAGGCGCGGCTGGAGAAGGCGCCGCTCGACATCGATCATCCCTCCTGGGTCGAGGACGATCAGTTCGACATCGACCGCCACATCTTCCGTGCCAGCCTGCCGCAGCCGCGTGACCGCGCCACGCTGGAGCGCATCGTCGGCTGGATGCACGCCAAGCTGTTGAACCGCGCCCGCCCGCTCTGGGAGTTCTACGTGTTCGAGGGCATGAAGGACAACGAGGTCGGGCTTTATTCCAAGATGCACCATGCCGCCATCGACGGCGGTGCTGGTGCGGCTCTGACCAACATGATCTACGACATCTCGCCGATCCCGCGGAAGGTCGATCCGCCGGCGGCTGGCAGCAAGCCCGGACAGGAGCCGCGCGACATCGCGGCGAACCTGCTGGATTCCTACCAGCAGCTTTTCAACCAGCCGCTCGACGCCGGCAAGGCCGCCCAGAACCTGCAATTGCCGCGCACCGGCAAGAGCGACATCGGCTCGATCCTGTTCGACAACGCGATGTACCAGATCGAGAGCGCGGTGCGCTTCGCGGGCAATATCCCGACCATGGTCAAGAGCGTCTCCGATGTGCTCGGCAAGGTCGCCGATCCCAAATCGCGCGAGAGCCTTGCCAGCATGGTGTCGCCGCCGACCATGCTGAACAAGACCATCTCGTCGGAGCGAAGCTTCGCCGGTGTGTCGATCCCGCTGTCTCGCGCGAAGGCGCTGGCCAAGCAGGCCGGCGGCAAGCTAAACGACGTCGTGCTGGCGCTCGCCTCCGGCGTGGTCCGGCGTTACCTGAAGGAGTACAGCACGCTGCCGGCGAAATCGCTGACCGCGGCGGTACCGATCTCGCTGCGCGAGGAGGGCAACACCGAGGCCAACAACCAGGTGTTCGGCATGATCTGCGCGATCGCGACCAACATCGACGATCCCAAGGCGCGGCTCGAAGCCATCATCGCGCAATCGACCAAGTCCAAGGAGATGTCGCACCCCTTGCGCGCGCTGATGCCCCAGGTCTCCAACATCTCGATGCTGGGCGCGCCGATCATGGTGCAGATCCTGGCGTTGCTCTACAGCCGCTCGAACCTGTCGGACGTGCTGCCGCCAGCCGCCAACATCACCGTGTCCAACGTGCCGGGGCCGCGGCAGACGCTTTACGCTGCCGGCGCGGAGCTATTGCACATCTTCCCGGTGTCGATCTCGACGCACGGGCAGGCGCTCAACATTACCGTGCAGAGCTATCGCGACCAGCTCGATTTCGGCTTCATCGTCGGCGCCAACATCATTCCACATGTGCAGGTGATGTGCGACATGCTGCCGGAGGAGTTCGCCGCGCTGGAGGCGGCCTACGCGCCGCCGGCGACCGACATCAAGGGCGCTGCGGAATAGGAATGGTTCGATGATTGAAATGCCACAGCTCAAGTTCGTGCAGACGAACGGAATCCGCATGGGCTATTACGAGGCGGGCCCGATCACGGACACGCCGCCGATCGTGCTGTGCCACGGCTGGCCCGAGCTCGCCTTCTCCTGGCGCCACCAGATCAAAGCGCTGAGCGAGGCCGGCATCCGCGTGATCGCGCCCGACCAACGCGGCTATGGCGCGACCGACCGGCCCGAGGCGGTCGAGGATTACGACATCGAGCACCTGACCGGTGATCTCGTCGGGCTGCTCGACCATTTGCAGATCGACAAGGCGGTCTTCGTCGGTCACGACTGGGGCGGCTTCATCGTCTGGCAGATGCCGTTGCGGCACATCGACCGGGTGGCGGGCGTGGTCGGCATCAACACGCCGCATACCAACCGTGCCTGGGCCGATCCGATCGAGCTCCTACGCGCCCGCTTCGGCGACAAGATGTACATCGTGCAGTTCCAGGACCCGGCGCGTGACCCCGACAGGATTTTCGGAAGTCGCGTCGAACAGACTTTTGACGCGTTCATGCGCAAGCCGGCGCCGCGCCCGGCCGACGCGCCGGCAGAGGAGGTGGTTGCCGGCGTCGGCGCTTCTCCGCGGGTCAATCTGGCGTTTCCGCAGATGATCGCTAGCTATGACGCAAAGCATGATCCGCGTACGCCGATCCTGTCGCCGGAAGAGAAGAAGGTGTTCGTCGACAATTTCACCAGAACCGGCTTTACCGGAGGCATCAACTGGTACCGCAACATGTCGCGCAACTGGACGCGCGCCGAAGGGCTCGATCATACGGTGCGGGTGCCGTCGTTGATGATCATGGCCGAGAACGACGCGGTGTTGCCGCCGTCTTCCGCCGATGGCATGGACAAGCTGATCCCCGATCTCGAAAAATATCTGGTCCGCGACAGTGGCCATTGGACGCAGCAGGAGAAGCCGGAGGAGGTCAGCGCCAAGCTGATCGAATGGCGTAGAAGGCGGTTTGGGTGACGACGCAGTCGTCATCCTGGGGCGATGCGTAGCGTCGAACCCGGGATCTCGAGATTCCGGGTCTGGTCCTTCGGACCATCCCGGAATGACGCAAGGCAGGGGAAACGCACGTCAATGTCATCCAAGAACCGTCTGGACCCGATCCCGCATCCGCCGACCAAGCCGGTGGTCGGCAACATGCTTTCGCTGGACTCGGCCGCCCCCGTGCAGCATTTGACGCGGCTCGCCAAGGAGCTCGGTCCGATCTTTTGGCTCGACATGATGGGCTCGCCGATCGTGGTCGTCTCGGGCCACGATCTCGTCGATGAACTGTCTGATGAGAAGCGCTTCGACAAGACCGTGCGCGGTGCGCTGCGGCGCGTACGCGCGGTTGGCGGCGACGGGCTGTTCACGGCGGACACCAAAGAGCCGAATTGGAGCAAGGCGCACAACATCCTGCTCCAGCCGTTCGGCAACCGGGCCATGCAGTCCTACCATCCGAGCATGGTCGATATCGCCGAGCAGCTCGTCCAGAAATGGGAGCGGCTGAACGCCGACGACGAGATCGACGTCGTCCACGACATGACGGCGCTGACGCTGGATACGATCGGCCTGTGCGGTTTCGAGTATCGCTTCAATTCGTTCTACCGGCGCGACTACCATCCCTTCGTCGAGTCGCTGGTGCGCTCGCTCGAAACCATCATGATGACACGCGGCCTGCCGTTCGAGCAGATCTGGATGCAGAAGCGGCGCAAGACGCTCGCCGAAGACGTCGCCTTCATGAACAAGATGGTCGACGAGATCATTGCCGAGCGCCGCAAGAGCGCGGAGGGGGTCGACGACAAGAAGGACATGCTCGCCGCGATGATGACCGGCGTCGATCGTTCGACCGGCGAGCAGCTCGACGACGTCAACATCCGCTACCAGATCAACACGTTCCTGATCGCCGGCCACGAGACCACCAGCGGCCTGTTGTCCTACACGCTCTATGCGCTGCTCAAGCACCCGGACATTCTCAAGAAAGCCTATGACGAGGTCGACCGCGTCTTCGGCCCCGACGTCAACGCGAAGCCGACCTACCAGCAGGTGACGCAGCTCACCTACATCACGCAGATCCTGAAAGAGGCGCTGCGGCTGTGGCCGCCGGCGCCGGCCTATGGCATCTCGCCGCTCAAGGACGAGACGCTCGGCGGCGGCAAGTACAAGCTTCGCAAGGGCACCTTCACCACCATTCTGGTAACCGCGCTGCATCGCGATCCCAGCGTCTGGGGACCGAATCCGGATGCGTTCGATCCCGATAATTTCAGCCGCGAGGCGGAAGCCAAGCGGCCGGTCAATGCCTGGAAGCCGTTCGGCAACGGCCAGCGCGCCTGCATTGGCCGCGGCTTTGCCATGCACGAGGCCGCGCTCGCGCTCGGCATGATCCTGCAGCGCTTCAAGCTGATCGACCACCAGCGCTACCAGATGCATCTGAAGGAAACCCTGACGATGAAGCCGGAAGGCTTCAAGATCAAGGTGCGCCCGCGCGTCGATCGCGAGCGTGGCGCCTATGGCGGGCCAGTCGCGGCCGCTACTTCGGCGCCGAAGGCGCCGCGCCAGCCGACCGCCCGTCCCGGCCACAACACGCCGATGCTGGTGCTTTACGGCTCCAATCTCGGCACCGCCGAGGAGCTGGCGACGCGCATGGCTGATCTCGCCGAGATCAATGGCTTTGCCGTGCATCTCGGCCCGCTCGACGATTACGTCGGCAAGCTGCCGCAGGAGGGCGGCGTTCTGATCATCTGCGCCTCCTATAACGGCGCGCCGCCTGATAACGCGACGCAGTTCGTCAAATGGCTCGGCGGCGACCTGCCGAAGGATGCCTTTGCCGGCGTGCGCTACGCCGTGTTCGGCTGCGGCAACAGCGACTGGGCCGCGACCTACCAATCGGTGCCGCGTCTGATCGACGAGCAATTGTCGGCGCATGGCGCGCGCGCGGTCTATCCGCGCGGCGAGGGCGATGCGCGCAGCGATCTCGACGGCCAGTTCCAGAAATGGTTTCCGGCGGCGGCACAGGTCGCGACCAAGGAATTCGGCATCGACTGGAACTTCACCCGCACCGCCGAGGACGATCCGCTCTATGCGATCGAGCCGGTGGCGGTGAGCGCCGTCAACACCATCGTGGCCCAGGGCGGCGCGGTGGCGATGAAAGTGCTGGTCAATGACGAGCTTCAGAACAAGGGCGGGTCCAATCCCTCCGAGCGTTCGACGCGCCACATCGAGGTGCAACTGCCGTCCAACGCCAGCTACCGCGTCGGCGATCATTTGAGTGTCGTGCCACGCAACGATCCCACGCTGGTGGATTCGGTCGCGCGCCGCTTCGGCTTCCTGCCCGCCGACCAGATCAGGCTGCAGGTCGCCGAGGGCCGCCGCGCGCAATTGCCGGTGGGGGATGCCGTGTCCGTCGGCCGCCTGCTCAGCGAGTTCGTCGAGCTGCAGCAGGTGGCGACGCGCAAGCAGATCCAGATCATGGCCGAGCACACCCGCTGTCCGGTCACCAAGCCGAAGCTGCTGGCTTTCGTCGGCGAGGAAGCTGAGCCGCTCGAGCGTTACCGGGGCGAGATCCTGGCCAGGCGCAAATCGGTGTTCGATCTTCTGCTCGAATATCCGGCCTGCGAGTTGCCGTTCCATGTCTATCTCGAAATGCTCTCGTTGCTGGCGCCGCGCTATTACTCAATCTCGTCCTCGCCGTCGGTCGACCCGGCGCGCTGCAGTGTCACGGTCGGCGTGGTCGAAGGGCCGGCCGCCTCCGGCCGCGGCACCTACAAGGGCATCTGTTCGAACTATCTCGCCAACCGTCGCGCGGGCGATGCGATCTACGCCACCGTACGCGAGACCAAGGCCGGCTTCCGGCTTCCCGACGATCCCTTGGTGCCTATCATCATGATCGGCCCCGGCACGGGCCTTGCGCCGTTCCGCGGCTTCCTTCAGGAACGAGCCGCACGCAAGGCGAAGGGCGCCAACCTCGGACCCGCGATGCTGTTTTTCGGCTGCCGCCATCCCGACCAGGATTTTCTCTACGCGGACGAGCTGAAGGCGTTGGCGGCGAGCGGCATCACGGAACTCTTCACCGCGTTCTCACGCGCGGACGGACCGAAGACCTATGTGCAGCACCTGCTCGCCGCGCAGAAGGACAAGGTCTGGCCGCTGATCGAGCAGGGCGCGATCGTCTATGTCTGCGGCGACGGCGGCAAGATGGAGCCGGACGTGAAAGCGGCACTGGTCGCGATCCACCGCGAGAAGAGCGGCAGCGACGCCGCCGTCAGTGCGCGCTGGATCGAGGAGATGGGGACGAAGAACCGCTATGTGCTGGACGTCTGGGCGGGAGGGTAGGCAGAGATCGTAGGGTGGATTAGCCCGCGGCTGCGCGCAGCGCAGTCCGCCAGCGTAATCCACCGCTTATGATCCCGTGGAAAGTAAAGAGGTGGGTTACGCCTTCGGCTAACCCACCCTGCGAATCCCGATCATGCTAAACGTCCCTCATGATTCCCTGGGAAAAAATCGACACCGCCAAAATCCCCGGCTCCCACGAAGAGCTTCGCCTGATGCGGCGAGGCAAGGAGTTCTCCATCAAGCTCGGCACCAACGAGCTGATGAACAACCGCCTGTCGGGCTCGGAAGCCGCGCTCGCAACGCTCGCGGCGAAGCAGATCGAGACGGTCGCCAAGCCCGTTGTCCTGATCGGCGGATTGGGCATGGGCTTTACGCTGCGTGCGGCGTTAGCGGTGCTTGGCGCCAAGGCGAAGATCGTGGTCTCCGAGCTGGTGCCGGCGGTCGTCGTCTGGGCGCGGGGCCCGATGGCGGAAGTCTTCGGCGAGAGCCTCGATGATGCCCGGGTGAGCATCCGGGAAACCGATGTCGGCAAAATCATCCGGGCGCAGCGGTCGGCTTTCGACGCCATTCTCCTCGACGTCGACAACGGGCCGGAGGGGCTGACCCGCAGAGGCAATGATGCGCTCTACAGCGCAAGCGGGCTGGCGGCAACGAAGACAGCACTGCGGCCGGGCGGCGTGCTCGCCGTCTGGTCGTCGGGACCCAATCCCGCCTTCACCAAGCGCCTTAAGCGCGCGGGCTTCGACGTCAATGAAGTCGCCGTCCGTGCCACCGGCAGGGGCGGCGGTGCGCGCCATGTGATCTGGATGGCGAAGAAGAGTTAAGCTGCCTGCGCCGCCGCGCCATGCGCGTGCTTGTCGATGGCGCCGATGATCTCAGGCCAGAACCGCATCGGCAGTGCATGGCCCATACCGTCGATCATCAACAATCTTGCGTTCGGGATTGACGCCGCCGTGTCCTTGCCGCCCTCAGGCCGCACCAAGGGATCGACGGTACCGTGGATCACGAGCGTCGGCGTCTGCACGGCATGCAGCCGCTCCTTGCGGCTGCCGGACGCGAGCACCGCGCGGAGCTGGCGGCCGACGCCGGCTGGATTGAGCCCGCGCGCGAACACGCGCTCGGCGCGTTCGGGGTCGAGCGCTTCCTCTTCCGGAAAATGTCCGGCGCGCAACACCTTCCAGGTCTGGCCGTAGCGGACGATGAACTCCTCCTTGCTGCGCGGCGGCGGCGCCATCAGCATTGCGGCCGCCTCGCGCGTCGGCGGCGGGACGCGCGGACTGCCTGTCGTCGACATGATCGAGGTCAGCGAACGCACACGTCCAGGAAACGACAGCGTGATCTCCTGCGCGATCATGCCGCCCATGGAGGCACCGACAAGATGCGCCGATTTGATGCCGAGCGCATCCATCAGCCCGATCGTATCCTTGGCCATGTCGATCAGCCTGTAGGTTGCCGCGACGGGAATCCTGAAGAATCGCAGCTTAAGCAGCTCGAGCGGGGTCAACCGCTTGCCGCCCGTCAGATGGCTCGACTTGCCGATGTCGCGATTGTCGAAGCGGATCACGCGGAAGCCGCGCGCGGCAAGCTGCTCGCAGAACGCATCGTCCCAGTGGATCATCTGGGCGCCTAATCCCATGATCAGCAGCAGCGGCTCGGCATTGTCGTTGCCAAAAATCTCGTAGCAGATCTCGATGCCATTGGCGCGGACTGTCTGGGGCGGCTGATGGGCGTTCACGGGCGCGTTCCCTCAAGCGTTTGACTGATGCTGTATCGCACGGTTTCCCGTTGCAATGAAAGCCGCGCGCGGCACCGAGCCGCTGCTTGCCGGTTGACCGGCACGGCGCAACGGTGTGGTATGTCGAAAAAAGAAGGGCATCGAAGCTCTCGACATCTGGAGGACACCGATGACCGACAAGACCAATGACCCGGTCGCCATGTGGCAAAAGATGGTTGGTGAGATGGAGAAGGGGTTCAACTCCTTCGCCAACCAGGCCATGTCGTCGCCCGAGTTTTCGCAGGCGATGAACCGTGCGGGGGGAGTTGCTGCAGGTGCTCAGAAGCAGCTCGGCGAACTCATGGAGAAGTACCTGGTCTCCATGAACCTGCCGAGCCGGGAGCAGGTCACAGGCCTTGCCGAAAGGCTGCAAGCTATCGAAGGCCAGATCGGCGAGATCAAGTCGATGCTGAACCAGATGGCTGCAAGTGCCGGCGTGTCTCAGGGGGCCGATTCCGCATTGCGGCCGCCGCGCACCAAGCGTCCGCCGTCTGAGGGCGGAGAGCAGGCATGAACGCAGCTCCCGGACTTGATTTCGCATCTATCCCGGAACGCATCCAGAGCGAGGTGCAGCGCGCCATCCAGCGCAGCATCAAGGGCGTCGAATATTTCTCGACCTCGGGTCCATCACTTGGATCGACGCCCAAGGACGTGCTGCATTCGCGCGGCACCATGAATCTCTATCATTATCGCCCCATGTCGGACGAGATCTACCGCGTGCCGGTGCTGATCGTGATGGCCACCACCAACCGCGGCTACATCCTCGACCTCGTCCCCGGCCAGAGTTTTATCGAATTCCTGCTCAAGCGCGGTTACGACGTCTATATGCTCGACTGGAGCGCGCCGCGGCCGGAGGAGAAGAGCCTGCGGATGGAGGACTATGTCCTCGACTTCATTCCGGACTGTGTTCGCCGGGTGCAAGCTGATTCCGGCGAGCAGGACGTCTCCGTGATCGGCTATTGCTTCGGCGGCGTGTTGTCGCTGCTCTACGGCGCGATCCACAAGGATGGGCCGATGAAGAATTTGATCTGCTTCACCACGCCGATCGACTTCCGCGAGATGAAGCTGTTCTCGAATTTCTCCGACCGTCGCTATTTCGACGTCGACCGCCTCGTCGACAGCGTCGGCAACGTGCCGCCGGAGATGATCCTGTCCTCGTTCGAGATGCTGCGTCCGGCCTCGCGCACGGTGAGCCAGATCCAGCTCTGGGAAAACATCTGGAACGACGAGTTCGTCAAGTCCTACCGCATGTTCGACCGGTGGGCGACCGACACGCTGCCGCTGGCGGGCGAGTATTTCCGCGCCATCACCAAAGACCTGATGTGGGACAACAAGCTGTTCAACGACACCATGTCGGTCGGCGGCCGGCCTGCGAAGCTCGACAACATCAAGGTGCCGATTCTGCATGCGGTCGCCGAGCATGATCACATCGTGCCGTATGACGCCGCCAAGCACCTGATCGCGAAGATCGGATCTGCGGACAAGGAAGAGGTGATGCTGAAGGGCGGTCACGTCTCGCTCGTCGCGGGAGCCAACGCCGTGAAGCGGCTGTGGCCGAAACTGGATTCCTGGCTAGGGAAGAGATCGACATGAGCGAGCAGCGTTCCTATCCGCGTCACGTCAAGACCGACGCCGGCGATATCGAGATTCGCCTGATGTCGCCCGCGGATGAAGCCGCGGTGCTCGCCTTCGGCAAAGGCCTGCCGACCCACGATTTGTTGTTTTTGCCGCGCAATATCAGCGAGCCGAAGGTGCTGTCGGCCTGGGTCAAGGAGATCGAGCGTGGCGCGATTACGAGCCTGCTTGCGGTCAGGGAAGGCAAGGTCGTCGGCTGCGGCACGCTGGTGCGCGATCCGCACTCCTGGTCGCCCCATGTCGGCGAGATTCGCATGGTCGTCTCGCTCGATGTGCGCGGGAAGGGGGTAGGGCGGGCGCTGTCGCAGGAGACCTTCGCGCTTGCGCTCGGCGCGGGCCTGGAAAAACTCTCGGTTCAGATGACGGTCGACCAGCAGGCCGCGATCGCCGTGTTCGAGAGCCTCGGTTTCAAGGCCGAAGCGTTGCTGCGAGATCACGTCCGGGACGTCGACGGCAAGACCCACGACATCGTCGTGCTCGGCCATAACATCGCGCAGGTCCAGGCCCAGATGGAGGCTTACGGGCTGCCAGGCGCCGTCCAGCACTAAACCGCGCCGTCCAGCACTAGGTCCGCCGTCCAGCATCGGTGAGAGACGGTCCGACCGTTGTCCGGGAACCGGCCTGGCCACGGAGGCATCATTTTGCTTTCCGTTAAGGCTGTTCACAGTTTCGTGATATCGCACTGCAATATTGATATTGCATCGCACAATTAACTATGCCATGTAAGCCGTGCCCCGGGCCATCGAGGACGGGGTGAGCCCATAGCTCAGACCAATGAGGATGGAGAGAACCCCATGACCACTGAAACCAACACCGCTTTCGAGGGCTTCAAGGACGCTTTCAAGAACATCCAGAACCTGGAAGTTCCCGAGGCCGCCCGCGAGTTCGTCAAGAAGACCGCCAACACCGCCAAGGACCGTGCTGCCGAGGTGTTCGCTGGCTCCGAGCGCGTGACCGCCGCCGTCGAGAACGCGGTGACCGAGTCCGTCACCGAGGCCGGCAAGATCAGCCGCAATATCCAGCAGGCGATCTATGACGACGCCCAGGCGTTCTTCGCCAGCATCGACAGGCTTGCTTCCGCCAAGTCGGTCAGCGAAGCCCTCGAGATCCAGTCGAGCCTGCTCCGCGCCCGCGGCGAAGTGTTCGTCTCGCGCGCCAAGGCGACCGCCGACTATTTCGGCCAGCTCGCCGCCAACGGTGCGAAGTCCGCTCAGGACAATTTTGCCAAGGTCTACAACAAGACCGCCTGATCCGGCGCCCTGAGTCAAAACTGAATTTGAGGCCCGCTTCGGCGGGCCTTTGTTTTTGCCTCTTGCGTTCCCGGGACGCAGTGCAGCCGCCCCTGGCGATGCGAAGCATCGACCAGGGGTGTGGTGCACTGCTGATCCGGGGGCCATTCTGGGTCCCGGCTCTGCGGCGCATCGCTCTGCGCTGCACCGCGTCCGGGACACGCGGAGATCGACACGCTAAGTATCTACAATGACCCCACCCGCCGCCTTCTCCTTCGATACTCCCGGCGATGCCGAACGCGCGGCCGAGCTGCGCCGCGTGAAAGCGCTGGCGACGCTGGTGCTGGCTTCGACGCTTGCCCTGTTCGTCGTCGCGAAGTTGCTGCTGAACGCGCATCCCGTGTTCGGCTTCATCGCCGCCTTCGCGGAAGCCGCGACCATCGGCGGCCTCGCCGACTGGTATGCCGTGGTCGCGCTGTTCAAGCGGCCGCTCGGCCTGCCGATCCCGCATACCGCGATCATCCAGAGCAACCAGGCCCGGATCGCCGACAAGCTCGGCGAATTCATCCAGGTGCATTTCCTCGAGGCGGGACCGGTCGAGGCCAAGCTGAAGGAGATCGATTTCGGCTCCTTCGTCGCCGACTGGCTGCGCGACCGCAAGCGCAGCGACGATCTCGCGCGCTTCGCGCTCCGCCTGTTGCCGGAGGCCGTCTCGGCGACGGAGAGCTCGGGTCTGATGACCTTCATCATCCGCCGCATGTCATCGCAGCTCCAGGCGATCGACCTTGCGCCACTCGCCGCCGGCACGCTGCGCGGTTTCGTGGCGGAGGGGCGCCATCAGATACTGTTCGACGATCTCCTGCGCGTGATGCACGAGACGCTGAACCAGAAAGAGACGATGGGGATGATCCGCGAGAAGGTGCGCGCGGAATTGCCGACCCTGCTGCGGCTCTACCGAGCCGACAAGTTTCTGGTGAACAAGATCGTGGCGTCCGCGACCGCCTTCTTCAACGAGGTGCGCAGCGATCCCAAGCATCCCTTCCGCGGCGAGTTCGACCGCATGGTGCTGAGCTTCGTCGACCGGCTCGGCACTGACCAGGCCTATATCGACCGCATCGCCGGCTTGAAGCGCGACCTCCTCGCGCGGCCCGAGCTTGCCGATCTCGCACGCACCGTCTGGGCCAACACACGCTCCTTCATCGAACGCAGCGCGAGCGGCGAGACGCAGGTGCTACAGCATCATCTCGCCGGCATGTTCGTTTCCGCCGGCGATGCGCTCGCCGGCGATGCCGAGCTGCGCGACGAGATCAACAAGGGGCTGGTGACGGTGCTGCGCAGCTTCGTCGCCGACCAGAAGAGTGGCGTCTCCATCTTCATCTCCGACCAGGTCAAGGCATGGGATATGGCGCAGTTGATTTCGCTGATCGAAATCAACATCGGGCGCGACCTGCAATACATCCGTTTCAACGGTTCGCTGATCGGTGGGCTCGCCGGGCTCGCGCTCTACTCCGTAGAATTCCTGCTCCGATTGCTGTGACTTTTGCGCCACGGACGTTAGCATTAACGCGCGGGCCTATTGTCGCCCCGCGACTCTCCCGCTTGAATGTCGGAACCGGCCGCCTAGCTGATTCATGCTGCGCTGCGGAACGATCAAGAAGCCGGCGTATTGGAATTCATGCCCATTTGCCGGTATCGCGCCCGGCGCCTTCTCAGGGGAAACATTGATGACCGCTACTGCCCAGACGCTGCGTCCGCCGTCGAGAACTCTGATGTTTATGGAAGGGCGTGCGATCCACGAGTTCGGCGCATTTCTCGGCGCACTGCCGCTGCTGAGCCTTGCGCCGCGCGGTGATGGGCACCCGGTGCTGGTGCTGCCGGGCCTCGTGGCCTCCGATGCATCCACGCGTGCGTTGCGCACGTTTCTGACCAGTAAGGGATATGCGGTGAGCGGCTGGCGCCAGGGCCGCAACTATGGCCTTCGCGAGGGCGTGCAGCATGCCATGGTCGATCTGGTCGAGGAGCTCAGCGACACCCATGGCCGCAAGATCAGCCTGGTCGGTTGGAGCCTTGGCGGCCTCTATGCGCGCCAGCTCGCCAAGATGATGCCCGAGCGCGTGCGGCAGGTGATCACGCTTGGTAGCCCCTTCGCCGGCGATCCCCGTTCAACCAATGCCTGGCGCGTCTATGAATGGGCGAGCGGTCGGAAGTCGGACGAGGTCGATCCGCGGTTCGGCGGCGATCTCGCGGCACCACCGCCGGTGCCGACCACCGCCATCTTCAGCCGCACTGACGGCGTCTGCGCCTGGCAGGGCTGCATGGAGAAGTCGGGCGGGCAGACCGAGAGCATCGAGATCGAGAGCAGCCATTGCGGCATGGGCCATCACCCGGCCGCGGTCTATGCCGTGGCCGACCGGCTCGCGCAAAAGGAAGGCCAGTGGCGGCCATTCGACCGCAGCGGCTGGCGCAGCTTGGCCTATCCCGATCCGCATCGGTGATCTTCGCCTCTTTCCGCGTGCGGCAGGGCAATCGGATTTGAACGTTGAGCAGAGATCGTCATGCCCGGGCTTGTCCCGGGCATCTACGTCTTTGTGCTGCGTGAAAGGCTCGTGGATGGCCGGGACTGGTGTTTAGCCCGGACAGATCACTGACGGGTGTTCGGAGACATAGCTGACACATCAACATTGGCTGGATTGGTCCGAT
>NZ_LBJU01000083.1:0-40378 GCF_028128835.1 Bradyrhizobium sp. CCBAU 65884 | reverse complement strand
CCGGCTTGCCTTGCGGACCCGGCTTGCCGCGCGCGCCGTCGGGACCGCGCCGGCCCGGATGACCCTGCGGTCCCGGCCGTCCCGGCTCGCCCTGCCGTCCGCGCGGCCCTTGAGATCCCTGCCGTTTCTGTTCGTCTGCCACGCCGCTGCTCCCTTGACCGGAAGCAAGCTACTTAGCGGCGTTTGACGACAGCAGCAATTCCGCCGGGACAGCTCACCACGCTTGATCAACATCAATCGGCGGCACGCGCTGCTGTGTCATCGATCGCACGGCCACATCTCTTGCGAGGAGCGACCGATGCGCGCAGCGTGGAAGATCCTTTGGCTGTTCGCTGCCGTCCTTGCAGCAGCGCTTGGCCTCGCGCACCAACTGGTACCCGACGTCGTGCCGGTCGCGTTCGCCGAGGAGCCGCAGCCGTCATGGGCTGTCATGACGGCCTTCTTCCTCCGCGCGATCGAGATGATCGCAGCCTCGGTCGTGATGATCGCGCTTGCGGTCATCATCGGCGGATTGATTCAGCGGCGCGTCCTCGGACGCTAATCCTGATAGGCGGGCACGTCGATGCCGGACGCCGCGTAGATCCTGATCTTGTTGCGCAGCGTGCGCACCGACAGGCCGAGCACGCGCGATGCGCGGGTGCGGTTGCCGTCGCAGCGCGCAAGCGTCTGAAGCACGAGCTCGCGCTCGACTTCGTCGACGGTGGCGCCGATCAGAAGCGGAACGATCTGGTTGGGAGCAAGGAATTGCGCGCCCGACTCGGACGCAGCGACATGAACAGTGGTCATCAACACACCTCCCGATCAACGCCCGCTGCCATCTTTGGAAGCGGATCGAGAACCAACGACCCCCAAGCCGTAGATGTACGGTGGGCGGGTTTGGTTAATGAAAGGTTAATCGCGAACGAACGCACCAATTGACCCCAGGAATGCCGCTAAGCCGCCGCGATTGGCGCCAGATGCATCGTGATGCGGGACTATCTCTTCCACGCATGCGGTGTCATCGTCCGGTCCAGTGGCGCAATTGCCTACAAGGCGGACGATGAATCCCGTGCGCGGGGGTAGTGAGTCGCGCCTCACACCGTCCGGTAGCCGCCGTCCACCATCACGATCGTTCCCGTGACATAGGCCGACAGATCCGACGCGAGGAAGATCGCGGGCCCGACGATATCCTCGGGTTTGCCGGTGCGCGCCAGCGGGGTGTGGTCGACGAAGGCCTGCACCAGCGCCGGATTGGTCGCGCGCACATTGGCGTTGATGTTGGTCTCGATGAAGCCCGGCCCGATCGCGTTGACGCGCACGCCTTCCTTGCCGAGCTCGACCGCGAGCGCCTTGGTGAAGCCGAGCACGCCGTGTTTCGAGGTCGTGTAGGCAGCCGAGCTCGGCGTGCGCAGATGCACGAAGGACTGGATCGAGCCGATATTGACGATGCGGCCTTTGCTCGCGCGCAAGGGTGCGAGGAAGGCCTGCGTCATGTTGAAGACGCCGTTGAGGTTGAGCGAGATGATGTCGTTCCAGTCCTTCGCCACCGTCTCGGTCTCCGCGGTGAAGGCGTTGCGGCGAGTAATGCCGGCATTGTTGACGAGGATCGAGACCTGCCCGACCTTGTCGGCGATCTGCTTGGCGAGCGCAAAACAGTCCTCGCGCCGGGTCACGTCGAGCGCAAAACTCTCGGCCCTGCCGCCCGCTTTGCGGATCTCCTGGGCGGCCTCCGCGACCGTGTCGGCATTGACGTCGAGCAGCACCACTTGCGCGCCCTCGCGAGCGTAGCCGGCCGCGATGGCCCGGCCGATGCCGGAGCCGGCGCCGGTGATGACGGCGATGTGGTTTGCGAGCAATGCCATGACATTTTTCTCCCGATTTCGTTTCGAAGTTTCACGAAACGCTAACTCGAAATTAAGGGGACGGAAACGGCAGCCTTGGCATACTGATCTTCATTGCTAAACGTTGCGCGCATGATGGAACGGCTCGACACACGGCTCGACTCCTGGAAACTCGCCCTTGAACGCCTGCGGTCGGCGCAATCGGCCGATTGGGCCGAGGCGGGCCGGCTCGTGGCCGAGATCGCGCGGACGAGCGTCGATGCCACGCTGCGCCAGGCCGCCGAGCAGGCGCTTCCGGTGCTGCGCCAGGCGGTCGAGAATGACGATCACGGCGTCACGCTGGCGGCCCAGCGCCGCATCGGCGTCGTTCTCGAAGTCGTTCATGATCTGACCGCGCCGCGCTTCGGCCGGCGCAACGCCACGCCGAAACAGCTGTCCAGCGAGGATCGTGCCCGCAAGATGCTCGGCCTGCCGCTCGCGGTGCAGCTCACCTGCGAGGACATCAACCAGGCCTATCGCCGCGCCGCCAAGGGCATGCATCCCGACCACGGCGGCAGCACGCAAGCCTTCATCGACCTCGCCGCCGCGCGCGACGTCCTGATCCATCCCGGCGCGCACAAGGACGCGTGAGGTGCTCGACGATATCTCGTAGGGTGGGCAAAGGCGCCAAGCGCCGTGCCCACCATCTTCGTGATAGATGGAAACGGTGGGCACGCTTGCGCTTTGCCCACCCTGCGACATCTCGAAGAGAAACGGGCAAGAACGCATGCCCGCGTCCTTGCCCGCTCTTCGTCCGCCGATCGAAATCTTACCAGGTGCACTGGCCGTTCTTCAGCGCGGCGTCCTTCACGGCGAGTGCGTCGATGAACGTCGGCACGGTTGCGCTGGCGCGATGATAGCCGGCCGGCCACGGCGTGGTCGGGATGCTCTCGTCCCAGATCTGGCAGAGGCCGGTGTCCTGCCAGCGGATCAGGTGATAGCTGGCTTCCGCTGGGCTCGCCGCGACGAAGGCGGTGACGGCAAGACCGGCGGCAGCGCACAGCACGGAAATACGACGCATGATCAGCTCCTCAAATGAATGATGTGATGCGCCTCCCGGCAATGCGGGGAGGGCTGGGTGCCGGACGCTGGGGATGCGCCCCGGACAAGATGTGAGTAGTTCCGCAGGCCGGTCAGGTTCAAAGCGCGCGGGCGGGACATGGCTGATTTCGGCCGGAAAACGCGCGGTCCCGCAAAAGAAGAAGGCGGATCGCTCGCGCGACCCGCCCTCCAAATCCGGTCCGTTGCAAAAGCTCAGAGCGTGCAGCGGCGCTCGGCGCGCATCTTGATCTGGACGTCGGAAGCGGCCTGGAAGGTCGGGAGCGGCTTGCTGACGACCTTGTAGGTCGACACGCCCCATTGGAACGGCTTGTACTTCAGGTCCTCGTTCCAGACCTGGCAGATGCCGGTGTTGTCCCAGCGGATCACGTAATAGCCGACCGCCGCCGAGGCCGGCACGGCGAACACGGAGGTGGCGATGCCGGCAACGGCACAGAGGGCGAGAACGCGACGCATGAAATATCTCCTTGTGGGGAAGTGGGACGCAAAAATTCGTGCGGTAAAAGCAGGTCCTTTGCAAGCCGGGGAGCTGCCGTTCACGGACATGTCAGCTGTTCCCCAAGCATTTGGTTCGGCCGCGTGCCCGGCAAGCCACACGCTCAGTGGCTCACTTCGCCAGCGACGCCACCGCCTCGATCTCGATCAGCATCCTCGGGTCGGGCAGGGCGTGAACCACGCAGGTGGTGCGCGCCGGATAGGGCGGCGGGCCGAAGGCGCCGGCATAGAGCGCATTCATGGCGGCAACGTCGGAGGCGCGGGTCAAGAGGACGTTGACCTTGACGAGGTCGCGGACACCGGCGCCGGCCTCGTCCAGCACGCGCTTGATGTTGACGACGACATTGGCGAACTGCGCCTCGAAACCGTCGGGCAGCGCACCATTGGCATCGAAGCCGGGAATGCCGGAGACGAACAGGAGATCACCGACGCGCGTCGCAAAGGACAGCGGCGGCGCCTTCACGTGCGGCGGGGGCGCGAAATGCTGGATCGGCATGGCATCACCTCGAATGCAGGAACGGGCGCGTAGCCCGCATGAGCGTAGCGACATGCGGGAGACTTGCAATCGGGTTGCGGAGACCGGCAAGAACAAAAACGCGAAAACAACCCCATGCACAGTAGAGATCATGTGGAGATCATTGAGTTTTTACAATTCGGTAAAGGCTAAACCTCCAAGTTGCTCGGTCGGGCAAGACAGGGGCGGAATGGGATGATGGCGATGCGCGACTTTGTGCCCGAACCTCCGCCGTCAGGCCCCGGCTTGACCGGGGCATCCATTGCGCCGCGGCCTCTCGGCGCAGTCACCGCCGCCTCTGGAATACTGGATCGCCCGGTTGGATGTTTGGACCGGGCGATGACGGTTGAGTGCGACGCCGCGCCTTGCGTCTCATGGCAGCCCCATCATTTTGCCGCCGCGATCCATCGGATAGATTCGCTGCGTCTGATTCGAATCCCTCCTTGAAAAATAGCCCCCGGAGATATCCATGAAGATCGCATCCACCTTCCGCGCCGCGCTGGTCGCCATTGCCGCCCTGGCCGGGCTCTCGACCTCGGCGATGGCCGACGGCGGCACCGTGGTGCTGACGATCTACAAGGCGGGCTGGATCATCGGCGGCTCCGGCGGTTCCGGCGTGCTCAACTTCCGCGGCCGCTCCTATGGGCTGTCCACCGGCGGGCTCGACTACGGTCTCGTCTTCGGCGGTTCCAAGACGGTGCTGCGCGGCCGCGTCTCCAACATCAATCGTCCCTCCGATGTCGCCGGCGTTTACGGCGCCGCCGGTGCCGGCCTTGCCGTCGGCCGCGGCGCCCGCGCCATCGTGCTCACCAACCAGAAGGGCGCCGTGCTGGAATTGACCGGCACCCAGGTGGGATTGATGGCGAATGCGGATCTCAGCGGCCTCGCGATCACGATGCGGTAGAGCAGGGTGCCGCCGTAGGGTGGGTTAGACCCTTGGCGTAACCCACCACTTCTCACCGCGGAAGGAGAAGAGGTGGGTTACGCGCATCGGCCCGCGCTTCGCGCAGCCGCTGCGCGTAACCCACCCTACGATTTTCCGATCGCCGCATGAATCCGCTCGCAATGCGCGACGAGATTCTTCTGCGCATCGACGAACGCCTTCAGCGGCGTCGGGATCGGAAAATAATAGATGTTCGCGACGAAGCCGTAGATGCCGGCATCGACGCTCGTTGGCGCCGCGCCGTGCACGAAGCCCGCGGCGGGCACGATCTCGGCCAGCACCTGCAAATCGGCGAGCCCGCGCGCGTAAGCCTGCTCCGGCGTGTAGCGGCCGATGCCCTGGTAATGATAGCGCTGCGCATTATACGCCTTCGCCTTCTCGAATCCTTCCGCACTCACTTGCGGATGTTGCGCGATGAAGCCGTCGCGGAACGCCGGATAATAGCGCTCGTCCTTCCAGCGCGAATACGACATCACCCAATAGAGATCGTCGAGCATGCGCGTGACGAGGAGATTGGCACGCCGCTGCTCGCTCGAGAGCGCGGCATCGATCGTCAGGCTATATTTCGCGATCGCATGCGCGATGATGGTCTCGCTGTCGCCGATGGCCTCACCGTCGTCGACGATGTAGGGCAGCTGCCCGCGCGGTGCGGCCGAGGCGTCGAAGATGTGCTCGTGCACGAACTCCAAGCCCGCGAGCTTGAGGAAGGCGTAGACCTTGAGGCCGTAGCCGTTGTTGTCGGCGACGCCGAACAGTTGCGGGTAGGAATAGAGGGTCAGCATGGGCGGGCTCCCTTCCACCCGGAGTCGTATCGCTGCAGTGACACGCTTGCAACAGTCCGGCGCCGTGTGGGCGGTGTCGTTCGATCGAAGGACGCGAAGTGTCCCCCGTTCGGGGTACGGATTCGGCCTCGAGTTCTTGCGCCAGGGCCCCGACATGCGATGTTCACCGACCCGCCGAAATATGCCGGCATTGTCTTGCGGCGGCGCGCTTATGGTCGTGCTGGCCTTGGCAGCACCGGCACAGGCTGCGGACCTCGCGGCAAAGCCGCTCACCAAGGCGCCGCCCGTCGCGGTCTCGTCGTGGACCGGCTTCTATGCCGGCCTCGGCCTCGGCTTTCGATCGACGGCCGCCGACCTCACCACCACATCGGTGCTGTTGGACGGTGTTCCCCGTGACATCAGCGATGCCGTCGTCAGTCAGCCGTTCGACGGCCCGGGCCTTCGCGTCAATCCTTATGCCGGATTCAATTGGCAGGTGGCGCCGAGCTGGGTCCTTGGCGTCGAAGGCGATGTGGGTTTTGGTCGCCAGACCACCATCCTCCAGGGGTTTCGCGCCTCGCCGCGGGCCGGCTCGTCCACCTTCCTCGTCGACAGCCTTGCGCTCACGGCCGGCTGGGATGCGAGCCTGCGCGGCCGCGCCGGCTATCTCCTGACGCCCGCGACAATGGCTTATGTGACGGGCGGACTTGCCTGGCAGCAATTCGACGTCACCTCGGTCTGTGTTGGCGCCACCTGCAACAATGCGCTGCCTGCCGTGGTGTCGAACTCCGCCACCAGAACCGGGTGGACGCTCGGGGGCGGCCTCGAGACCGCGCTGTGGGGCAACTGGCTGCTGCGCGCCGACTATCGCTACGCCGATTTCGGCACCACGCCGTTCACCATGGCACGCACCAGAAGCGGCGCGGGGCCCGCGCTGACGGTCGACAATTTCGACACCAGGCTGCGGACCCACACGGCGAGCGTCGGCCTCGCCTACAAGTTCGGTGCTCCCGTCACCGGCGCCGGTTCGCATCCGCTGCAAGCGCAGGCCGCCATGCTGCCGTCCTGGACCGGTGCGTATCTCGGCCTTGGTCTCGGTGCGCGCGCCACGCGCACCGACCTGACCGCTACATCGGAGACGATCGGCGGCTTTGCGTTCGACCTCGCAGAGCGCGCCAACAACCGGCCGATGGACAACACCGCGTTCCGCGCCAGCCCTTATGCCGGTTATCTCTGGCAGCTCGCCTCGCAATGGACCGCCGGCGTGGAGGGCGATTTTGGTTTTGCCGACCGCACCACCGTGCGCGAAGGTTTTACCAGCGTCCATCTCGCCGACTCCCAGGCGCGCGGCGAGAGCCTTTCGATCCGCAGCCGCTGGGACGCATCCTTGCGCGCGCGCGCCGGCTATCTCGTCAACCCCCACACCATGCTCTATGCCACCGCCGGCGCGGCGTGGCAGAACTTCGAATTGACCTCGACCTGCACCAGCCGCAATTGCAGCGGCTTCTTCGCGCTGTCGTCGCCGATCATCAATTCGTCGACCACGAAGATGGGCTGGACGCTCGGTGGCGGCCTGGAGACAGTCGTGTGGGGCAACTGGCTCGCGCGCGCCGAATACCGCTATGCCGATTACGGCAAGTCCGGCTTCACCGTCGCACGGTCGAGCGGCCGGGCCGAGTTTGATCCGTCCGTCAACACCTACGACGTCGCGATGCGGGCGCATCTGGCGACGTTCGCCATGACGTATCGGTTTCAGTGAGGCGGCGCGAGACGGTCGCAGGATTATGCCGAGGTACATTCGCGCAGCCCGGGGCTAATCCACCCTACGACTGTGATGCAGCCTTGAACACCGCCAGCTGCGCGTCGAACGCGCGCCGGAACGCCGGCCGCGCTTCACCGCGCGCGACATAGGCGGCGATGTCAGGATATTCGTCCAGCAGGCCGGATGTGTTTAGCCGCCGCAGCACCGTCACCATCATGAGATCGCCGGCGCTGAAGGCGCCATCGAGCCAGTCGGCACCACTGATGTGGCGGGACAGTTCGCCGAGCTTGGTACGGACGCGCTCCTCGAGCATAGGCAGCCGCTCCGCGTACCAGCTCCTGTCGCGCTCGAACAGCATGGCCATGCCGAGCTCGACGATCGGCGGCTCCACCGTGCTCAGCGCGGCGAACATCCACGCGATCGCGCGGGCGCGGGCATTGGCGTCCTTCGGCAGCAGGCCGGCATGGCGCTCGGCGATATGCAGCACGATCGCGCCCGACTCGAACAGAGTGAGGTCGCCATCCTCATAAGTCGGGATCTGCCCGAACGGATGCCGCGCGCGATGCGCCGGCGCCTTCATCGCGGCGAACGAGAGGAGCCGAACGTCATAGGGCTGCCCGACCTCCTCGAACGCCCAGCGAACCCGCATGTCGCGCGCTTGGCCCCGGCCGCGGTCGGGGGAGCTTTCGAAGGCAGTGATGGTGGGGGGCATAAGTGGCTCCATGTGGCGCGCGTTTGGTTCGAGGACGAACGGGCAGCGCGGATTCCGACAACGGTTCGTTCCTTCTCCCGCGTGTAGCCAAACAAACGGTGTCGTCCCGGCGAACGCCGGGACCCATACCGCGTGATTTATCTGTTGCGGTTGGTCCCCTTCCCGAACGAACAGTCTTCGCCAAACCCCTCCCTGTGGTTATGGGTCCCGGCGTTCGCCGGGACGACGGCGGAGTGTGACGCGCCGTTGTCAGCTCACCTCACGACCAATCCACACCGCCAACTCGCGCCACGGCTCCAGAGTCCAACTCCCCGACGCAGCACCGGACGGCGAGGGCAGCACAAAAATCTCCGGCCAGCTTGCATCCGACAGCTGCCGCCCCAGCGCAATCCCGCTCGACGGCCTGCCATAAAACAATCGCCGCCTTCTTGCTCGTGAACGCAATCGTCCGCGGCCGATACTTGTCCATCTTCGCCCTGAAGCCCGATACGTCGATCGTCTCAGCCGCGATCTGGTGATCCATCCCGGCGCGCGACTTGGAGAGATCGGTGAAGCCGATCCCGAGCGCGATCAGCGATGCGAACTCGCTCGGCTGATACCGCCGCGGCGTGATCCCGGCCTCATGGATCGCGCGCCAGAAGCGGTTGCCGGGGTGGGCGTAGTAGTGCCCGACCGCGGCCGAGCGCGTCGAGGCGGCGGTGCCGACGAAGACGAGACGGAGGTTGGGACGGAGTTGGTCGGGGAGGCGGTGGGGGGGTGCGTTCGACACGTCAGACATCCGCGGCTGTAGCTCGCATGAGGGAAGAGATATGCGGGACGACAACGACCTCGGATGTCGCTACTCTTATCCGAGCTAAGCTTGCTAGCGGTAAATTTGAGATGGCGATTGGTTTCACCCAACACCTTGATTTTAGCCCCATCATTGGATGGGAGCTCTATCAAGTGACGATCGACAAGTATCATATTATGTTTTGGTTCGAGAATGAGCATGCTTTGCTGAATGTGGCGGACCGTCTCTCATTCAAGTCCTCCGATGGCGCAGTCGATTTCTCTTACGATATCTACGGCACTCAAAAATCTCTGAATGTCGATCGCATTCTGCGGATTAAAGTTGCCGAGGCGCGAATTGTCAGCAAGGACCAGCTCGATTTGGTGTTTGAAAATGGAGACGTTCTGTCGATCTACGATAATCCGGAATTCAGATCCTGGTGGTTTCTCGGGGGGCGCCAAAACGACCCGATTAAGCAGAGGACGAGTTGGTCATTTCAAATCGGGGATCTAGAGTTGGAGGGTCTCACGGAGCAAGAGTACCAAGATCGACGCATCTAACGAGTCTCAAACTCTCTCACTCTGATACCGGACCCTTGCTCTCCAGTGCGCCGTTGGATCGTTCTGTGCCAAATGAAAGAGGCCAGGCTTTCGCCCGGCCTCTACGCGTCCGCGGATTACCGGATCGGCTTCCAGCGAAATTATGGGAGCGTGGCGGCTTTCCCTCACAGCACCCGATTACTCTCCTTCACCTTCTCCGCATCCAGATAAACGCTGCTGCCCATCTCCTTGAACTTCGCGCTCATCTTGGCCATGCCGTCTTCGGCGGTGCCGGCCATCGACATGCCCACCGAGTTCGGATCATTCAGCGTCGCCGCATAGTCCCGCACGTCCTGCGTGATCTTCATCGAGCAGAACTTTGGCCCGCACATCGAGCAGAAATGGGCGACCTTGTGGGCTTCCTTCGGCAGGGTCTCGTCGTGGAAGTTCTTGGCGGTGTCAGGATCGAGGCCGAGGTTGAACTGGTCGCTCCAGCGGAAGTCGAACCTCGCGCGGGAGAGGGCGTCGTCGCGGAGTTGCGCCGCCGGGTGGCCCTTGGCGAGATCGGAGGCGTGAGCTGCGATCTTGTAGGTGATGACGCCGGTCTTGACGTCGTTGCGATCGGGCAGGCCGAGATGCTCCTTCGGCGTGACGTAGCAGAGCATGGCGCAGCCGAACCAGCCGATCATGGCGGCGCCAATCCCTGAGGTGATGTGGTCGTAGCCCGGCGCGATGTCGGTGGTCAGCGGTCCAAGGGTGTAGAACGGCGCTTCGCCGCACTCCTTGAGCTGCTTGTCCATGTTGATCTTGATCTTGTGCATCGGCACGTGGCCGGGACCTTCGATCATGACCTGGCAGCCCTTGTTCCACGCGATTTTTGTCAGTTCGCCGAGCGTTTCGAGTTCGGCAAACTGGGCGCGGTCGTTGGCGTCGGCGATCGAGCCCGGACGCAATCCGTCGCCGAGCGAGAACGAGACGTCATACTTGCGCATGAGGTCGCAGATCTCGTCGAAATGCGTGTAGAGGAAACTCTCCTTGTGATGCGCCAGGCACCACTTCGCCATGATCGAGCCGCCGCGTGAGACGATGCCGGTGACGCGGTTGGCGGTAAGGTGGATGTATTGCAGGCGCACGCCGGCGTGGATGGTGAAATAGTCGACGCCCTGCTCGCACTGCTCGATCAGCGTGTCCTTGTAGAGCTCCCAGGTGAGCGCCACCGGATCGCCGTTGCACTTCTCCAGCGCCTGGTAGATCGGAACGGTGCCGATCGGCACCGGCGAGTTGCGCAAGATCCACTCACGCGTGGTGTGGATGTTGCGGCCGGTCGAGAGGTCCATCACGGTGTCGGCGCCCCAGCGGATCGCCCACACCATCTTCTCGACCTCTTCCTCGACCGACGACGTCACCGCCGAGTTGCCGATATTGGCGTTGATCTTGGTCAGGAAGTTGCGGCCGATGATCATCGGCTCGAGCTCGGAGTGGTTGATGTTGGAGGGAATGATGGCGCGGCCGCGCGCGATCTCGTCGCGCACGAATTCGGGGGTGATGAAGGCAGGCACCGAGGCGCCGAAGCTTTCGCCGTCGGCGAGGGCGGCTTCCGCGCGCTCGAGCTGCTGCTTGCGGCCGAGGTTTTCGCGCGCGGCGACGTAGATCATCTCCTTGGTGATGATGCCGGCGCGGGCGAATTCGAGCTGGGTGATCTTGTGGCCGTCGAGGCCGCGCAGCGGCTGGTGATAGGCCGAGAAGGCGCGCGCGGCGTTGTCGGTGGAGACGCTGCCGTTGTCCTCCGGCTTGATCTGCCGGCCCTGATATTCCTCGACGCCGCCGCGCTCCAGCACCCAGGCTTTGCGATTGCGGGCAAGGCCGGCGTTGACGTCGATGGTGACGCTCGGATCGGTGTAGGGGCCGGAGGTGTCGTAGACCGGCAGGTTCGGCTCGCCGGCGCCTTCGGACAGGATGATCTCGCGCAGCGGCACGCGCAAATCGGGCGCGGCGTCGGGGGAGGCGAAGATCTTTCGCGAGGAGGGAAGGGGGCCAGTGGTGACGGCGGGGATGGTTTTTTCGGGGTTGGAGCGGATGTTCATGGGGTCCTCCAGTTTAATTCGTTCGTTTCGCTGCGCGAGCGTCGATTAGAGCTGTCATCCCCGCCTAGTGCGCAATCGCGCACGGGGGGCGGGGATCCAGTATTCCAGAGACTGTCGTGGGATACGGAAGAGCCGCGGCGTACTGGATCGCCCGGTCAAGCCGGGCGATGACAGCGGAGTGTGTGGAGAGAGCGTGCGCATCACGCAGCCTCCGTGGACAGGCCGAGCCACTGCTGCACGCGGGCGTCCGGGTCGGGGTTTTGCGTGACGTCGCTGACCACCGCGATGGAATCCGCGCCCGCGGCAAAGATCTCCGCGGCTTGCTCGAACTTGATGCCGCCGATCGCGACCAGCGGAATGGTGCCGATGCGCTTCTTCCACTCCGTGATCTTCGGAATGCCCTGCGGCTCGAAACGCATCGATTTGAGCGTGGTGAAGAAGATCGGGCCGAGCGCGACGTAGTCGGGCTTTGCCTTGAGTGCGGTTTCAAGCTCGGCATCGTCATGGGTGGAGATGCCGAGCGAGAGGCCGGCCTCGCGGATGGACTTTAGGTCGGCTTCCGCCAGATCCTCCTGACCGAGATGCAGGTACTTCGCGCCGGCGACGACGGCGGCGCGCCAATAGTCGTTCACGACTAGCTTGGCTTGCGTGTCCTTGGTGATCGCCAGCGCGTCGGTGACGATCTGCAGCGCGTCGGCGTCGTTGAGCTCCTTGGCGCGCAGCTGGATGGTGCCGACGCCAAGCTTTGTCAGCCGCTCGACCCATTTGAGGCTGTCGACGACGGGATAAAATCGATCAGGATACGGCATGCCAGAACGGAGTCCCAACGACAGGGGTGGAGGGGGAGGCGAAGTCGCGGGCGTTCATCAGCCCGGCTTCATAAGCGGTGCGGCCGGCATCACAGCCGAGGCGGAAGGCTTTTGCCATCGCGACGGGATCGGCGGCTTTTGCAATTGCGGTGTTGAGCAGCACGGCGTCATAGCCGAGCTCGAGCGCCTGCGCCGCGTGGCTGGGAGCGCCGAGGCCGGCGTCGACCACCAGCGTGATATCGGGCAGGCGCTCGCGCAGCAGCTTCAACGCGTCGCGATTGGTGATGCCCTTGGCGCTGCCGATGGGAGCGGCCCACGGCATCACCACCTTGCAGCCGGCATCGACCAGGCGGTTGGCGACCGAGAGATCCTCGGTGCAATAGGGGAACACTTCAAAGCCGTCCTTGATCAGGATGCCGGCGGCTTCGACCAGGCCGACGACATCGGGCTGCAGCGTGTCGTTGTCGGCGATGACTTCGAGCTTGATCCAGCTCGTGCCGAACAATTCACGGGCGAGCTTTGCCGTGGTCACGGCCTCGCGCACGCTGCGGCATCCCGCGGTGTTCGGCAGCACCGTGACATCGAGCTCCCGGATCAGATTCCAGAACGCGTCCCCGGTCTTGCCGCCGGCGGATTCGCGCCGCAGCGACACCGTGACGATGTTCGAGCCGGAGGCGCGGATCGCTTCCTGCATGATCGCCGGCGAGGGGTAGAGCGCGCTGCCGATCAGCAGGCGGGAGGCGAAAGTCTTGCCGTAGAAGGTCACCATGTTGACGGTGTCTCCTCAAATGCAGTTGTCATCCCCGCGAAGGCGGGGATCCATACCGCGTGATTTCTCCTGGGGCACGCGGGGAGAGACCGAGCGCGATAACCGCTCCCTGGGGTTATGGGTCCCCGCCTTCGCGGGGACGACAAGTGGATAGAGCGTGCCACCATCACCTCACCCTCCCTGCCGCGGCGTGATGATCTCGATCTCGTCGCCGGCCTTCAGTGCCGTCTTGGCCCAGCGGCTTTTCGGCACGACGTCGTAGTTGAGCGCGATCGCGAAATGCGTGCCCTCGTAGTCGAGCTCCGAGAGCAGCGCATCGACGCTTCCCGAAGTTACCTCGCGCTGCTCGCCGTTGACGATCAAACGCATTGCATCACCTCGTTGTCGATCTGGCCGCGCTCGACATAGGCAAGCGTCAGCTCGGCGAGCGCCGGCGCGATCAGGAAGCCGTGACGATAGAGGCCGTTGACGCTGATCCTGCGGCCGCGAATGCCGATGCGCGGCAGATTGTCGGGATAGGCGGGACGAAGCCCGGAGCCGAACTCGACGATGCGGGCTTCGCCGAACGCCGGGTGCACGGCGTAGGCGGCGCCCAAAAGCTCCAGCGCGGAGCGGACGCTGACGCCGGTGTCCTCGGCCTCGATCGAGGTCGCGCCCAGCATGAACAGATTGTCCTCGCGCGGGATCACGTAGAGCGGCCAGCGCGGATGCATCAGCCGCACCGGGCGCGCAAGCTGCACTTCGCTGGTCTCGATCAGGATCATCTCGCCCTTGACGCCGCGAAGCTCGCTCTGCTCGTCGCGGGCGCCAAGGCCGCGGCAGTCGATCACGATGCCGTCGAGATCTCCGGCTGCGACGTCGCTGGAGAACTTGATGGTGCCGCCGGCGGCGCGGATGCGCTCGTGCAGCTGCGGCAGCACGCGGCGCGGCTCGACATGGCCCTCGGCCGGGAAGAACAGCGCGTCGCGGAAGCGGCCTTCCAGCGATGGCTCGAGCGCGGCGAGGCCTGAGGCATCGACCCGGCGGTGGTCCTCGGTCATGCGCGCAAAGCGCTCGAAGTCGCTGCGTTCGCGCGGATGGGCGACGACCAGCGAGCCGTTGAACGGCGTATCGGGCAGCTCGCGCCGCCAGAGGTCGAGCGAGCGCAGCCCCAGGCGGCTGATGATGGGTTCGGCGACCTCGGCCTCGCAATAGGGCGCGAGCATGCCGCCGGCCCAATGGCTGGTGGCGTCCGTCATCGCCTCGTCACCGCGCTCGTGCAAGGTCACGGCATGGCCGGCCTGCGCGAACAGCAGGGCTTGCCAGGCACCCGCGATGCCTGCGCCAATGATGGATACCGGTGAATCCTGTCGCTTGGTCGTTTGCAACATCCCTGTCCCTTCGCCGGCATGACCCGGATCAGGTTCAAAGGGTCACCGCGGTCCTGGGCGGTATTGCCCATTTAGCGGTATCTCAGCTCCTCCTCGGAGCACCCCTCGGAACGGCTCTAATGTAGGACAGTGGGGCGGGGTGGTCAACGCGTGTTGACGGGAACTGCAGCCGTGCCCCGGACGCAGCGCATCACGCAGTGGTGCGCTGCTGAGCCGGGGCCCATGCTGATGCAGGGATGCGGGGTCCCGGCTCTGCGCAGCAACGCTTCGCGTCGCAGCGCGTCCGGGACATGGGAGTTATTTCAGCGCCTGCGCCCGCGCGTTGCGGACGCGCTGGGCCAGCTTCTTATGCGGGACGCTGCCGAACATCGGCTGCGGGTTGCCGTTCGGCTCGAGCCAGGGCTGGCCCATATTGCCCATAGTGGGCTCGCCCATATTGGCGATTTGCACGGTCTCCTGCCGCTGCCGCTTGGCGGCGTAGTAATAGCCGCCGGCGAAATAACGCACGGCCCGGGCGTGGTCGCCATTGGCGGCGCGATAGGCGCCGGCGAGATATTTCACGGCATAGGTGAGGTTGGTGTCGGGATCGCGCAGACCGGCGGCGTCGCCGGTGTAGCCGACCCCGCGGGCGGTCGCGAGCTTGATCTGCATCAGCCCGATGGTGCCGCCGCGGCCGACGAGGTGTGGCTGGTAGCGGCTCTCGCGCATGATCACGCGATGCACCAGCGCTTCCGGCACGCCGTTGGCGCGGGCATGGGCCGCGACCATCTCGGCATATTCAGCTTCACCCGCGATTGCGGCCTGCGGCAATGTCAATCCGGCCGCGAGCAGCGCGGCAATGCGTAAAATTTTCATCAGATATCCCTGAGGTCCCCTAGAGTGACCTGCGCCCAGTCGTCGTTAGGCCTTCCGAACGCGGCGATGATGTGACCAAACGCCGCCATCGCCCGATTTTGCGGTGCCGAGCCGCTGTTACGACTCAAAGCTGGCGCAAGAGAGCTTCGGGGGCGGACGACCCCCGCTCGCGGCAGCACGCCTGTCTATTCGCGCGTGCCAGCGAAAGCGAGTAAGAAGACGCTGCAAATCGGGAGAGGTGCCATGACAAAATCAAACATGGCCAGGCTGTATGCCGGCGACATCCCCAGACAGAACCCCTGTGCCCAATGCGGCACGCCGATCCCGCAGCCTGACTGGATCGAGCCGGGTGAGGGGCGCGTCTCCTATCTCTGGAATTGCCACGCCTGCAATTATCGTTTCGAGGCCGTGGCCATCTTCGACGAGACCGCCATCGAGCACCCGCCGCTCGCGGCTTGAGTCAGGCGGCGAGCCGCGGCTGCTGCCAGAGCGGCAATTGCATCCGTACGATTAGTCCATGTGGGTTGCGGTCGTGCAGCGATAGCTCGCCGCCATGGGCGAGCGCGATAGCGCGCGCGATCGACAGGCCGAGCCCGAAGCCGGTGGATTCGTCCATGGTGCGCGCATCGTCGCCGCGCACGAACGGCTCGAGCATCTCCTGCTTGCGCGAATCTGAAATGCCGGGGCCGTCGTCCTCGACGTCGATGACGAGCGTGGTGCCCGAGATGTCGAGGCGGATCATCACCTCGGCGCCAAAGCGCACGGCGTTCTCGACCAGGTTGGTGACGCCGCGATGCAGATCGTCGGGCCGCGCGGCGGCGGTCACGGACGCCGGCCCGTCATAATGCACGACATGGCCCATGTCGCCGAACTGGTCGGCGACGAGCTGGAGCGTGCTGGCGATGTCGACCAGAGTGACCGCCTCGACCTTGCGGTCGTTGCGCAGCAGCGACAGCACCGATTCCAGCATCGCGCGCATCTGGTCGAGATCGACCAGCATCCGCTTGCGGTTGCCCTCGTCCTCGATGAATTCGGCGCGCAGGCGCAGCCGCGTGATCGGCGTGCGCAGATCGTGGCTGATCGCAGCGAGCATCCTGGTGCGATCCGACATCAGGCGGGCGATCCGCTCATGCATGCGGTTGAGCGCGCGCGCCACCGAGCGGATCTCTTCCGGGCCGCGCTCCGGCAGCGGCTCCGCCCCGCCATCGAGGCTGAAATTCTCGGCGGCCTTGGCGAAGGACGACAGCGGAGCCGCCAGCGCGCGCGCCGCCCACAGCCCGAGCACGCTGACGCAGATGAAAGCCGACATCAGCGCCATCAGCCACGGCGCGCCCCAGAACCATGGCCGCGGCCCGCCCTCGACATGCCCGGCGATCATGGTGCCGTCGGGCAACGCGACGCCGACGCGGGATACTGTGCCGTCCGAGGTCAGCTGGACCGCCCGGTAGCCGCGCCCGAGATGACGGCGCATCCCGCGCAGGTGCTGATTGTCGCTCTCCTCGACGCTTGCGGTGCCGGGCGCGAGCATTTCGATGCCGAGCTTGGGGAAGGCGCGCGCGAGATCGGCGACGAGGCGCGGACGCTCGCCGGCCTCGGCCGAGCCGAGCAGCAGCGCGGCATCGGTCAGCTGATGCGCGCCGTCCGGCGGCGTGTCGGGGCGGTCGGGCCGGCTGATCAGGAAGGCGGTGGTGACGACGAGATGGAGCGCGACGGTCGAAGCCAGCACCAGCGCGGCGATCTGCCCGCCGATCCCCTTGAGGTGGAAGAATCCGAACGGCTTCATCCTCGGCGCCCGCTTCAACTGCTCAGGGGCGCCGCAACCGCTTCAGTGCTCGCTGCTTGAGGGCTTGCTGCTTGAGGGCCTGCGACCTGCGTTCGCGGCGTGAACAGATAGCCGCCGGAGCGCACCGTCTTGATGAGGGTGGGATCGGCCGGATTGGGCTCGATCTTGCGGCGGATGCGGCTGACCAGCACGTCGATGGAGCGTTCGAACGAGCCGGTGTTGCGGCCCTGCGTGAGGTCGAGCAGGCTGTCGCGTGACAGCACGCGGCCGGGCCGTTCGCAGAACGTGCGCAGGAGATCGAATTCTGCGCTGGTCACCGCGACGCGCGCGCCTTCCGGATTGCGCAGCTCGCGCAGCCGCAGGTCGATGTGCCAACCCTCGAAGGTGAGCGTGCTCGCGCCTTCGATCGAACTTGCCGCTTGAGCCGCGGCCTGGCGGCGCAGCACCGCGTTGATGCGGGCGAGCAGCTCGCGCGGATTGAATGGTTTCGGCAGATAGTCGTCCGCGCCCATCTCGAGGCCGACGATGCGGTCGACGTCCTCGCCGCGCGCGGTCAGCATGATGATCGGCGTCTGCGCCTCGGCACGCACCTTGCGGCACAGGCTGAGGCCGTCCTCGCCCGGCAGCATGACGTCGAGGATGATGAGGTCGACGCGGTGATCGGCCATGGCGCGCGACATCTCGCGGCCGTCGCTCACGGCGGTGACGTTGCAGGCGTTGTTGCGCAGGTACTTCGCAATCAACGTCCGGGTTTCGCGGTCGTCTTCGACGACCAGGATGTTGGGATTGGGAATGGCCATGCGCTTTGTTTGTCCAGGATTCGGGCCAAATGGCGAAGATTTTTGTTTCGGATTGTTTCTGGTTGGCTTCCCGCAACAGGCGGCAATCGCGCCGTCGCGAAAGGGCAAGGTCTCGTTAAGGCCGTTAACCATAGCGTGGCGTGGTCCGCGACGAAACCCCGCAAAATCCAAGGAGCCATCATGACCTCGATTTCGGCGGCCTCCGCCGGCAACCACCAGTCGCCGCTTCAGCGGCTGCAGCAGGAATTGCAATCGGAAGTGTCCGCCGGCACGATCTCGTCTTCGGACCAGTCGGCGCTCTCGACGGCGCTGACCGACATCGACACGGCACTCCAGCAGAGCCGGTCGAGCGACCAGTCCAGCGGCACGCGCCCCTCCAAGGACGAGATGCAGTCGAAGATCGACGACCTCATCTCGAAAGAGTTGTCGAACGGCACGCTGACCTCGGACCAGGCCGAGGAGCTGAAGAACGTGTTTCAGTCCGCCTTCGCGAACGGTCCGGGCGGGGCGGGCGGCCCCGGTGGTGCAGGCGGACCTCCGCCCGGTCCGCCGCCGGACGACAGCTCCACGGATTCGGCGTCGTCCACGGACTCGACCAGCAGTACCTCCAGCGACCAGACCACCGCCGAGATCCTCCAGCAGTTCCTGCAGGCGCTGCAACAGTCGCAATCATCGAGCTCGCCCTACGGCGCCAACGGCGGCTCCGGCAATTCCGACTTCTCCGCGCTTCTGATCGACTACAAGAGCTGACCCTGAGCGACGCGGGTCGGCGCGGGTCCTCGCCGCGATCATGCTTCACCCAGGGCGCATGATCGTCGGCGGGGAACCGTGCGCCGCAAAATGTTCCTGGGTGACGCAGGAACAGTCCCTGCGAGGTTTTCGCGCTCGCGCATAGCGCGACGAAATTGCGGCGCGCACGGAACTGCGTGTGATCAGCGCTGTTTTCTCTACACGAGTTTTTCTGTGAAGGAGAGGACAACATGCTGACGAAATCCATCGCCGCCGGCCTCGCCGGCACCGCACTGCTTGCGACCGTTGCGTTCGCGCAATCGCCGACCGCCACCACCGACAAGGCGCCGACCGCGGCCACCGCGACGACGGCCACCACGACCGCTTCCGGCGAGTGGCGTACGTCGAAAATGTCGGGCCTGAAGGTCTATAACGAGGCCAACGAGAACATCGGCTCGATCAACGAGCTGCTGATGGACAAGAGCGGCAACGTCAAGATTGCCGTGATCGGCGTCGGCGGCTTCCTCGGCATGGGCGAGCATCTGGTCGCCGTGCCCTATGAGAAATTGAAGTTCGTCAACGAGGCCGTCGCCTATACCGGCACCGGCACGAACCCGGGCGCCAAGCCCGCCGCATCCACCACGACAGGCGCTGCGACCGGCACCGACAGGCCGGCTGCGACCACGACGTCGTCCACCTCGAAGTGGTATCCGGACCATGCCGTGTTCAATGCCAGCAAGGACGAGCTGAAGAACATGCCGGAGTTCAAGTACGCGGAGTAATGCAGGGAGTAATGCAGCCCGCGTAACTGCCTAAACGAAGCGCGCCCGGTTTTCGCCGGGCGCGCTGTCGTGTCTATTTCTTACCTCGTCCCGCTAGCGGGGCGAGGGAGACGGCTCTCAGTGCGTCACCAGCGGGCAGCCGCCCTTGTCGAGCGGGCGGAAGGCCTCGTCGCCGGGCACGGTGGCGATCAGCTTGTAGAGGTCCCACTCGCCCTTGGATTCCTCGGGCTTCTTGACCTCGAACAGATACATGTCGTGGACCATGCGGCCGTCGATGCGGATCTTGCCGTTCCTGGCGAAGAAGTCGTTGACCGGCGTGGCGCGCATCTGCGCCATCACCTTCGGCGCCTCGTCGCTCTTGATGGCGTCGATCGCCTTCAGATAGTGCATGGTCGCCGAGTAGAGCCCGGCCTGGATCATGGTCGGCATGTGGCCGACCTTCTCGTTGAAGCGCTTGGAGAAGGCGCGGGTCTCCTCGTTCATGTCCCAGTAGAAGGCGTCGGTGACGATCAGGCCTTGCGTCGCCTTGATGCCGAGCGAATGCGTGTCGGTGATCTCCTGCAGGAGCGCGATCATCTTCTGGCCGCCCTGCGTCAGGCCGAACTCGGACGCCTGCTTCAGTGCATTGGTGGTGTCGCCGCCGGCATTGGCCAATGCGACCACCTTGGCCTTGGAGGCCTGGGCCTGGAGCAGGAAGGAGGAGAAGTCCGACGAGTTGAGCGGATGGCGGACTTCGCCGAGCACCTTGCCGCCGCTCTCCTTGACGACGTTGGCGGCGTCGCGCTGCAGCGCCATGCCGAAGGCGTAGTCGGCGGTGACGAAGAACCAGCTGTCCTCGCCGCGTTTCACCATCGCCTTGCCGGCGACGTTTGATAGCGCATAGGTGTCGTAGGTCCAGTGCACGGTGTTGGGCGAGCAGGCGGTGCCGGTGATATCGGACGAGCCGCCCCCCGAATTGATGTGGATCCTGTTCTTCTCGCGCGTCAGGGCCGAGACCGGCAACGCCACCGACGACGTCGGAACGTCGAAGATCGCGTCGACCTTGTCGTTGTCGTACCAGTTGCGGGCGATGTTGACGCCGACGTCGGGCTTGTTCTGGTGATCGGCCGCGACCACGGCGACCGGCTTGCCAGCGGCCTTGGCGCCGTAATCGGCGACCGCCATCTCGACGGCGGCGAGCGAGCCCTTGCCGGTCGCGTCGGCATAGAGGCTCGACATGTCCGTGAGCACGCCGATCTTGACGACGTCGTCGGAAATCTGCGCCTGCGCCGTGCCGGACGTAGCGGCGAGGGCGAGACCGGCCGCGACGGCGGCGATGAGTTTTTGCATGGTTATTCTTCTCCCTGTGTGTTGTTATTCGGGCTTTGTTACGGGGACTGTTCTAGCGACAATCAGTCACGGCAGCTAAGCGGTGTGCGCCATAGCGGAATGCAAAAAGAGAAGGGGCGGGCGGTGTTCCCCTTCGCCTCTCTCCGCGAAGCAGGATCAGCGAGATCAGGATCGTAGGGTGGGCAAAGGCGCACTTGCGCCGTGCCCACCATCTCACCAACATTGCGATAGAAGCGTGGGCACGCTTCGCTTTGCCCACCCTACGATACTGCCGCCGTCCTTGCGGGGAAGGAGAGAAGTCACGCCCGGCTCTCAGCCGCCACCCTTGAGCCGTTCATTGCGGCGGCGCAGGCCTTCGAGGGTGGCGAGGAGGATCACCGAGACCGTCGTCAAAATGACCGCCGCTGCCGTGATCGTCGGGCTGATGTTCTCGCGGATGCCGCTGAACATTTCGCGCGGCAGGGTGCGCTGTTCCGGACCTGCCATGAACAGAACGATTACCACCTCGTCGAAGCTGGTCGCGAAGGCGAACAATGCACCCGAAGCGAGGCCGGGCAGGATCAGCGGCAGGATCACACGGCGGAACGCCTCGAGCGGCGAGGCGCCGAGCGAGGCGGCGGCGCGGGCCAGATTGGTGTCGAAGCTCTGCAGCGTCGCGCCGACCGTGATCACGACGAAAGGCGTCGCCAGCGCGGTGTGGGCCAGGATCAAGCCGAGATAGCTGCCGGTCAGTCCGATCGGCGCGAAGAAGAAATACAGGCCGACCGCGGTGATGACACCGGGGACGACGACCGGCGACAGCACGAAGGCCAGCACGAGCGGTTTGAACCGGCTCTTCCACTGCGCCAGACCGAGCGCGGCCAGCGTGCCGAGCACCATGGACAGCAGCGTCGAGGCGACGCCGATGATCATGCTGTTCTTCAGCGAATTCATCCAGCGCGGCGAATTGAGGAAGTCGTCGTACCAACGCAACGACAGGCCCGGCAGCGGATAGGTCAGGTACGAGCCCGAGCTGAAGGACAACGGCATGATCGCCAGGATCGGCGCGATCAGGAAGATGAACACCAGCGTGGAGACAATGATGGTCGCGGTCCACGCGATGCGCTGGCTGGGCGTGCGGAGGGAAGCATTGTCGCTCAATTCTTCATCCCTCCCGTGACCTGCTGGCCCTGCACCAGCTTGCCATAGACGAGCGCCAGCAGAAGAGTGGCGAGCAGCAGCACCGCACCGAGCGCCGAAGCAAGGCCCCAATTGGCGGTTTCGGTGGTGTAGAGCGCGATGAAGTAGCTGATCATCTGATCGGCGGCGCCGCCGACGAGCGCAGGTGTGATGTAATAGCCGAGCGCCAGGATGAAGACGAGCAGGCTTCCCGCGCCGATGCCGGGCAGGGTCTGCGGCAGGTAGATCCGCAGGAAGGCGGTGACCGGTGGCGCGCCGAGCGAGGCCGCGGCACGCATGTAAGCCGGCGAGATCGCCTTCATGCTGCTGTAGAGCGGCAGGATCATGAATGGCAGGAGAACGTGGGTCATCGCCACGCAGACGCCGAAGCGGTTGTAGATCAGGCGCAACGGCTCGTCGATGATGCCGAGCCAGTGCAGGCTGTCGTTCACGACGCCCTTGCTCTGCAGCAGCACGATCCAGGCGCAGGTGCGGACCAGGAGCGAGGTCCAGAACGGCAGCAGGACGAAGATCATCAGCAGGTTCGAGCGGCTCGGCGGCAGCGTCGCCAAGAGGTAGGCGACCGGGAAGCCGAGGATCAGGCAGAGTACGGTGACGCTGAGGCTGATGATGAAGGTGCGGGTGAACAGGCTGCGATAGATGGCCTGGTCCGTCGGGGCCGCGACGATCACGCCGTCGACGTTCCTGACAAGGTCGAGCGCCGCCAGAAGGTAGAAGCCCGTGACCGGGCCACTGGCATCCCGGATTGTCGTCCAGGTCGTGCGTTCGCGCCAGGCCGGATTGATCTTGCCCAGCGTCTCCTTGGCCGTGCCGGGCTCGGGCATCGTCTTCAGATTGCGCGCCGTGCTGGTCAGGATCGTGCGAAAACCGTTGAGTGCGTAGTTCAGCCGCTTGGCCGCAATCGCAATGGTGCCGGAGGCGCGCGCCGCCATGATGTCGCTTGCCAGCGCAGCAAAGGCTTCTTCGTCCGGCAGGTCCTTGCCGTCCCAGCTGGCGAGAGCGGCGATCGTCTGGGGCAGAACCTGACGCACTTCCCGGTCATCGACCGCGCGCCACAGCATGCCGGCGATGGGGCCTGCGAAGGTGAAGAGCAGGAAGACGAGAAGCGGCGCGACCAGCGCCAATGCCTTGACCTGGCGTGCCCGCTCCGCGCGCCTCAATCGGCGCTTGAGCGGCACCTCGGTCGACGCATTGGCACCGGACAGGGACGCATCCGTCATTCGTCGAGCCTTGCCGGGCGCGCTACTTCGCGGCCCATTTGTTGAAGCGTTCGGTCAGGCGGTCGATGTTCTCGAGCCAGAACGCAACGTTGATCTCGACCGCATTCTTGATGTTGTCAGGCGCCGTCGGCAGGTCCTTCAGAACGGCCGGCGCGAGCCGTCCGGCTGCGTCCTTGTTCGAGGTGCCATAGGAGATATTCTCCGACAGTTTCGACTGGTTCTCCGCCTTGCCTGCGAAGTCCAGGAACTTGTAGGCGGCGTCCTTGTTCGGGCTGCCCTTCAGGATGACCCAGCTGTCGAGCGTGAACAGCGCGCCGTCCCAGACCATGCCGAAGTTCTTCTTCTCGTTCTTGTTCGCTGTGTCGATGCGGCCATTGTAGACCGAGGTCATCGCGACTTCTCCGGAGGCGAGCAGTTGCGGCGGCTGGGCGCCGGCCTTCCACCACACGATGTCGCCCTTGATGGTGTCGAGCTTCTTGAACGCGCGCTCGACGCCTTCGTCGGTCGCCAGCACCTTGTAGACGTCCTTCGGCGCGACGCCGTTGGCCATCAGAGCGATCTCCAGCGTGGTCTTCGGGCCCTGACGCAGGGCGCGCTTGCCCGGAATCTTCTTGGTGTCGAAGAAGTCGGCCCAGCCCTTGGGCGCTTCCTTCAGCTTGTCCTTGTCATAGCCGAGAACAAAGTCATAGAGGATGGCGCCGACGCCGCACGGATTGACCGACGGCGGGATGTAGGCCGCCTCGCCGCCGATCTTGGAATAGTCCAGCTTCTCGAACAGGCCTTCCTCGCAGCCGACCGCGAGTTCGTCGCTCTCGACCTGGACGACGTCCCAGGTGGCGGCGCCGCCCTGCACCTTGGCACGCAGCACGCCGACGCCGCCGTCCCAGGATTCATCGTTCATGGCAATTCCGGCCGCCTTCTTGAACGGCTCGAAATAGGCCTTCTTCTGGGCATCCTGATACGCGCCGCCCCACGACACGACGGTGAGGTCGCGCGCCTGCCCGACCGTGGCCAGCGCGGCGCTAGCGGTGAAGGCCGCGGCGAAACCCAGAGCAATCTTGCCAATCTTGCGCTTCAGCATGGTCATGGTTCCTTCTTCATGTGCGTTGCGTTGAGTTCGATCGCTGGATCAGACGGGATCGAGGGCGAGGCAGTCCTCGGGGTGAAAGGTGACGAGCACGTTTGCACCGTGTGTCAGGCTGTCATGTGCGCCGGGCTGAAGCTTGACCATGAACTCGGCATTCCCCGAGACATCGAGCACGGCCAGCGCGTGGTCGCCGAGATAGATAGTGTTCTGCACCCTGGCCGGCAGCCGGTTCGGTCCGTCGCTGGAGGTGCCGTCCGGGATAATGGTGATCCGCTCCGGCCGCACCGACAGCGAGGTCGATGCGCCCGCGCCTGATACATTGACCGCCCGTGCGGTGACAGTGCCGCCGCCAGCCAGCGCGACGCGGCAATAGTCCTTGTCGACCGTCTCGACGGTGCCGGCCAGCACATTGTTCTCGCCGATGAAATGGGCGACGAAGCTGTTCACCGGATGCTCATACAGCGCGTCGGGCTTGTCGATCTGCTGCACGATGCCGTCGTTGAACACGGCGATGCGGTCCGACATGGTGAGCGCTTCACTCTGATCGTGGGTGACGTAAACGACGGTGATGCCCATCGTCTCGTGCAGTTGCTTGATCTCCAGCTGCATCTGCTCCCGCAGGCGCTTGTCGAGAGCGCCCAGAGGCTCGTCCATCAGCACGAGCTGCGGATTGAAGACCAGCGCGCGGGCCAGCGCCACGCGCTGCTGCTGACCGCCGGACAGCTGTCCGGGCCGCCGGTGCGCCAGGTTTTCCATCTTGATCATGCGTAACGCCGATCCAACGCGTTCCTGCACGTCCGCCTTGTTCGTCTTGCGAACGGATAGCGGGAAGGCAATATTCTCCGCGATCGTCAGGTGCGGAAACAAGGCATAGTTCTGGAACACCATGCCGATGTCGCGCTTGTGCGGCGGCATGTTCTTGATCGGCCGGCCAGCGAGGTAGATCTCGCCATGGGTCGGGACCTCGAAGCCGGCCAGCATCATCAGCGTGGTCGTCTTGCCCGAGCCCGACGGGCCGAGCAGGGTGATGAACTCGCCCTTCCTGATGTCGAGATCGAGGTTCTTCACCACGAGATGCTCGCCATCATAGGTCTTCTGAATGCCGGAAAAGCGCACCAGTGCCGGCGCAGGCGTGACCATGCCGGCTTCCATGTTGACCTCGCGTTTACCCACTACAGTGCTGTCGGCACCTCATTCGAGGTTGCGAGGAACAGCTTAGCATCCTCCGATCAGAATGCCAGCGGCGCAACCGATCAAGAGGCGTCCAAGCGCGGCGAATGAAGGCGAGCTACATCCCCGACAGCTTCGTCACCGACACATTCAGCGTGCCGCCGGCTTCCGCGACCACGCGCAGCGTCTTGGAATCGAAGGCAATGTCGGCCAGCGTCAGGCTGTCGATCTTGGCGTCGACCTTGACGCCGTCCTCGCTTTTCTGGAAGTCGGCGATGACGCCAGCGATCTTCTCGCGCGCGTTGGCGGCGATCGGCTTCAGGTCGAGCGTCGCCCTCTGCAGCAGTGCTTGCTGCATCTGCGGCACCACCGCGCGCGCCGCGGCGCCCAGCAGGCCGAAGGCGGCTTCCGATTCCACAGCAAGCTGGATGTCGGTGAGCCGCAGCGTCTGCTGCCCCTGGTCGAGCACCGGCCGGCCCCAGATGTGCACGGTCGCCTCGGCGCCGAGACCGAGCCAGCTCTTCTTTTCCTTGGCGCGCACCAAAAGCGAGATCAGCAGGCGCTCGCCCGACGGGACCACGTTGACGCTCTTGACGGTCACGTCGACCGGGCCGGAGCCGTCCTCGGGATAGGTGTGGCCGACCATCTGCGCGGCGATCAGCTTGTTGATCTCGGTGAAGGGCACGTCGATGGGTACGCCGATGCTCACGCCGGTGCCGGTCGGCGGCACGATCGAGATCTTGTCGGGGAACGGGCAGTCCGGCTTGGTCTGCGTCGACGTCACGCGCGTTTCCGCTTCCAGGCCCATCAGCAGCGTCACGGCCTGGGCATCGACGCGCGGCTGCGCGGCAATGGCGCGGATCGGCTTCATCTCCAGCCAGAGCGGCGGAAGCGCGGCCGAGGAGCTCGAGCCCTGCAGCGGGATTGAGCGGCAGGCCTTGGCCCATTGCAGCTTCGCATTCTCGCGCAGGCTCGGATCGTTGCGGATGCGTTCGGAGACGATGTTGATCTGCTCGCCGACATTCTTGTCGATCAGCGGCTTGACCTGCGCCGGCACGTTGACCTTGGCGCCGGCGACGTTGAGGTTGGTGTCGCCGAGATTGACCTGGGCGCCGAGATTGGGCTCGAGATGCCAGTTGGCCGCGAGCTTTGGCCGCGAAGTGACGATCACGTTGCCCTTGATCTCAGCGCTGGCGTTGAGATTCTTGATATTGACCGCGCCGATCCGTTTCGCTGCGTCACCGCCGAGCACGCCGCTGAGCGCATCGCCGAGCGCGCCGGTGGCTTTCGAGGACAGCGAGCCCGTCACGTTCAGCTTGCCGCTGAGCGGTGTCGAGATCGTCAGCACGTCCTTGTCGCCGGCAGCTGCCATCGGCCCGCGCACGGCGGTCCAGCCGATGTCGGCGTTCTCCAGGATTTGCGAGATCGGGTTGTCGGCCTTCCCTGCGAAATTGCGCGGGGCGGCCTTCTCGGCCTGGTCGCGGATCGCCGACAGCGCGATGGCGACCGGCGCCACGACGATCGAGCTCTTCGCGACCGGCGGCAACGGCGGCAGTTGCGCCACCGGCGGCGCGGAATTCGTCGCGCGCGGCGACAGCCAGTCCATGGCCTTCAAGCTGATGAAGAACGACGCCGCGAGCACTACGACGGCGATCGTGATGGTCTTCAGATTCAACGTCAGTCGCATCGATCCCCCAAGCCGCCCCGGCAGGGATTCTACAGGGCAGGCGAGGAGGGCGCTAGAGCGCACCGATGGGGTGGAATTGGGGCGAACGGGCTAACGGCAGCGACCGCATCGCTGCCGTGCATTCAGGCCCCGCGCCGGGGACGGCGGACCGCTCTCACATTGCCGTTAGCGCCACCGCCGCAGAAGAAGCGGTCGCCGCCGTCGGACTCCAGTCCTGACACCATCGTCCCCGCCGGCAGGTCGAGCTGTTCGAGTACCTTGCCCGTGTCAGGATCGATCCGCCTTATATCGCTATCCTCGCCCTCCCAGGTGCCGTGCCAGAGCTCGCCGTCGACCCAGGTCACCCCGGTCACGAACCGCTTGCTCTCGATGGTGCGAAGGACCTTGCCCGTGTCCGGATCGACCTGATGGATCTTGCGCTCGCGATATTGCCCGACCCACAGCGAGCCCTCGGCCCAGGCCAGGCCGGAATCGCCACCGCCACCCGGCGCAGGAATGCTGGCGAGCACCTTGCCCGAGGCCGCATCGATCTTCTGGATGCGATCCTCGGCGATCTGGAACAGGTGCCGGCCGTCGAACGCCGTTCCCGCATGCGCGGCGACATCGAGGGAGCGCGCGACCTTGCCGCTATCAGGATCGATCGCATTCAACTTGTCGCCGGATGCGAACCAGACATGGCTGCCGTCATAGGTGACGCCATGCACGGCCTCGACGCCGGCAAAAGGTCCGTACTCCCTGATGATCTCGGCGGCTGAACGCTTCATGTGATCGCTCCCTGTGATGTGCTCCTACCTTACGTCTTCAGGAGCGGTCCCGGGAGTAACAAGCCTGTCGGGAAACCCGGGACAGGCGGCGTCATCCAGCGCCGCGCCCGCCCATGTCCGAACGACTGCACCTTGTTCGATCGCGCCAACTCGTCGAGCGCGCGTTGCACCGTGCGCGCACTGGTTCCCAGCGCCAGCGCGAGCGCCGAGCTCGACCACGGCTCGCCGTCGGAGAGGAAGGCGAGGACAGCGGCGTGCTTCTCCTCGACGGGCCGCGCCAGTACCATGACCTGCCGCGTCTTGCGCGGCGTCAGTTCAAAACCCTGCTTCGTCGCAGTCACATCGGCCACAGGCTTGAGCTTGGCGCGGAGGCGGCCGATCTCCACGCGCAAGCGCGCGCGGTGCGATTCATCGACGTGCCTCGCCTGAAACGCCCCAGCCATCAGCGCCTCTCGCGAGACGTCCGCGGGCCAGGCCTGCGCCAGGATGCGGGCGAGTGCGAACAGCACCGGGCGGGTTCCGAGCGAGACGATCCTGCCCCGCCTGCGCACCGAATGATGGAACGTGTCTACGACCAGTGCGTCCGAAGCCGCGAGCGCCTCGACCTGCTCCAGCAGCAACGGACGTTCGTTGCCATGCGTGATCAGGCGTGCTGCGGGCGTATCGAGCACGCGGTTCGTGCTCTCGACCTCGGCTGTCAGCCCGGGGATGCCCGCCAGGCTCGCTGCGTGGGTTGCCCGGGCAAGCGCCGCGCGCGCGTCTTTGGTTCTGAGCCGCCGTATTGCGATGCCGGCGACCACGAGCTCGCGGACGACCTGCGGGGCAGGCGGCAGCGGGGAGGTGCCAAGCTCGGCGAGGATACGCTCGGCTTCGTCGAGCCGTCCGACGAGAAGAAGACGGCGTGCCTCGATGTGGCCTGCATGCGTGGCATTGGCGACATCGCCGTGCTTTTCGAGCGTCGTCCGTGCCGCCGCGAGCGTCTTCGTCGGCCAGCTCAGATCGCGCGAAACCAGCGCGATCTCGGCTTCGGCCACCACGCATCTCGCGCGCGCCACCGCCTCGCGCGGACCGAAGGCGCGCGCGGCGCTTCGCAGCAGCGTCTTCGCCTTTGCGAGATCGCCGAGCTGCGCCATCGCGATGCCGCGCAGCGCGAGCGACGGCGCATCGTTGCGCAACGCAACGCGGTTCAGCGCGCCGAGCGGATCGCCGGCCTCGAGCGCGCGCGCTGCGGCCGTGATCAGCGACTCCATGTCAATCCCGCCACACTTGTTACTCCCACCGCGCAACCACGAGGTGCCAGAATTCGTTGACGGCCGACAAGGTGCGGTGAAGGGCGAGCGGTTCCGCGAGACGCGGAGTGATCGCCCAGGCAAGACGTCAGGCAAGAGATTCGGAGAGTCATGATGACATTAGCCCAAAACGAACGGAACAACGGACAGGCCGACATGCAAACACCGCCGGTGGTGTCGCCGCAGGATTGGGAGGCCGCCCGTCAGCAACTGCTCGTGAAGGAAAAGGCGCATACCCGTGCCCGCGACGCCCTAGCCGCCGAGCGCCGGCGCATGCCGTGGATGGAAGTGAGCAAAACCTATGCGTTCGAGGGGCCCGGCGGCAAGGTCAGCCTGCTCGACCTGTTCCAGAGCCGACGGCAGCTGATCGTCTACCGCGCCTTCTTCGAGCCCGGCGTGTTCGGCTGGCCTGATCACGCCTGCCGCGGCTGCTCCATGGTGGCCGACCAGGTCGCCCACGTCGCGCATCTCAACGCTCGCGACACCACGCTGGTGTTCGCCTCGCGGGCGCCGCAAGCCGACATCATCAGGCTGAAGAAGCATATGGGCTGGACCATGCCGTGGGTCACCGTCACCGACAGCTTTGATGCCGATTTCGGCGTCGACGAATGGCACGGGACGAACGTGTTCTACCGCGACGGCGACCGCATCTTCCGCACCTATTTCATCAAGAGCCGCGGCGACGAGCAGATGGGCGGCACCTGGAATTATCTCGACATCACGCCGCTCGGCCGCCAGGAGGTCTGGGAAGACTCGCCAAAAGGCTATCCGCAGACGCCGACCTACAAATGGTGGAACTGGCACGACAGCTACACCGAAGGCGCGGCGCCCGACCAGAAGTGGGTCGAGATCTCGGACGCCGGCGAGAAGGCGTTTCGTCAGGAGGCGGCGGAAGGTCGTGACTAGTGCCGCCAGCCTTGCCAGATGGCTCGGCCTCGCGGCCACGCCGACCTTTGCGATCATGGCCGGGCTGACGGCCATGATCGGCGGCGGTCAGGCGGACATGCTGTGCGCCGCCGGGCGCGGGTCTTCGCTCGGCGAGATGGTGCCGATGTATCTGCTGATGAGCGCGTTTCATTCAGCGGCGTGGCTGCGATTGATCTCAGAGAGGACCGGCGGATGAGCGATTTCCGCCGGTGTGAACGCCTCGTCCTTCGAGGCGACCGCTTCGCGGTCTCCTCAAGGATGAGGCTAACTGGCATTCGCGCCCTGGTGCAATAGCTGCGTGAGCACGAGCTGCCGCACACTCCGCCCTCATCCTGAGGGCCCGCCGCAGGCGGGCGTCTCGAAGGATGCGCTGAGATTTCGAATGCAAGCCTCACACGCGGCGCCCACGCGACTATTGCCCGCCCGCCGCCTGCAGATACGCCACCACCTTCGCCGCGTCCTCCGCCGAGACGCCGCCATAGGGCTGCATCTTATTGCCCGACACCACCTCGTCCGGTTTGACCATGAAGCGCGTGAGCTTGTCCTGGTCCCAGACGAAGCCGGCCTCTTTCATCGAGGACGAGTAGTTGTAGTCCGGCAGCGAGCCGGCCTTGCGTCCCACGATCTTGTTGAGATTGGGACCGAGGCGATTGTCGCCTTCCTTCACGGAATGGCAGGTGCGGCAGGAATTGTTGAAGGCCTGCTGAGCTGCCGCGTCGCTCGCCGGCTGCTGCGCGAGCGAGGAGGGTACGGACACGAGCAGCGTTAACGCTCCGGCACCGGCGACTGGGCGCAGCCACTGATACGGCGAGGATTGCAGGCGTGGTTGCATTTGCGCCTCCATCGGGGACCCGCGCCGCAGCAAGCGCGCGCCGGAATGTCGAGGGCAAACGAAGGCGGCCCCGGGGATGTTCCGGGGCCGTTTGCGTCACAATGTCCTGTCGGTTCAGCGCGTCGCGGTTCCGAGCTCCGCGCGCCGTTCCGTCATCGGCAGCACAATCACCTTGGTGCCGACGTTGACGCGGGAGTAGAGGTCGGAAACGTCATCATTGGTCAGGCGGATGCAGCCGGAGGAGACGCGCTTGCCGATGGTGTCGGGGGCGTTGGTGCCGTGGATGCGGTAGATGGTGCCGCCGAGATACATGGCGCGGGCGCCAAGCGGGTTGCCGGGGCCACCGGCCATGTGGCGCGGCAGATAGGGCTGGCGGGCGATCATTTCCGGCGGCGGGGTCCAGGCCGGCCACTCGGCCTTCCTGGTGACGGACTGCGTGCCCGACCAGGTGAAGCCGTCGCGGCCGACGCCGATGCCGTAGCGCAGCGCCTGGCCGCCTCCGAGCACATAATAGAGATAGGTGTTGGGCGTATCGATGATGATGGTGCCCGGCGCCTCACGCGTCGCGTAGGAGACGGTCTGGCGGCGGAAGCGCGCCGGCATCTCCACGGCGTCCTGGTCCTCGGACGGCTCGGTCTGATAGGTCGGCGCCTGGTATGGCTGATAGGGCTGGATCGGCTGCGGCGCGGCGAACGGCGGCAGCGGCTGGAAGAAGGGGAAGAGCTGCACCGGCGCGGCCTTGGCGCTACCCGCGAATGCGATCGCGGAGACCGCGACTGCACTGAGCGCAACGGCGCGCGAAAACGTCTTGAACGTATCCAGATTGAACATGTGATCGCCCCTGTTTGCTCGGTGGTTTCGGCCACCGCGGCACCGTTGCGGTGCTCTGTTGCTGAGATCACTAACCGCAAAACGTTTCGGGACATTTGCGCGGAAAACCGAAAACGGTTTCACGGCGGCAAGGATTGTTTCATGACAGTTTCGTGGCCGCAGGTGCCCGTTAACGAACAAAACGGTGGGCCGACACTTCTGTGACGTCACACGCCTGAAATATCCTTCGTTGATGGTCGGAAACCGAGAATCATCAAACTCTCGGGATTTCCCCATGCGGGTATTAATCGCGACTGACGCCTGGCATCCCCAGGTTAACGGTGTGGTCCGCACCCTGACCTCGCTGGCGAATGCCGCCAAGGCCCTCGATGTCGAGATCGACTTCCTGACGCCGGACGGCTTTCCGTCCTGGCCGCTGCCGACCTATCCGGGCCTGCGCATCGCGCTGCCGAGTGGAAAGGAGATCGCGCGGCGGATCGAGAAGGCTGCGCCGGACGCGCTCCACATCGCGACCGAAGGTCCGATCGGCTGGGCCGCGCGAGCCTATTGCCGTCGCAACCGGCTTGCCTTCACCACGTCCTACACGACGCGCTTTCCCGAATATGTCTCGGTGCGGACCGGCATCCCCGCCGCCGTCGGTTATGCCGTGCTGCGCCACTTCCATGATGCCGCCGCGATGACGATGGTGGCGACGCCCTCGCTGCGGCAGGAGCTCTCCGAGCGCGGCTTCAAGCGGCTCGGCTTCTGGACGCGCGGCGTCAACACCGAGCTGTTTCATCCCGACTCGCCGGCACGGCTCGATCTGCCGGGGCCGATCTTCATGACCATGGGCCGGGTCGCGGTAGAGAAGAATCTCGAAGCGTTTCTCTCGCTCGATCTGCCCGGCACCAAGGTGGTCGTGGGCGACGGCCCGCAGAAGGCGGCGCTCCAGAAGAAATATCCGGAGGTGGTGTTCCTCGGCGAGAAGAAGGGCGCGGATCTCACCGCGCATCTCGCCGCCGCCGACGTGTTCGTGTTTCCGAGTCTGACCGATACGTTTGGCGTGGTGCAGCTGGAGGCGCTGGCCTGCGGCACGCCGGTTGCGGCGTTTCCCGTGACGGGTCCCAAGGACGTCATCGCCGATCATCCGATCGGCGCGATCGACCACGATTTGCGTACCGCGTGCCTGCGCGCGCTCACCATGTCGCGCGAGACCTGCCGTAACTTCGCGCTGGAGCGTTCCTGGGAAAACAGCGCGCGCCAGTTCGTCGGCAATCTCACCTCACTTCAGCCCAGCCGCGCCTTGCGCGCCTCGCCTCGGATGGCGCGGCGGCCGGTGCGCGGTTGATCCCAAACGTCTGACCCACAGCGAGAACCTCATCGATGGCTAAGATCATGAACCTTGACGGCACCCAGCAGCTCGATCTCACCCGTGGCACGGTCGAGCAGGCCTATGACCGCTGGGCGCCCGTCTACGATCTCGTGTTCGGCGGTGTGTTCGCCAAGGGCCGGCAGGCGGCGATCGCGGCCACCAACAAGATCGGCGGCCGCGTGCTCGAGGTCGGCGTCGGCACCGGCATCTCGCTGCCGCTCTATGCACCGAACCTGCGCATCTTCGGCACCGACATCTCGGAAGCGATGCTCGACAAGGCGCGCCAGCGCGTCACCGAAGGCAAGCTGAAGAACGTCGAAGGCCTCGCGGTGATGGACGCCGAGAAGCTCGAATTCCCCGACAATTCCTTCGACGTCGTGATGGCGCAATATGTCGTCACCGCGGTGCCGAACCCCGAGAAGGCGCTCGACGAATTCGCCCGCGTGCTGCGGCCCGGCGGCGAGCTGATCATCCTCACCCGCGTCAGCGCCGATGCCGGCATGCGCCGCTTCATCGAGCAGAAGCTGCAGCCGGTGGTGCGTCCGCTCGGCTTCCGCACCGCCGAGTTCGCCTGGTCGCGCTATGCCCAATGGCTGGCCGGCGCCCACGGCATCGAGCTCGCCGAGCGCCGCCTGATTCCGCCGCTCGGCCATTTCTCACTGGTGCGCTTCCGCAAGGTCGACGTCGCGAAAGCGGCGTGAGCTGAAGCTCACGCGTCGCGTGCGTCATCGCGCCGCTGCACATCGTCACATGACAAAATGATGATGTCACACGGCCTACATCGAATCCCTGTAATCCCGTACCCGAAAGCATTTTGGGGGAGAGCATGATCAAGAATTATCTCGAGCAGCTGCGGATCCAGCGCTGGGACGACCATCGCTACTATCACCACAGCCGCATCAACCAGAGCCTGCACTTCATCAGCGCGCTGAGCTTTCTCTTCGCCTATGTCTGGCTGTTCATCGACCCTGTCGTCTCCGCGCTGGTCGGCTGGCTGGTCTCGATGACCTCGCGCCAGGCCGGTCACTTCTTCTTCGAGCCGCACGGCTACGACCACATCAACCAGGCCACCCACGAGCACAAGGAAGAGATCAAGGTCGGCTACAATCTTCAGCGCAAGGTGGTGCTGATGGCGATCTGGGCGGCTTCGCCCCTGGTGCTGTTCGCCGATCCCTCGCTGTTCGGCCTGTTCACCCCCTGGGCGAGCGCGACCGACTTCATGCGGCAGGTTGCCAAGATCTGGCTCGTGGTCGGCGGCGGCGGTCTGTTGTTCCGCACCGTGCACCTGTTCTTCATTCGCGACGTCGAGACCGGCCTCGTCTGGATGACCAAGATCCTGACCGATCCCTTCCACGATCTGATGCTCTATCGCAGCGCGCCGCTCGCCCTGATGCGCGGCGAGCTGATGGACCCCGGCCTGCACCTCAATCCCGAGCACACGCTGGGCCTCATCGGCGAGCCCACGCTCGAAGAGCAGCACGCCTGACACGGCCGTTGCCCGGATCGCGAATGTCCATGGCCTACGTCATGCCCGGGCTTGTCCCGGGCATCCACGTCTTGGGGGCTGCTCCTTCACCTCTCCCCGCGCGCGGGGAGAGGTCGAATTTGCGCGTAGCGCAAATTCGGGTGAGGGGTGCTATCCACAGGGGCGCTACTAGCTGGCTGTCCGCCAACTCTCACCGCGCGCGCAGAGAGTCCCCCTCACCCCAACCCTCTCCCCGCAAGCGGGGCGAGGGAGAAGGGCGGGCGGTGATCGGGGGTGAGAGTGAGAAAGCCTCAGCGCCCGAAGCGCTTGGCCAGCATCTCTTTCAAGATCTGCCGCTTGATGTTCTTGTTGGTGAGCACGCCATCGTGCCACCAGAAGCCGTCGGCCTTCATCTTCCCGGCGGCGCGGACGAAGCGCTCGGCGACTTCGCTGAAGTCGGCGTCGGTGTAGTTCAGGCTGAAGATCAGCCGGCCGGTGCCGACCCAGCTCAAGGACAGGCCTTCGGCGCGCAGGTAATATTGCAGCATCCAGTTGTAGCGGGACGGGGTGGTGTATTTCACCGTCCAGATCGACGAGAAGTTGGCGAACCGTACTGGCAGGCCGGCGTCGGTCATCATCTGGTTGAGTTTCTGCGCGCGGCCGTTCCAGGTCGCATCCAGCCCGTCATAGATGGCGCGGAAATTCGGGGAGGCGAGGCGGCTCAAAAACTCGTCCATCGCCGTCATGACGTACGGATGCGAGTTGAAGGTGCCGCGGGCGAAGCAGACGTCGGCGGGGCGGTCGTCGCGGAAGCGGCGCATCAATTCCTTCTTGCCGCAGACCACGCCGACCGGCAGGCCGCCGGCGAGGCTCTTGCCGTAGGTCACCATGTCGGCGCGCACGCCGAAATATTCCTGGGCACCGCCGGCGGCGAGACGGAAGCCGACGAAGACCTCGTCGAAGATCAGCACGATGCCGCGCTCGGTGCAGACTTCACGCAGCCTCGTGAGCCATTCGGTGTAGGCCGCGCGATTGAAATTGCCGCCGCGAGACGAGTCGACCAGCGAGGAATCGCCGGGCGCGTTGGCGTTGGGATGCAGGCCCTGCAGCGGGTTGACCAGCACGCAGGCGATGTCCTTGCGCGTGCGCAGGACGTGCAGCGTCTTCTCCGACATCTCGGCGAGGGTGTAGGTCTCGTGCGCCGGAATCGGGTTGCCGACGCCGGGCTGCACGTCGCCCCACCAGCCGTGATAGGCGCCGGCGAAGCGAACCAGATGCGTGCGCTTGGTGTGGTAGCGCGCCAGCCGCACCGCCTGCATCACGGCCTCGGTGCCGGACATGTGGAACGAGACTTCGTCGAGGCCGGAGATCTGGCGGAGCCGCTGCACGTTCTCGAGGATGACGGGATGGTAGGGGCCGAGCACGGGGCCGAGTGCATGCGCCCGCTTCTCGGCGCCCTCGATGCACTCCTTGTAGAAGTCGTTGCCGAAGATGTTGACGCCGTAGGAGCCCGTGAGGTCGTAGGAGGTGTTGCCGTCGACGTCCGTGACGGTGACGCCGCGCGAGGACTCCATGAAGGTCGAGGTGCCCAGGTGCTCGCGGACGAGACGCGAGAACTGGAACGGCACGCGGTAGCTCTCGGTGAAGTTCAGGTCGGAGATCGTTTCCGCCGCTTCCTTCGTCATCGCGCGACCCCTGGGGTAGCGCTCGGCGTAAAGCTTGGCGAGGCGGAAGAAGGCGTCCTTACGCTGCGCCACCACGTTATCAGGCGCGCCGTCGCAGCCGAAATATTTGTCGCCCTCGAATTCGTAGAACGGGAGCAGCTTTGCCACCCGGCGCGACATCTTGGAGTGCCCGGCGAGCGACCGGTGCTTGGCGCGGGACAATTCGACCCGCGCCTTGATCTTCGGGAGGACGGCGGCAGCAGACGCTGCGGCGGCCACGGACATCGAGAGAATCGGGAGTGTCGTTTCCATGACAACAAGCGCTAATACTGTGAGCTGACAGATTCATGACAGTCAAAGCCCTCATCGCCTCTTTCACCCAGCAGGAAGACCTCAACTTCCTGTTGACCAACCGCATCCCCCGCGCGGCCCTGACCCGCTTCATGGGCTGGTTCTCCAAGATCGAGAATCCGCTCGTGCGGGACTTCTCGATCGCGCTGTGGAAGCTGTTTTCCGACCTCGATCTGTCCGAGGCGCGCAAGACTCATTTCAGGAGTCTGCACGACTGCTTCACCCGGGAGCTCAAGCCGGGCCTGCGACCCTTTGATCCGGATCCTTCCACTGTCGCCAGCCCCTCTGACGGCATCGTCGGCGCCCACGGGAAGATCGCCGACACCGAGCTGTTTCAGGTCAAGGGCGCGCCCTATTCGCTGCTCGACCTGCTCGGCGATTCCGCACTGGTTGATCAGCATCGCGACGGAAGCTTCGTCACGCTGCGGCTGACCTCGAGCATGTATCACCGCTTCCATGCACCCCATGGTGCGCATATCGAGCGGGTCACGCTGATCCATGGCGATGTCTGGAACGTCAACCCGATCGCCTTGAAGCGGGTCGAGCGTCTGTTCTGCAAGAACGAGCGCGCCGTGATCCGGACGCGTCTAGCGACCGGCGAGGCCGTGACGCTGGTGCCGGTTGCCGCGATCCTGGTCGCGAGCATCCGCCTGCACTTCCTCGACATGGTGCTGAACGCGCAGACCCGCGGCCCGGTCAATTTCCCCTGCGACGTCAACGTGGCCAAGGGCGAGGAGCTCGGCTGGTTCGAGCACGGCTCGACCATCATCATCCTCGCGCCCGGCGATTTCACCTTCTGCGACGGCATCGCCGAGGGCACGCGCATTCGCGCCGGTCAAGCGCTGTTGAGGAGAGGATAGCCTTCAATCCGCCGCGTCCGACGCCTATATCGTCCTGTGGGGATGCATAGATCGACACGGATGTGAGTGATGGCGCGAGCGCCGGTCATGGCGGCGGGTGGTATTGTGCTGCGGCGTGGAGCTGTGCCGCTGATCGCGGTCGTGCGCCAGCGCAAGCGCAACGAATGGGTTTTGCCCAAGGGAAAGCTCGACGACGGCGAAACGCCGAAACAGGCCGCGCACCGCGAGGTGCTCGAGGAAACTGGACACGACGTCGCCATCCACGAATTCCTGGGCACGCTCGTCTATCAGTCCGGCGGGCGTTCCAAGGTCGTGCATTTCTGGCGCATGGAAGCTGAGGGCGGTCCGGTCCGCAAGCTGATGAACGACATCAAGGCGGTCGACTGGCTGCCGCTGGACGACGCGCTTTCGCGCCTGTCGCGCGAATATGAGCGCGCCTTTCTGACCCAGATCGGCCCGATCGCGCTTGCGGCAGCGGGGCTGGCGTCGCCGCCCGCGCCCGAGCCGACGCCGCCGCTCGCGGCCGACGATATCGATGCAACGCTGCAGACGCTGACGCCGGCCGAAGCCGCATCCGTCGAGGAGCTGCGGCATGGTCTCCTGCAGAAGGTGAAGGCCTGGCTGCGCGGCGAGGCGTGAGTTGTCTTCACCTCGCCCCGCTTGCGGGGAGAGGTCGGATTGCATCGTAGATGCAATCCGGGTGAGGGCACTCTCCGCGAGTCTCACTGCCACTATTTCTGCGGAAGCAGCCCCTCAGGCGAGGAAGCGCACCGAGCGCGCTCATGCACGCCGAACTTTACCGCCGCTCCTTCTCCTTCGGAGCCGGCGCCGGTTTGCGCGGCGCTACGGGGCGTTGCGCGGCAGGGAGGCGCTGCTGGAAGCCGCCGGGTCGCTGCATGCCCGGCGGTTGGACTGCGGGCGGATGGGCCGGCTGCATGCCGGTGCGCGGCAGTTGCGGCTGCGGATGAGTCCCACCCGGCTGTGACGGCACGACTCCTCCGGGCTGAATCTGCCCACCACGCTGCGGCTGTGTTTGCGGCGTGGCGTTCGGCGGGGTGGCTTGTCCAGGGCGCGTTGGACGCCCTGCACCTTGCTGCTGGCCGTGCTGCGGCTGGCCTTGTTGCTGTTGTCCTCGCGGCAGTTGCCCCTGGCCCGCACGCGGCGTGCCCGGTTGCACGACGCCGCCTTGTCCTTGTTGTCCTTGCCGCTGCGGCTGCTGCGTTCCTTGCCGGCCCGGCGTGCCCGGCTGCTGCTGACCCGGACGGTTGTTCTGACCGGGCTGGCCGTTCGGCCGCTGCGGCTGTTGGCCAGGTGCGGTCGTCGGCCGCAGTTGTTGTTGCTGCGGCGCCTGGGCCGGCCGCGGAATGCGGCTGAGCGCGGTCGGATTGGCGCGGCGGAAGTCACGCTGCTCGGTGACGATCTGGCGGCCCGTGGTTTGCGCCAGATGCACCTGGCCGACGAAACCGCGATCGCGTGCGATCTGTTGCGCGGGAATCGTAATCGGCACCGCGGCGAAGCGCATGATTCCGGCAGTGGCCGCGCCGGGCCGGATCGCAAAGCCGCTCGCGCCTTGCGTCAGCGCGCCGAGCCGCGTGCCGCTGGTGCGGTCGTCGACGTCGATGTGGCCGACGCGGCCGTCGGCGTCGGGATAGAGCTTGATGTTGACGTTGCGCGCGCTGCTCGCTGCCGCGCCTTCAGGCACCTCGACGACGCCGGTGGTGCCGCGGATGCCGAGCGTCGCGGTCGGCGTCGTGATTTTCATGTTACCGGTCTTCGCCACCGCAGCTGCAACGAAGGCCACTGTGCCCTTTCCGACGTCGAATATCCCTGAGTTCTGCTTGCCGCCGTCCTCATAGACGTAATTGTCGATGGTGATCTTCGAGCTGGCTGAAAGATTGAACGTGGTGGCGTCGTCGAAAGTGATGCCGACCGTGGAGTTCGACGAGGTCTGCACCACGTCGTTGAGATAGATGTCGTCGCGCACGCGCAGCGGATAGGAATTCTTGTCGCGGATCACGGTCGCGATGCCCGTGACGGTCGCAACGTTGCCGATCGGCTCGACGGCGGCGGGTTGTGCGTCCGCGGCCGGTGTCGGTGAAGCCGATGGCGTTGGGGAGGGCGCTGGCGCCGGCTGCGCTTGTGGCTGGGCCTGGGCGACTTCGATCGCATCGGATGCGATCGCAACGCTCGCGCCTGCCAGCGGCAATGCCGGCAGCACGAGCGCGAACACGAAGCGGCGCCAGGCCAGCATTGATGTCACGAGGAAGTCCCGGTGAGAACGCGAGGCGAGATCGGTTGATATCAGCCGGGGGGACCTGAATGGTGGATGAACGTGTGTGGCAGGAGGAGGGCCGAACGTTCAGACGTCACGTTCGGTGAGGGATTTGGCGCCGCCTTCTTACTCGTCATTCCGGGGCGCGACGAAGTCGCGAACCCGGAATCTCGAAGTTGTGGTGCGAGTTCGCCGCGCGAGATCCCGGGTTCGATGCTTCGCATCGCCCCGGGATGACACCTGCGGTGTCAGCTCACGCGCTTCCAGGTCTGGCCGCCGCAGAACATGCCGCCGAAGGCGCAACCCTGCACGCGCATCGCATTCGGACCCTTCATCGCGATGGTCGAGTCGTAATTGCGGCCGGAGTCGGGATCGTGGATGCGGCCGCTCCACTTCGAGCCCTCTGGCTTCATGTTGATCAGGATGCGCGCATTGGTCTTTTCGGCATAGCCGCAGAGATTGGCGCCGCACTGCTCGACGCGGACATTGCCCTTGTTCTCTTCGGTGGCCCAGACGCCGATCGGCGTGTTGGCGACCACCACAGGCGCGGCGGCCACAGGGGCCGGAGCGGGCGCCGGAGCAACTGCGACCGGCGCGGGTGCAGGAGCAGGAGCCGCGACGGGCGCCGGCTGCGTATTGGCGTCAAAGCCGACCGACGGCGCGGCAGCAACCGTCGCGGCCGGAGCGGCGGGAGCCGTGACCGCGG
>NZ_LBJU01000082.1:0-38114 GCF_028128835.1 Bradyrhizobium sp. CCBAU 65884 | reverse complement strand
TCCGGCCCGCCGCAGCAGCACCCGCAGCGCGGGGTTGCCGAGCGCGGTCTTGTAGAATTTGGCCAGATGCGGATCGCCGCTGGCCGCAGCAGACAAGACGGGATCGCAGACGTCGTAAAGCGAGGGGCCGTCCTTCCGCGCGGTCAGCGCCCGGCAGGCGGCGCCGGCAAAATAATGAAAGTTCATGAAATACCTGGTCGCGGGGCCTTTGGCGGGGTTTTGGCCGGGGGCCGGCCAGCGCGCTTCCTGCCACGCGCCACCCCCTGCAAGTCGTTGAAAAGGCTACCCGGATTCGCGGGAAATACAAATGTGATGGAAGTCACGGAAAAAGCCGGCATGAAGGCTGCATGATCGAGGCTCGAAAAGGCTGTCGGGGAGGGAAAACCAACAAATCTGCGCAGGAGAATTAACGAATATCGTCAGTGGCTTAGCTCAAATTTTGGGCAATCTATTGCCGGGCACCCTATATCCGGTTAAAGGTTTGTTTGGTGCGGCGCCGCAAATTGCGCGCAATTCGGGGGCACATCCCCGGCCAATCCCTCAAACCTAAAGACGCTATCGCGCTACTCAAACAGTGTGCGCGCGTGTGGCTGGTCTTTGGCACAGGAAACGAACGAGATGAATGTAAAGCAGCTCGACCTTTCCCGACGCACCATCGCGTTGGCCGCCGCCCTGATCGGCACGGTCTCGCTGGTGATCGGCGCCCATGCTGCTCTCAACATGCGCGCGATCGATGCTGCCAAGGCCGTCTCCACCGACCAGATCACCGGCTCGATCGGCCAGACCTCGCGCCTGGCGCTGGTCATCGGCAATGGACATTATCCCGACGCCAGCGCGCCGCTGACGCAGTCGATCAACGACGCCCGCGCGCTGTCCTCGTCGCTGCGCAAGAACGGTTTTGACGTCGACATGGTCGAAGACGCGACCAAGGACGACATGGTCCGCGCCGTGGGCCGCCTGAAGTCCCGGATCAAGCGCGACACCGTCGTCATGCTGTTCTTCGGCGGCTACGGCGTGCAGGCGGGACGCGAGAGCTACATGCTGCCGGTCGATGCCGTGATCTGGAAGGAAAGCGACGTCCGCCGCCAGGGCGTCTCGATCGACGGCGTGATCGACATGATGAAGGAGCAGGGCGCCAAGGCCAAGCTCGTCGTCGTCGATGCCTCCCGCCGTAACCCTTACGAGCGCCGCTTCCGCTCCTATAGCCACGGTCTCGCGCCGATCAGCGCGTCCGACAACGCGCTGATCCTCTCCTCCGCTTCGCCCGGCAAGGTCGTCGACGACGGCAAGGGCGAGCACAGCGTGCTGGTCAGCGAGTTCCTGAACAACCTCAGTGCGAAGGGCAGCGCCGAAAGCGTCTTCAACAAGACCCGCGTCGCCATCTCCCGCGCCAGCGAAGGCGACCAGGTCCCGACCGTGTCGTCGTCCTTGCTCGAGGACGTCCATTTCGGCGAAGCCGGCGGCTAGTTTTTCTCTCGCGTCTTGTGACGCAATCGTAGGGTGGGCAAAGGCGCATCGCGCCGTGCCCACCATCTTTCCAGGATTTGGATAGAGGACGTGGGCACGCTCCGCTTTGCCCACCCTACGGCATGCTATCAAATTTACGATCTCTCGTGCCCCGGACGCGGCGCATCATGCAATGATGCGACGCTGAGCCGGGGCCAGTTTTTTTGACCGTCGCTGTGTGACGAGATGGGTCCCGGCTCTGCGCAGCAGCGTTACACGCTGCAGCGCGTCCGGGACACGAGGAAGCCTACTTCGCCGCTTCCGCGGCCATCACCGGGCGCACCGGATCGCCTTCGCGCAGGAGCGCGCCGGCGCGGGCGACGACGACATCGCCGTCGTTGAGGCCGTCACGGACCTCGATATTGCCGCCCGACATCAATCCGACTTCGACACGCTTGGTCTCGACGCGGTTGCGGCGGATCACCTGCACCACGGTGCCGGCGGATGAATATTGCACGGCGGTCAGCGGCACCGCGACGTTGCAGCTCTGCCCGGTCTTGATCAGCGCGCGTCCGCTCGCCTTCAGCAGCAGCCGCTTCTGCGAGGAGATGCCGATATAGACCATGCCCTGCTGGATGTTCGGCTCAACGGTCGGACCGATGCGGCGCACCTTGCCGTCGATGTCGCCGGCGCCCGCGATCCGCACGGTCGCCGGCTGATTGACCGCGAGCTTGCGCATGTCGGTGGTCGCCACCAGACCGACGAGATCGTATTCGCTGCGCGCCACGATCGTGAACAAGGCCTCGCCCTTGGCCGAGGCGAAGTTGCCGATCTGGGCGGTCGACGTCGCGATCACGCCCGCTACCGGTGCGGTGACCTGCAGCGTGCCGCCCTCGGGGAGCGCCAGCCGCGCCAGCACCTGGCCGGCGGTGGTGGTGTCGCCGGCTTCGGCCAGCACGTCCGTGACCTTGAGGCCCGGACGTTCGGGCCGCACCGAGGTTTCCTCCCGCGCGATGATCGTGCCGGTGGCCTCGACGATGTCGGAGAAGCAGGATTTTGCGACTTTCAGCACCGTGACCGCCGGCCCCCTGGGCGCGTCGTCATCGGCGGCTGCGGCCGGATCGGGACCGAGGATGAGCATGCCGGCGACGGCTGCGGGGCACAGGCTTCGAACGACGGCACGGGGCAAATGACGCATCGGAAATTCCACGGGGGCTATGCCTCCAATCGATAGCAGATGGCAGGGCTGCGGACTACGGCAGCGTTGTCCCAAAAAGGGTGGCCACGCCGCCGCGGGCCGTCGCAGCAAGTCTTTGATTAGTCGCAGGATTGGGCAACAGGTTCGCTTTTCGCGGGCGGGCGCGCCGCGGTTGGCACTACTCCCAAAGTGCCGCCGATCACGGTCTTCTCATCTGCCGGGGGCGCCTGTAAGGAACTAGAATCAGGATGACGCGGCAGGGCGGCCGCACAGCTCATGGTCGAGGCGGGATGCAACGGTTCGTTTGCGAGCAGAATATCGTTCATTTCGAGCGGCTGCTCAATGAAACGGCCGACCCGACGGTCCAGAACACCGTGCGCGCGCTGCTGGCATCGGCCAAGCGCCAGTTGGCGCTGTTGAATTCGGCGGCCAGCGCCGGCGGCAGCACGGCGACACCGACACGATCCGGCAGCAATTCCAGCCCGAATTCGATGCCTCCCCGCATCCCTATATGCTGCTGGACCCGGGGCCGGGCCTCGTGATCGTCGACGTCAACGATGCCTATGCAGCCGCGACTTTGACCAGCCGGGCCGAAATCGTCGGCCGCTCGCTGTTCGAGATGTTCCCTGATAATCCCGACGATCCGCTCGCCGATGGCGTCAGCAATCTCTACAGCAGCTTGAGGATCGTCGGCGAAACCGGGCGGGCCCATGCCATGGCGATCCAGCGTTACGACATCCGCGATCCCGGCGGCACCTTCGTCGAGCGTCATTGGCAGCCGATCAACTCGCCGATCCACGACACGACGGGCCATCTGGTCTATCTGCTGCACCATGTCGAGGACGTCACGGCGCAGGTCACGGCACAGGTCGCGGCGCGGGCCTAAACGGCCCGTCAGCCGCGGCGCTCACCCAGCAGCTTGCCGTTGGCCCGGTCGATCAAATGCAGGCGCGTGCAGGCCGGACAGGACACCGACACATGCGTGCGGTCGGCGGGCTCGTCGCCGAGCCGATGCTGCACGTTCATGCCGGTCTGCGGGCATTTGAAGACGATCTGACGGTCCATGACCGATGATATGACGACAAGGCGCGCCTTCCGAAATTACGGATGATTACGTAGGTCGGCGGCGGCGCCCCTCACGGCAGGTTCAGGAACTCCACCCAGTTCGGCTTCTTGCCGGTGGGGTAGGATTTCAGCCTGGCCAGCGCGCCGCTGCCCTGGTCGATCGCATAGACCGTCATGCTGTCGGAGAGCTCGCCGACCGCGGCGAGGTAGCGCCCCGTGGGATCGATGTGGAAGCCGCGCGGCTGCTTCTCGGTCGGCACGCTGCCGATCGTGGTCAGCTTGCCGCTGGCGGCGTCGACCTTGTAGGCGGTGAGCGTGTTGGTGGTGCGCTCGGAGGCGTAGAGGAAGCGGCCGTCCGGAGTGATGTGGATGTCGGCGGCCCAGGGTTTTCCCGAAAAGCCTTCCGGCAGCGCCGTGGTGCGCTGGATCTCGTCCCAGGCGCCGCTCCTGGCCTCGTAGGTGAATGCGGCGACGTCGCCGTTCAGCTCGTGGATGAGATAGACGAACTTGCCATTGGGGTGGAATACGAAGTGCCGCGGCCCGGATTTCTCCGGCACTTTGTGGGCGGGCGGATCGTTCGGCGTCAGCGTGCCGGTCGTGGCATCGAACGCGAAGCCCAGCACCTGATCGGAGCCGAGATTGGTTGCGAACACGAAGCGGTTGTCGGGCGAGGGCAGGAAGGCGTGCGCGTTCAGCCCGGTCGGGATCACCTGCTTCGGCTCGCCGGCGACGCCGTTGGCGGAAAGCGGATTCAGCGCGACCTTGTTGCCGCCATAGGAGGCGCTGAACAGGAATTTTCCGCTGCGGTCGATCGCGATATTGGCCATGCTGTCGGCGAGCGGTCCGGTGCCGATAGGACTGAGCTGGCCTGTCTTGGGATCGATCGCAAAGCTCACGGCCATGTATGGCTGCGAGCGGATGCCGGCGATCAGCACGCGGTGGTCGGGCGTGATCGCGAGCGGCGTCGAGGAGCCGGGCTTGTCGACGCCCTTGAAGGCGGCCGTCTGCACCGGAATCATCTCGCCGCTCTCGGTCATCTTGAACACGCTGATGTCGTTGCTGTCGGCGTTGCCGACATAGGCGAAGGTCTCGGCCATGCCGGCGTGGACTCCAGAAATGAGAGTGAGGGCTGCGAACAGGGTGGTGGCGATCGCAGCGCGTGGCGCTTTGGATGCGATGCGTCGGGTCGATCTCAACATGGGCTCCTCCTGAGGGCCGGTCGCAGCCTTGTCGTTTTGCCGGCGAGGATAGCGGGCGGCGCGCCGCCGCACCAAATTCCAGTTGGGATCGATCGATGCCGAAATTGTATCGGTCGCCGGAGAGCGGCTACCGCATCGCCGCGGTCCGGGAGGGCAGATGCGGACTGGACGGATGAGCGGGTGGTCCGAGCACAGTCCAGACGGCGACCGCCACCAGAGCGGACGTCAGGATGGTCCAGGTGATGAGTCGTTTCCGCATCTGGTCGAATCCGTCGCTGTCATGAAGCTGCGGGGCACCGGAATCGTGCACTGCAAACCGCGGCAATCCTATGAACTCGTTCACAGGCGAAAACGGCCGGCGCAAGGCGAACCAATGCCGCGCGAGCGCATTGAACCGGCATGCCCCGTGAAAACGATCTCGAAGGTAAGCCCGACATGGGCGGCAAGCATGGCGGTCAGGCCGGTCAGCCCAAGTCGCCGCCGCGCCCGCACCAAGGCGAACATGATGAGGACGTCGTGGCAAAGCGCCACACCGGCCAAACCGATCAGGCGTCGCCGCCGACCAAATCAAAATAGCGTCTTGCCGCGCGGTCCTGCCGCGCCTCGTGTTGGGAACCGCGGCATCGCTCTGCCGTTACCCGTTCCCGCAGGCTGAGAGATTGAAAACGGAGGCTGGCTCGTGTTTTGGATTTATTGGAACACCGCCTGGTCGCTGATCATCAGCGGCATCATGGTTGCCACCATCGTCAGCCACCCCGATTCCGAGTTTGTCGAAGTGCAGTCTGCCAGACGGTCGGTGTGAACATCCTGTCCCTGTGGAGTTCGTGGCGGCTCAAATCATGCTGCCCGGCATGAAGCAGCGGATGATGCGAACCAGCCCTTGAGCGGCGAGTTCGCGTATCGGCCGTCGTCGCGAGCCTGCGCGGCGAGGCCCCCTGCTCCCAGGATGTCGGTAAGTGACCCCGAAGCAGACGTTCTGAGCTGCTGGCGATCACAGCCGGGCTTCTGCCGCCGAGAACAGTCGTTCGCTCCGCGGTCCTGCAGTCTTATACCGCCGACATCGGGTCGACGTGTCCGGAGGGAACGGTTTCGTCTGGTTCTACAGGCAGCGTGAACTGAAAGATGGCGCCCCTCGGTTCATTTGCGCCGGCCCACATCCGTCCGCCGTGCGCCTCGATGATCGAATGGCAGATGGCCAGACCCATGCCCATCCCCTTGGATTTTGTGGTGAAGAAGGGGTCGAAGAGGCGGTCCATCGTCCTCGGGTCCAGTCCCGGACCAGTATCCCGCACGCTGACGAATACGCCGTTCGAGGCAGTTCTGCCGGTGCTGATCAGCAGCTCCCGCACCCCATCGCCCGTTCCGCCCATCGCCTCGACTGCATTGATGATCAGGTTGAGGATCACCTGTTGAACCTGGACCCGATCCGCTTGAATCGGTGGAAAGTCCTCCGCAAGTCGCGTCCGCACCAGGACGCCATTCTTGGCCGCTTCGAGACGGGTCAGGGCGATGACCTCAAGTACCACCGCGTTGATCTCCAACGCTACCCTCTGTTGAGGCGCCTTCTTCACCAGGGCCCGGATCCGCCCGATTACATCGCCGGCTCGCAGACCGTCGTTGACGATACAATCGAACATCTGCCGGACCTGCTCCAGATTCGGCGGCTGGGCAGCCAGCCAGGACAATCCGGCCTCGGCATTGGTGACCATCGCCGTGATCGGCTGGCTGACTTCATGGGCGATCGAGGCCGCGAGCTGCCCCATCATGGTGACGCGATTGGCGTGCGCGAGCTCCGCCTGCGCAGAGCGCAAGGCTTCTTCGGCCCGCTTGCGTTCGGTGATGTGCCGCCCGACGCCGCGGTAGCCGACGAAGCGGCCCGTCTTATCGAACACCGGCAGCCCCGAGACGGACACATAGCGCTTGCTGCCGTCGCGTGCCGGCCTAGCGAGCTCAAAATCACGGAACGACAGATGGGCATCGAGCGTTTCCCGGTGCTTGCGCCAGGCCTCTGCGTCAGGCTCAAGGTAAGGCACTTCCCAGCGCGTCTTACCGATCTCCGAGTCCGCCGCCGGCGCGTCGGCGAGGCTCTCCGCGAATTCCTGGCGGGTAAAGCGATGCTGCGCGTCGGTCTCCCAGTACACGTCGAAGGAGAATTGCACGAGGGTGCGAAAGCGCTCCTCACTCTGGCGCAACGCCTCTTCCGCCCGCTTGCGCTCGGTCAAATCAAGGATGAAGCCAACGCCTTGATTTGTACCCTCTTCGAACATCGCCCCGCCGATTAGCACGGACACACGGCTTCCGTCTTTACGCAAATACTCCTTCTCGAATGGCGCGAGGGTCCCGATCAGCTCCAGCTCCGCAATGTTACGTGCGTCGAGGTCGCGCCATTCCGGCGGCGTCAGCATCGTACGGTGCAGGCGTCTCGCGGCGAGATCCTCGCGGTCGTAACCCACGATACGCAGAAACGCGTCGTTGGCCTCAAGTATGCAACCTTCGAGGTTCCAGATCATGACCCCTATGATGTTGGAGTCGACGAGGCGTCGAATCTTTCTGTCGCGCTCCAGGAGATCGCTGTGGAGCTGCACGTTCTCCTCGGTTGCCTTTCTCCGCCGCTTCGCCTCGATCCGCGCGAGCGCCATCGCGGTCCCCACCAGGACGGCGCCGATGACGCCGGCTGCGAGGCCAAGCCGCGTCCTGCGTCGTTCGAGGTCCCCGGCGCGCTTCTCCCAACCTACGAGCTGAAAACGCTCAACGTCCTGCAACAGGTCGATTTGCAATCGGATATCGTCCATGCCGCGGATCATTGCCTGGGCCGCCTGCCCGGATACGCGGGCCGCCGTTTTGACGAGGTCGTCGATCTCACGCAGCTTTTCTGAAATGATCAGAGCCAGATGTCCGGCGCGAAAACTCTGTAACGGATCGTTTGCGACCAGAGTCTGGAGCGCCTCAGTCTCCCGTCGTACGCTTTCGTCCGAGACGCCGTAAGCCTTGAGATAAGCCGGGTCGAGGGTGAGCAGATACCCGCTCCTTTCAGTCTCCAGGTCGACGATGATCGTCCGAAGCCGATCAAGGGTGTCAATGACCTGGCCGCTGTGCTCGAGCGAGAGATTGATCGCCTCGCCGTCACGCCAGCTTTGGAGACCGAGCAATCCGGTCACCGCGGACAACGTCAGAAGCGCTGCAATCACAGGGATCAGCGGTCGTGCAAACCATCGCGAAAAGTGGCTCCGAGCAAAAGCTGGCATCGGCTTCGTGTCTTCGGTGACCGCCCGGCGGTCGCGTGATAGAATGGCGGGCAGCGCATGCACGCAACGATAGCACATGCGCGTTGGCACGGGACCCGGGAACCCAACATTCCCGGCCGCGCATCCCGGCTTCGCAATGGCGCGAACTGACGGATATGGCTCAGCTTCGCATCCTGTGAATGCCATAGCTGGGGGAGCACCATCATGGATGGAAACTCATCAAGCGGTCGCGCGCCCGTCAGCCGGCGCAGCTTCGTCAAGGGATTGGGCGCTGCGGGAGCAGTCTTGCCGGCCTTCACCATGTTACCGCGCACGAGCTTGGCCGTGGATGACCAGGCCTATGCCAGCGCCGCAATCGACTGGAAGCAGTTTGCGGGGCAGGCGATCACGCTCGCAGGTGCGATCCATCCCTGGTCCAGTGCGATCACGCCGCTGTTGCCGGATTTCACCAAGCTCACCGGCATCAACGTCGTGACCGACTTTGCACCGGAAACCACATACCTGAGCGCGATACCGATCAGGCTCGCACGCGGCAGCAGTACACCTGACGTTTGCATGTTCGCCACGTACGGCCAGGGCATCTCCGGAGGGTGGCTCGAGCCGCTGAACGCTTATTATTCCAAGAAGTCGCTGACCGATCTTGTTTGGTATGACGAGCGCGATCTTCTCAAGACCGCCCGGACTTTCTCGCTGTGGCCGGACGGCGAGAGATACGGCTTAACGATCACGTCCGAGGCGATGACCCTGTTCCTCAACAGCGACATGTTGGCAGCCAAGGACTTGCCGGCTCCCCAGACTTTCGACGAACTGCTCGCGACCGCCAGGGCAGTCAAGACCGATGCGATATCGGGAATCGCGATGCGAGCCCAGGCGGGCGGCAATTCCACCCCAGCGGCCATGGCTTTCGTGTTCTCTTACGGTGGCGCCATGATCAAGGACAACAGGGCGGCTTTCGCGAGCCCTGAGGCGATCGCGGCCGTCGACATGTACGGACGGCTGCTCCGCGAGGCGGGGCCCATCGGGGTCGGCAGCTATGAATGGTACCAGGTGCTGGACGATTTCCTGCAGGGCAGGACAGCAATGGCGATCGATAGCAGCAACTTTGCGACCGACATCTCCAATCCAGCGAAGAGCCATGTGGCCAAGCAGGCGGGGTTTGCAGCCTTTCCGCATCTCCCCGGCCGCGAACCCGTCCCCTTCATGTCGCACTGGCAGGCGTGCATCAATTCCAAATCAAAGAACAAGCAGGCCGCTTTCCTGTTCCTGCTATGGGCAACGAGCAAGCCGACCTCGTTGCGGACCGCAGCTGCGGGACTGGCAACGACACGGCTGTCGGCCTGGTCGAGCGAGGCTTTCAATAACGCATTCGGCCGGCAAGCAGCCGAGGCAGCACTGAGCAACTTGCAAAAGGCCGATGTCGATCGCGCCAAGGCAATCCTTTTCCACCCGCAATCGAGACCCATCCAGGATGTCTTCATGATTGGCGTTAATGAAGTCGTGTCCGGAGTCAGATCGGCAAAGGATGCAATGATCGCCGCGGCTGAAAAGGCCAATGCCGCGATCCGTGGATAAGGGAGCCGTTCCGAAGCAGTACGCGCGTCATGGCTCGCGCGAGTAGGGCGGATCAACGTCGGCTGGCCGATGGACGGCGGACCTCATCGCCGGCTGTGGCTGACAGCCGAGTCGGACCCATTGCAGAGTCGACGAGATTGATGTGGTGGAAGTCTTTCTCAATCCAAGTTTGCCCGGCGGGTCAGGCCGCATAAACTCCGCAGCGTTTTCCTTTCAGCGTCGCGCCGCTAAGCCGCAACCGCCTGCGACGCCAGCAGCTGCTTCAGCTTCGCAGCCGGCACGGCCGGGCTGAACAGCCAGCCCTGCATCTGGCTGCATCCCAGCCGGCGCAGCACCTCGCGCTGGGCTTCGGTCTCGACGCCTTCGGCGGTCGTCGCCATGTGGCGGGCCGCGGCCATGTGCACCACGGCCTGCACGATCGGGGAGGAATCTTCGGACTGACCGATGTCGTTGATGAAGCTGCGGTCGATCTTGATCTTGTCGAACGGGAAGCGGTGCAGATAGCTCAGCGAGGAATAGCCGGTACCGAAATCGTCCAGCGCGATGCGCACGCCGAGCTCGCGCAGCTGCTGCAGGATCGTCAGTGCCTCCTCGTCGTCGCGGATCAGCACGGTCTCGGTGATCTCGAGCTCGAGCCGGCCCGGTGCAAGTCCGGACTCCGCGAGCGCGGCAGCGACCTTCAACGCCAGCGTCCGCGAGCGGAACTGCACCGGTGAGACGTTGACGGCGATGTGAATCTGGCCGGGCCAGGAGGCGGCCTCACGGCAGGCCTGCTTCAGCACCCATTCGCCGATCTCGCCGATCAGTCCGGTATCTTCCGCCACGGGAATGAAATCCGCCGGCGAGACCATGCCGCGCTCGGGATGGCGCCAGCGCAGCAGCGCTTCGCAGCCGGTCACGACATTGGCCGCGAGATCGACCAGCGGCTGGTAGTGCACCTCGAACTCGCCGCGGGCGAGGGCCTGGCGCAGATCGAGCTCGAGCTGACGGCGCAGCCGCGCCTTGGCGTCGTATTCGGGCGCGAAGATGCGGAAGGTGCGGCGTCCCTCCGACTTCGCCGCATACATGGCGAGATCGGCGCGCTTGAGCAAATCGTCGAGATTGTCGCCATGGTCGGGCGCGATCGCGATGCCGATGCTGGCATCGGTCGGGACCTCCTGGCCCTTGCAGTCCACCGGCGTGCGCAGCGTCGTCAGGATCTGCTCGGCGAGCGCCGTCAGCTCGACCGGATCGCTCGTGCCGGCCTTGACGATGGCAAACTCGTCGCCGCCGAGCCGCGCGACGAGGTCGTTGCCGCTGACGCAGGCGCGCAGGCGCATCGCCACCTGCCGCAGCAATTCGTCGCCGACCTCGTGTCCCAGCGAATCGTTGACGCCCTTGAACTCGTCGACGTCGATATAGAGGATGGCGAACGGCTTGCCCTGGGCAAGCTCCGCCACGCGCCGCTCCAGATGGCCGCGCAGCAGCACGCGGTTGGGCAGGTCGGTCAGCGCGTCGTAGTGCGCCATATGGGCGATGCGCTCGTCGGCACGGATGCGCGCGGTGACGTCGTCATGGGTCGCGAGCCAGCCGCCGGCGGCGCCGGGCTGGTTCTTGATCTCGATCAGGCGGCCGTCCGCGGTCTCCACGATGGCGCTCTGGGTGCGCCCGACATGGCTCAGAATGTCGTCGCAATAGGCCTCGACGTCGCCGTGGAACGAGCCGGTGTCATGGCGGTGCCGGATCACGTCGCGGAAAGTGGCGCCGGGCTTCACCACGTCGGAGGACAGGCCGTACATCTCGATGTAGCGCCGGTTGCAGACGATCAGCCGCTCGTCCTGATCGAACATCAGGAGCCCTTGCGTCATCGTGTTCATCGCGGTGTCGAGCCGCTGCTTCTCCAGCGAGAGCCTGTTCGTGACCTGGCGGAAGATCAGGAACAGCGTCAGCACCAGCAGGCCGATCGACAGCACGGCGACGGTGACGAAGAATTTCGTCTGCGTGCGCCAGGTCGCAAGCGTCGCATCCAGCGACTTGGTCGCGACCACGACCAGCGGCTCGCCGGCGAGCAGGCGCGAGGCGACGATGCGGTCCTTGCCGTCGATCGGGCTGGCGAGCTGCATGGTGACAAAGGTGCGGTCGAACACCGCCACCTGCTCCGGCGTGCCCTTGCGAAAGTTCTGCCCGATCATCGCATCGACGCGCGGAACGCGCGCCAGCAATTGGCCGTTCTGGTGGTGCATCGCGATCGAGGATTCCTCGCCGAGCCCGGTCGAGGCGAAGAAGGATTCGAACTGCTCGGGCGCGATCGCGCGCGAGACCAGCCCGAGGAATTCGCCATGCGGGCCGGACACGCGCCGCGCGAACACGATCGCCGGTCCGCTGCCGAGCCGGCCGTTCACCACCTCCACCTCTTCCTGCGCGGTCGGATCGTTCTTGAGGCGGTTGAAGTAGCCGCGGTCCGCGACCGAGACGTCGGCGACCGGCCAGCGCCGCGACGAGTTGATCAGCATGCCCCTGGAATCGAACAGATTGGCGCCGGCGACGTCGGTCCAGCCGCTGGCTTTCGCCCGCAACACCTCGTGCATGGCCAGCGTGCCCATCTCGCTGCGGAAGATGTCGGCGGATTCGATGCCGCGGCTCTCGAGCTCGGTGATGATGCTCTTCTGCAGCACCGCGAAATCCTCGAACTCGCGGTCGAAATGCCGGGCCAGCAGGCGCACGGAATTCTCAAGGCTGTCGCGGCCGCTCTCGATTGCATTCTGCCGGAAGCGGTCGACGGTGAGCGCGGTGCCGATTGCGGTCGCGGCCATCAGCACGAAGCCGCCGACGATCAGCCATGTCAGTGGCGCTCCCCGCCAGCGACGGAGCAGCGCGCGCATGCGCGCGGTCCATCGGATCGATGTGCCCATCCAGCCCTCCCGTGGGATGCAAGGTGCAGCAAAACCGACAAGACCCCGTTACCAGCGAGGGTTAGGAAACTATGAATCGGAACGAAATCAGAGGGTTGTTCCAGCGATCGCGGCGATTGCGGTGTACTCACCGCTTGATCTCCCACTCAAGCGCTTCCGCATTGCCCTTGGCGAACATCGCGGGGACATCGAACTTGCCGGTCTTGAGGTCATAGCGGCATTTCCAGTCGGCGAGCCCCTTCACGGCGACGTTCTTCGGATGCTTGTCCATTTCGCCCGACAGCGAGATCAGCAGGTAGCGGTTGTTGGGCCAGTCGACGCCGAGCCAGCGATACCCATCCTCCGTGCCTTTCATGAGATTGGCCGAGATGTGGTAGTCGAGCTTCATCTTCTTCGTGTCGGGACGGCTGTGGAAATAGTCCCAGGCGAGATCGCTGAGCGACTTCTTCGTTGGGCTTACGAACTTCCCGTTCTCGACATGGTAGAGAAAGAGGTCCTGCGAGCCCGAGCCAGTCTTCTGCATGCGCACCAGCCATTGCGAGTCGCTGGTGAAGCGGAAGCCGGCGCCATAGCCCTGCTCGGGCTTCAGCTCCGTCATCTGATCCCCGCGCCGCGCCCAGACCTGCCATTTGACGCCGAAAAGGTCTTCACTGTCCTTCATGTACTGCTCGAGCTTGGTGGCGCCGTCGGGCGAGGTGAAGGCCAGCTCGGCATTGTCGGTGAGGACAAACCCCGGCGGCGGGCCGGAGGCTGAAAGCGCGGGGGAAGCGGCAAGCGTCAGGGCAAGCGCCACCCCAAGGGTGAGACTTGGGGCGGAACGGCAAAATGCGGTCACGGGAAAATTCCTCAAAAAATGCCGCGATGCGGCCTCGCGTGATTTGACGCCGGCGGGGTGGCGCCGGTTCATCCCTGAGTGCCGGGACGGAGGTCTCATCCCATCGACCGTCTTGCTGCCGCAGCCAATTCGGCGCACCCTGCCGCCCTCGGCTGATTTGCCACCCAAGGTTCTTTTCCGATGATGACCGCATCCAAGGCCTTCATTGCTCTTTGCCTGCTCGCACTGGTCGGCACGGTGCTGGTGATCGGCCCGACCGAGCTGCGCCGCCTGCTGCCGGACGGGACCAAGACCGCCGTCGCCGCCAAGCCCGAGTCCAAGGTCGAACCAAAGGTCGAGGCCAAGGTCGACCTCAAGCCCGAGCCGAAACTGGAACAGCCCAAACCGGACCAGCCGAAGCTTGCCGCCATCGCGCCGCCTGCGCCCGCGGCGTCGCCGTCGCCAGCCCCCGAGCCGAAGGTGGCCGCGCTGGGCGAGATTCAGAAGCAGGTCACGGCGCTGCCCGATCTTGCACCGGTCAAGCCGCCGCCGGCGGTCGCCGACACCGGCCCTCGTTTCGACGTCGCCCGCGTCGACGATCACGGCGAGGCGGCGGTGATTGCGGGCCAGGCCACGCCGGGTGCGAAGGTCGAGCTGCTGCGCGACGGCAAGCCGCTCGATACGGTGGTCGCGGACGCCTCGGGTCAGTTCGTCATGACCCCGCCGCAGCTTCCCGCCGGCTCCTATGAATTGACGCTCCGCGCCAGGGCGCCGGATGGCACGGTCACGCAGTCCAGCCGGACCATGCCGGTGACCATCGCCGAGGCGGCGCCGCCGCCCGCGCGTCCGGCACCGGTCGCCAGGCAAGACGTGAAGCAGGCCGAGAAGCCGGACGACAAATCGGATGTCGTCGCCGCCCTGCAGTCGGGCTCGCCGCATCTGGCCGCGGTATCCGACAGGCTCGCGGCCCGGCCGAAGCTGGTCGGAGCGCCGAAACCTCGCGTCATGGCGCGGGCGCCGGCGGCGACGACCGTTGCATCGGCCTCGCCGGCGGATGGCCTCAGCGTCGCGCCGGCGGAGACCGGCAGCCGGGTGATTTCCCGCGGCGACAGCCTGTGGGCGCTCAGTCGGCTGGCTTATGGCGACGGCGCCCGCTACGCCGTGATCTTCAAGGCCAACCGCGACAAGATCCACAATCCCAATCTGATCTATCCCGGCCAGACGTTTGTGATGCCGCAAAAGGCGGAGTGAGGGCGCGGTCTTTCTCCTCCTTCTCCCGCGAGCGGAATGAAGTCAGCCGCCGCCCGCGACGCTTTGCCCTGTATCCCCGGGGAACAATTGGTTCCCTCGCGCGTCATCTCGATGCGCCGCAGTGCGCGCGCGGGCAGCCGGGAGGAGGCCGAATTGGTCAGGTCAGCGGTCGTGTCAGGACGCATGGGACTGGCGCTGGCAGGCGCGACCATCATGATGGCGGCAGTGCTGCTGCCCGGTAAGGCTGAAGCGCAGTTCGGATTGCGCGGCGGTCCGCTTGGCGTCGCACGCTTCGCCGTTGGCCATGTGATCGGCATGTCGCGCTTGCGCCATTCCCGCATGGCGGTGCGGGGCGGCCGATACCGCTCCGCCGCGTTGAGGTCGCAAGATCCACGTCAAGATCCGCGCGGCGCCGAGCGCGGCCAGAATTCCAATCCTTACGTCCTGCGTGCGGCACTCACGGCGCAAGCGGCCTTGTCGGGCTGGCAGGGCGGTCGCCGACCGCAGGGTTGGTGGCGCCATCCCGACGGCAGCTACGGCTGGGTCGGCCCGGTGTTCTGGCCGTTCGCGCATGACGACCTCACCAATGCCGTGGTCTTCGGCGATGCGACCAGCCTCTCGCTTTACGGCTATGGCGACATCTATGCCGCGCTCTTCGCGCCCTATGCGGCGACCGAACTCGCGGCCTACACCGCACCGCAAGGCCGGCGCGGGCGACGAGTCCCGACTGCGGAGACCCTGTGCGAGGCCAGCGACACCGGCGGTCTGCCGGTCGACCGCATCGCCAGCGCCCTGCAGCCGAACGAATTGCAGCGCGTGGCGCTCGACGAGCTCGCATCCGCCTGGACCAATGCGCGCGACACCATCCGTGCCGCCTGCCCGGCGCAGGCGCCCGCCAGCGCGTTGGAACGGCTGGGGCTGATGCAGGCGCGCATCGAGGCCATGATCAAGGCAGCCGACGCCATCGAGGCGCCGCTGGCGAAGTTCACAGGTCTGCTCGATGACGGCCAGAAGGCCAAGCTCGAGGCGCTCTCCAAGGACCGTCGTGCCGCGCTCGCGTCCATGCAGCGCAAGGATACGAGCAAGGATACGAGCAAGGATGCGCAGGCCTCGAGCGCCTGCGACCCGAATAGCGATCCCCGTTATGACGAAAAGCTGCAGCGTCAGTATGAGCAGCTCGTGCAGCAGCAATGGCCGGCAGATGATGTCGCCTCGACGCTCCGTCTCGACGACACCGCCCGCGCCCGCTTCGAGGTGCTCCAGGACACCACGCTGCGCACCATGGAAACGCTCAGTGCCTGCCCGTCACAGACGCCCGAGACACCGCAGGCCCGCCTCACCGCCGTGAAAGCGCGGCTGCAAGCGATGCTGCAAGCGGTGAACGGCGTCACCGATGCGCTCGACGATTTCGAGGCGGATCTGACCGACGAGCAGAAGGCCGGCTTCGAGGCGATCGGGCCGAAGCGCGGGGCGTGAGGCCGACGGCGAGACGCCTCCCCGTGAAATCGGTTAGCTAATCTCCCGCCTGACCTTCGCTGCCGCGTCGCACATGGCCTTCAGCTTCCCGAATGCGGTCGCGCGCGGCATGTATTTCATGCCGCAATCGGGCGCGGGGATCAGACGGTCGGGCGACACGTATTTGAGCCCGTTGCGGATGCGATCGGCGACAGTATCGACGCTCTCGATCGCGGGGTCCGCGAGGTCGAGCACGCCGAGCATGATCTTCTTCGACGACAAATCCTTGAGCACGCCGAGGTCGAGCTTCGGCTGCGCCGCCTCGATCGAGATCTGGTCGGCGATGGTGTCGTCGAGCTCGGCCAGGAAGGAATAGCCGGCCGGCTTGTTCGAACCCGGCACGACGGCCGCATAGCCGAAGCAGAGATGCACCACGGTCGGCACTGTGATGCCCTGCAGCGCGCGGTTGATCGCCTTGACTGCATAGCGCTTGGCGAGCTCCGGATTGTTGCGCACCCAGGGCTCGTCGAGCTGGATCACGTCGGCGCCGGCCTCTTGCAGATCGAGCGCCTCGGCATTGACGGCTTCGGCGAGAGCCATCGCCAGCTCTTCCTCGTCCTTGTAGAACTCGTTCTTGGCCTGCTGGCTCATCGTGAACGGGCCGGGAAGGGTGATCTTCGCCGCACGCTCGGTGTTCTCACGCAGGAACTGCATGTCATGCAGCTCGACCGCGCCTTTGCGCCTGATGGGACCGACGACGCGCGGCACCGGCGTCTTCGTGTTGCCGGTGCGCGCCACGATCATCGCGGGATTGTCGCCGTCGATGCCATCGAGCGCGGTGGCGAAACGGTTGGAATAGCTCTCGCGGCGAATCTCGCCGTCGGTCACGATGTCGATGCCGGCGCGTTCCATGTCGCGGATCGCGACGATGGTGGCATCGTCCTGGGCTTCCTCCAGATGCTCCGCCGGCAGCCGCCACATGTCGTGCAGACGGGTGCGCGGCACCACCTTCGACAGCATGGCGCGATTCACCAGCCATTCCGGCTGCGGATAGGAGCCGACCACGGTGGTCGGCAGGATGTGCGTCGGCATGGGCATGGGGTTCTCCTTCTTATTGTTGTCGAGCGCCGTTGTGAGCGCGTCTGGTCAGGCCGCGCGCGTTGCTGCGACTGAACCCTCGTCCTTGACGGGATTACTGAGGATGCCGATGCCGGAGATCTCGATCTCGACGACGTCGCCGCCCTTCATCCACAGCGGCGGCGTGCGATAGGCGCCGACGCCGCCGGTCGTGCCTGTCACGATCACGTCGCCGGGCACGAGCTCAGTGAAGGTCGAGCAATAGGCGATCAGGGCCGGCACGTCGAAGACGAGATCGGAGATCGGCGCCTTCTGCACCTCGACGCCGTTGAGCCGGGTGATCAGTGTCTGCGCGGTGACATCGGTCAGCTCGTCGGTCGTGACCATCCACGGCCCGAAGCCGCCGGTCCCGGCAAAATTCTTGCCCGGCGCGAATTGCGAGGTGTGGCGCTGCCAGTCGCGGATGCTGCCGTCATTGTAGCAGGCATAACCTGCGACATGGCTGAGCGCAGCTTCACGCGCGATGCGGCGGCCGGCCTTGCCGATGATGACGGCCATTTCGCCCTCATAGTCGAACCGCTCGGATTCCAGCGGCCGGATCATCGGCTGGCCGTGGCCGACCTGGCTGTTGGCGAAGCGGGTGAAGATCATCGGATGCGCCGGCGTCGGGTGGCCGCTCTCGGCGAGATGCGTGGCGTAGTTGACGCCGATGCAGAAGATCTTGTCGGGATCGGGGACCGTCGGCAGCAGCGCGACGTCTTGAAGCGCGTAGTCGGGCTTCTCGGCGGCCAGTTTCTTCAACTCGTCGAGCGAGCCCTTTGCAAGCAGCGCCTTCAGCGTCGGAGTGGCCTTCAGGCGCTTGCCGGCATCGATGACACCCTTGTCGGTGACGATGCCATAGCTCGCACTGCCGGCGATGGTGAAGCTTGCGACTTTCATGGGTCAAACACTCTCTTCGATGGAGGAAACATAGTCGTTGATCGGAAGCGCGATCTCGCCGCCCCGGATCGGAACGCAGGCCGGCGGGAAGTCCTGGCGGAAGCGGGCGCCGGCCGCACCGGCGCGGTCGAGAAAGCGTTCCAGATGCGCCATCGCGCCGGTCGGAAGATCGTGCAGCACCATCAGCGTCCAGGGCTGCCGGCTGCATTGGTCGAGCGCGCGCTCGGTCCAGCCGTCGGGGTCGTCCCAGTCGCGCGGAATCGAATTCCAGAGCACGCAGCTGTGCTTCTTGCGGGTGAGGTAGTCGACGACGGATGGCTTGAGCAGCCGCGTGTCCAGATTGCCGCCGCCACCGAACGGCCGGAACCAGCGCTGCGGATGCGAGAGATCGCCAATCGCGTCCTGCGTGCGGCCGATCTCGTTCTCCGCGGTGTCGCGCCCGGATTGCTCGCCAAGCGGGATGCTGTGCGTGAAGGTGTGGTTGCCGATCCAGTGCCCCTCGCGGTGCGCGCGCTCCGTAAGGCCGCGCCGCTCGGGGTCGGCGAGCTTCTCGCCGATGACGAAGAAGGTGGTCTTGATCCCGCGCGTCCCGAGAATGTCGAGCACGCGCGGCGTCACCTCGGGATCGGGGCCGTTGTCGAATGTCAGGGTCAGATCGTACACGCAGCTACCTCAGGTCGCCGGCTGCATCGCGCCTGTCGCGATGTCGTCGTTGGCCTGGCCGGCGCGGGTGCCGGTCTGCCAGATCGCCGCCTTGCGCTCGATCCACCGGATTACGGCGTTGAAGCCGATCGCGAGGAACAGCACCAGCAGCACGCCCGCGAACACGTGCGGGCTGTCGAGGATGGTGCGGTAGCGCGAGATCAAATAGCCGATGCCGGCCGAGGAGATCAGCATCTCCGAGACGACGACGCCGACGATCACCAGCGCGCCGCCGACACGCAGGCCGGACAGGACGGTCGGGATCGCCGCGGGGATGATGACGCGGACCAGCCGCTGGCTCAGCGTCGCGCCCATGCTGCGGGCCGCGAGCAGGAGCTGCGGATCGATGGTCTGGATGCCGGCAGCGGTCGCGAGCATCGTCGGCAGAAAGCCGTAGATCGAGGCGAACGCGATCTTGGATTCCGAGCCGATGCCGAGCCACACGGTGAAAACGGGATAGAGGATCACCAGCGGCACCGCATAGAGGCTCGACACCATCGGCATGATCAACACGCGCGGGCGCGGCAGGCTGCCGACGACGGCGCCGAGCAGGATGCCGCCGCCGCAGGCGAACGCCATGGAGACCACGACCTCGTAGAGCGTGACTGCCAGCGCATGACCATATTCGCCGGCGTCGGTCCATCCGGCCATCAAGGTGGACGATAGCGAGGGCAGGAACAGCTCGGCAATGAGCCCGGTGCGCGGCAGCAGCTCCCACAAGGCGATCAGGCCGATCACGATCAGATATCGCAACGTCCTCGCGCTTATTCTTGCACTGATCCTGGCGCTCATCGTCGCCTCACGCCGATTTGCGGATATGCCGCCAGATGCGGTCGCGCAGGCTCCCGAACGCATCGCCGCTCAGCATCTCGTAGGTGCGAGGCCGCGGCAGCTGGACTTGAAGATGGTCGACGATGCGGCCGGGCCGCGCCGACATCACGATCACCTCATCGGCGAGATAGACGGCTTCGGTGAGGCTGTGGGTGACGAAGACGACCGTCTTGCCGGTCGCCGCCCAGATGCGCAGCAGCTCGTCGCCCATGGTCATGCGCGTCTGCTCGTCGAGCGCTGCGAACGGCTCGTCCATCAGCAGCACGGGCGGATCCTGCACCAGCCCGCGCGCGATCGAGACGCGCTGCTTCATGCCGCCCGAGAGCTCGTGCGGATGGCGCCTGCCGAAACCTTCGAGCCCGACCAGCTTGAGCGCATCCTGCGCCTTGGCGCGGCGCTCGGCCTTGGGCACGCCGCGCAGCGCCAGCGGAAACTCGACATTGTCCTCGGCCGTCAGCCAGGGAAACAGGCTCGCTTCCTGGAACACCACGCCGACCCTGTCGGGGTCGGGCTGCAGGATCGGCGCGCCGCTGATGGTGATCGTGCCCGCGGTCTGCTGGCGCAGGCCCGCCATCATCATCAGGAGGGTGGACTTGCCGCAGCCACTGGGTCCGACCAGCACCACGAAGCGGCCGGGCTTGACCTCGAGGGAGACGTCCTCCAGCGCGACGACGTCCTGCGACCGGGTCTTGAACACCTGGCCGACATTCTTCACCTCGATCGCGCCGGCGCGCGGGGCGGGCTTCAATTGGGTCACGTTCGCCAATGGCTGCATCGCGTTTCCACCCATCTGACAAGTTCGTTGAAGGTCATGGCGATCGCGGCGACCATCACGACGCCGGCGAGGAGCTGCTTCATCTGGAAATTCTCGCCCCAGGTCGCGATCTGGTGGCCGATGCCGTCGCGCGAGGCGTACATCTCGGCGAGGATCACGCCGGTGAGGTTGAAGATCATGGAGATCCGCAAGGCCTCCAGCAGCACCGGCAGCATGCTCGGCAGATAGACCCGGAACGCGGTCTGCATCCGCGTGGCGCCATAGGAGCGTGCCACCGTCAGATGCTCGACCTTGACCGACTCCACCGCGGTGGTGGTCGACATGATCACGATGAAGATCGTGGAGAAGAAGCCGAAGCCGACCTTCTGGGCAAAGCCGACGCCGAACACCAGGATGAACATCGGCAGGAAGATCGACTTCGGGATGCTGAAGGCGAAGAACAGCAGCGGCTTGGCGACATCGGCGAAGTAGCGGTTCTCCGCGACCAGGAAGCCGATCAGCGCGCCGAACGGCACGGCCAGCGCGAACGCCGTCAGCACCTCGGTCGCGGTGACCATCAAATCCTTCTGCACCGCGGCGCGCTGCAGCAGTTCGCCGAGCGTCACGAATGTGTCGGAGGCCGACGGCAGCAGCCGCGGATTGACGATGCCGGTGCGCGACAGCATTTCCCACAGCGCCAGGACCGCGACGATGATCGCGATCCGCGCGAGGTTGATGGCGAGCGTGCCCTGCATCGTTACGGCTTGGTCGGGACGGGCTTGAACTTGGTCGAGATCACGTCCTCGGCGGGCACGATGTCCTTGAGCCCGCCGAGCTTGGCGAGATCGAGCGACAGCTGCACGGCGGCGCTGACGTTGGCCGCGCCCATGTCGCCGCTGGTCTCCAGCTTCATGATGGTGTTGTCGTATTCGAGGCCGGCGATCTCCGGCGGCATTTCGTAGAGCTCGGCGATCAGCTTGACGGTGACGTCGCGATTGGCCCGCATGAATGCGACCGCGCCGTAGAGGGCGTTCACCGCCTTCTGCACCATCTGGGGTTTTGCATCGGCAAACTTGTCGAGCACGATCCAGCCTGCGGTGAGGTTCGGCGGCACAGCGGTCGAATAGTCGAGAATGGTCTTGGCTTCGCCGGATTTCGAGATCTGGAAGCTCAGCGGCGAATAGACCACGGCGGCCTCGACATTGCCGGCGAGCAGGTTCGGCACCAGGCCGCCACCGCCGACGGGCACGCGCGTGAAGTCGATCTTCTTGTCCTGAATGGTCCACAGCGCGAGCAGGTCCGAGCCCGAGCCGGCCGCGGTGATCGCCACCTTCTTGCCGTTGAGGTCCTTGACGTCGAGCGTGGATTTGGTCGGCACCATCAGCTGCCAGCCGAAATTGCCCATCGCGGCGTTGGCGACGATGCGCGACATCACGCCCTTCTTGCGCCCGGCGGAGACCAGCGACGGCGGATCGAGGATGATGTCGGCCGCGCCTGCGGCCATGCCCTCGAAGGTCTCGGCACCGCTGCGGTAGATGGTCAGCTCGGCCTGGATGCCTTCCTTCTCGAACAGCTTTTGCCGCACCGCCGTCTCGGCGATCGTCGTTGGCCAATATGTCTTGGTGGGCAGGCCGACGCGGATGGTGTCGGTGGCGTTCGCGGGGCCGGCCAGGATGGCGGCGGCAACGAGCGATAGGAGCGCATGACGGCGATTGATCTTCATTGTTTCCTCCCGGTCTGTCTTTTCTTGCTTGTGTGCCGGATTCGTCCGGATCGTCAGGTCGTGCGGCTCACCTCCGCAATGCGCGAGGCGGCCAGCTCGACGAATTCCTTGGTGATACCGAAATGCTTTGACAGAGCGCGAACCGCCGCATCGGCGTCGCGCTTCATCACGGCCGCGACGATCGCCGCGTGCTCAGCCTCGACGTCGCGCGGCTTGACGCCGGGCTCGCGACGGATCGACAGACGCCGATATCGCTCGCTTTGCTCGTGCAACACGTCGCGGAAGCCGAGCAGCCATGGCGAGCCGCAGGCGTTGACCAGCGCACGGTGGAAAATGCGGTGACGGATCACCCATTCCTCGTAATGCACCGTGGGATCATCGGGGTAGTGATAGGGGACGGCTTTCAGAGCCGACCAGGTCGACTTCACCGATTCGAGCCAGGCATCGTCGCCCCGCTCGATCGACCGGCGCAGCGCGAGGCCCTCGATGTCGATCCGGGTCTGCGTCACGTCGGCAAGATCGGCGAGCGACACCGGGCTGACGCGGAAGCCGCGCTGGTCCGAGGCCTGCACCAGGCCGTCGGCGACGAGGCGCGACAGTGCCTCGCGGACGGCGGCAAGGCTCACCGAAAACTGCTTGGCGAGGCCGGCGATGTGCAGCTTCTGGGCCGGCAGCAGCCGCGCCGCCAGGATGTCGGCGCGCAGCCGCTCATGCAGCGCCGACGTCAGGCTGCGCGGACCATCGCCGGGGTTTCCGGACATATCGAACTGAAGCGGACCCATCGGGCGATGATTGCAAGGCGGCATCCCGGGGTCAATAGAAAATCGAAAATCGATTTTTATGGCAGGCGAGCTGGGGCTGGCGTTGGAAGCTCGGGAATCTCCATCGGTGGGGCCTGTCCCGCCTACGCCGCCGAAGCCGCTTCGATCAGCCGCACGCCCAGTCGAATTTCATGTCCCTGAAGTCGAACTGCGCGTTGCCGGTGCCGAAATTGTAGCCGCCGAGATATTCCTCGAACTCGATATAGAACGGACTCATCTCCGGCACCGCCTGGCACGGCCGCATGGTGCCGCCGAGATGGTTGTGGGCGTGGTCCTTGGCCCAGTCGTGCAGGCGGTAATTCTCGGTGCTCGCGACGCCGCCGACAAAGTAGTAGTAGGGCTGATAGTCGCTCGGCGGGTTGCGCGGGAAGTGCGGGTCCTGCGGGGCCTTGCCGGCGTTGGGATCGGTCGCGCGCGGCATCAAGGCGATTCCGAGGTTCTCTGTCAGATCGGGGCGCGGAGGGCCGGCGAACATCTTCTGCGCAAAGGGCGGGGCGGCCCCGTAGAATGCGCTGGCGCCGCCGACATCGAGCCAGCGCGGCCGCTCCGCCGTCGCCAGCGCAAGCGGTGCCGGCGGTGTCGCGAACGCGCCTTCGTATTCGCTTCTGGTCAGCAACAGCGCAGCATATTCGTAGTCGAGGATGTCGGTCATGCGCGACAGGCGCGGATGCGATGGCCGCGCCATCACGGCGTCGCGGATCTCGGGGACATCGGTCGCGCCGCCGTCAGTGTGATCAGCCGGAGTGGCGAAGAACGACACCGCGACGATGTCCTCGCCATGCACGCGATAATCTTCCGGCAGCAGCAGCGTGAAGCCGTGCATCAGCGGATAGCCGGTGACGGGATCAAGCGGCCATTGCTCGCTGCTGATACCCGGCGGCAGGCCATAGACCCAGCCCTGGTCGCGCGCGCGATCGGCGGGACGGTCCAGCATCTGCAGATCATAAGCACGCGAAGGCAAGGCAAGCGCCACGGGTAGTCTCCCAACAAAGTCGCCTCGCCGTTGAGGCGAGGGTTAGTCGCGGGGAAGAGGGATGTGGTTCGGGGGGATTCGTTCGCGGGGACAACCAATGCGGTTGCGTAAGCCGCCGCCCAACCCTCCGATTGGGCTTCCGTCTACCCTAGCACCATCTGGGTCGCCTTCTCTTGCCAGTCTGACGGCCCGGTGAACGCCCTCATGAATCCGGATCGCGCTTCGTCAGCCGCTTCGCCTCGGCTTCGAGCTTTGCCAAATCCACCTCGGCTTCCTTTTCGGACTCGATCGTCTCGGCAGCCCGACGGTCGGCGTCGTACGTCTCGAACCGGAAATGGACGATCTCCTCCATCCGCTCGTGCGATATCCGCCCCTTGCCCTTCAAGATGTCGCGTTCGTTGAAGGCGAGGAAGCGATCCGTCTGAGCGATCCAGTCCGCCATTCGCGTTTCCTGCCGGCGCGAGGCGCGATCCTCGGCGAAATCGAGGAACATAGTGGTGAGCCGGTTGAGCTGTTCCATCTCACCAGCGTCCAGATAGTTCTTCGACACCGTGACGTCCGCCTTGCGGATGCGGTCGCCGGCCCAGCTGGTGAGCGCCATGTGGGGCTTGGCGGGATCGGCACGTGCGACGATCAGTTCGGCGGCAGTATGCCCGGTGATGGCAAACACCAGCTTGTTCTGGATCGTGGCGAAGAACGCCTTCGCAGTCTCCGCGGTGCCGTCGTAGTCAACGCTCGTTGCTTTGAAGAGATCGCGGACCTTCTGATAGAATCGCTTTTCCGACGCCCGGATGTCGCGGATGCGGCGCAGCAGCTCATCGAAATAGTCGAGGCCGCCTGGTTCCTTCAGCCTGGGGTCGTCGAGCACGAAACCCTTGACCAGAAACTCGCGCAGCACCGTGGTCGCCCAACGGCGGAACTGGCTGCCGCGCGGGCTTCGGACGCGGTAGCCGACGGCCAGGATGGCGTCGAGATTGTAGTATGAGGTCGCATAGGCCTTGCCGTCGGCGGCAGTTGTCAAGGATTCCTTGACAACTGAGTCCTGTCGTAACTCTTTGTCAGAAAATACATTTTTTAAGTGTAGGCTGACATTCTGCTTAGTGGTGTCGAACAGCGCCGCAATTTCCGCCTGGGTCAGCCAAACCGTGCCATCCACCACGCGCAGCCGGATTGTGTCCCGCCCGTCCTCGGTGCGGTAGAGGATCAGCTCGCCGCGGGACGGGGGGGCGCTCATGCAACCGCCTCGACGATCTTCTCGACCGCCTTCGCCGCGATCGACTTTCGCCCCTGAGCCTTTTCCCGGACCCGTGCCATTCTTCCCGACTGTCGCAGTCAAACGTGCGCCTAGTACTACGATAGGGGACGTCGCTTGCGCATTATCTTTTTGCTTAGTTCACAACAGGATGGCGACGAGCCTAGAGCTCGGCTGTCTCCAAAGACATCCTCGATCAGCGCTTGCAAATGGCGCGAGCGCTCTCCTGCGCAACGTTGCTTGATTTCGAATAATCAAAAATTCTCTTTACCAGAAGCGCGACACACCCTATGCTGCCTCCAACTCATCCCCCGGTAAGGGACGGATCGCGATCGTCAGGGTTCGTGGGTGAGGAGCGGTGGACGCGGGCGGCGTTGGTGCCAGATGCGGTCGCAGGGCGGGTAGTCCCCGTGAGCGATCAGCGGGCGCGTGTACGACGGTGCTGGCTCGCGTACGGCAAAATCGTGTGGTCGTGACGCCCGAATATCCGGCGTCAAGTCTTGCAGCGGTGCGCTGGTCCGACCGGACCTGTGCATCCCATGAAAGCTGCAAGGCGACGGTGGCAAAGGGATCGACTCACCGGCGAGAGCGCGACATAAGCCGTTTCAACCACTGCGCAGGGAAGGCCGGGCATTCGGCCGCACCTGTTTCTCCCCTGTGAGCGACTATCACGCACTCATGCACAGGGGTCTTACGGGTGCCAGCCGGTGCCCGGTCTTCCCTGCGCCCTTCCATTTCGAAGGGTGCCGTGACGAAGCTAAACCCGGGCGCCATGTGCCGCGGGATCGCGACATGCTGTTTGTAAGTGATAGCGGGCAATGCCTCACCATGCGAGGCAGGCGAAGAAGCTACCCGCGGCGTCGCACCGCCGAGGCATCTGCCACGTTCTCGACTTCCTCGCGCCAGTTCAAAATCTCCATCGCCAGCACGGGATGATTGAAACCCTTGAGCTGGAGATCGTCGAGGGCGCGCGCCTCCACCCAGGGCTCGACGATGCCGTAGACGCGGCGGCTGACCACGATCTGGTTGGGCTTGGCTTCGCCGCACAGGCGCGAGGCGAGGTTGGTGACGCTGCCGATCGCGGCATATTCCAGCCGCTGCTCGAAGCCGACCTGGCCGAGCGTGGCATAGCCGACCGCGATGCCGATGCCGAAGCCGAGGCTGTGCCCGCGGTTGCGCCAGCGCTCGGTCAGCGGGCCGATGGTGTCGCGCATCTCCACCGCCATCTTCACGGCGCGCTTGGTGTGGTCCTCGAACTGGATCGGCGCGTTGAACAGGATCATCACGCCATCGCCGGCATATTTGTCGAGCGTGCCTTCATATTTGAAGATCAGCTTGCCGAGCGCGGCGTGATATTCGCGCAGCACGTTCATCGCCTCTTCCGGCTCGGTCGCTTCCGTGAACGCGGTGAAGCCGCGCAGATCGCAGAACACCACGGTCACCTCGCGGCGCTGGCTGGTGAGCAGGCCTTCGGGGCTGTCGGAGGAGGCGATCAGCTGCGCCACCTGCGGCGCCAGGAAACGCTCCAGCTTGCGGATGCGCTCGATCTCGCCGAGCTGGGTCTTGACGCGCTCCTCGAGCGACTTGTTCCAGTTCTTCAATTGCTCGGTCTGCTCGCGCAGCTTGTCGGCCTGGGCGCGCACGGTCTCGTTCGCCGTCTCCAGGGCGTGGCTCTTGTGGTCGACTTCGGTGAACAGTCGCGCATTGCGCATCGCCAGCACGGCCTGGTTGGCGAAGGTGCGCATCAGGCCGATGATGCTGGCGGCGAACTCGCCGCTCGCGCGGCGCAGCACCACCAGCGAGCCGAGCGTGCCCTGCTGGTCGACCAGCGGCACCACCAGCACCGAGTGGAAGCCGGCCGCGATGGCGACCTCGCGCAGCGGCTGCTCGGCGGCCGCGCCAGGTTCGGCAATCGCGATCGGCTCGCCGCTTTCGGCGGCATCGCTCAGGATGTTCTCGCCTTCGTCGATGGTGACATGGGCGCCGTCGGGGGATTTGTCGATGCCGTTGGCCTCGACCAGGTTGAAGCGGCGCGTCTCCGCATCGAAGCCGTAGATCAGCACCGCGTCGGCATGGGTGATCTCGATCGCGCGCGCGGCGATCGTCGGCAGCACGGCGTTGAGATCGAGCGAGGCGGCGACGGCGCGGCCGACCTCCTCGAGCACCTTCAGCTCGTTGATCGACTGCGCCAGATCGCGCGTGCGCTCCTCGACCTTGGTCTCCAGGTCCGAATAGGTCTCCTGGATCTGGCCGGCCATGCGGTTGAACTGACCGGCGAGGTCCTCCAGCTCGTCCGCGGTGCGCACTTCGATGCGGTGGCTGAAATCACCCTCGCCGAGCCTGTAGGCGCCGTCGCGCAGCGCGGTGATTGGAATGATCATGCGGCGGGCAAGCAGCGTGCCGGCGAGGATCGCGACCATCAGCCCCATGCCGATCAGAAGCGCGATGCGCACCAGCTGGTCGCGGATCGGCGTCAGGGCCTGCGTGGTCGGCTGCTCGAACAGCACGCTCCAGCCGAGCTTCGGCACCGTGCTCGCCGCGCTCATCACCGCATGGCCGTTGAAGTCGGTGCCCGAACTGTCGGCCTCATGGCCAGGCGCGATCGCGGCCGCGACCTGCGGCAGCTTCGACAAATCCTTGCCGACATCGGGCCCTTTCGACGACGTCGCCAGCACGCGGCCGCGGGGATCGACGACATAGGCAAAGGCGGCCTTGCCGACTTGCGCGTCGGACAGGAAGTCGGAGAGAAAGCCAAGATCGATCTCGGCCACGGTGACGCCGGCATTGAAGCCGGAATGCGCCACCGAGATCGACATGAACGGGGTCCGGTCGGCGAACCAGGCCGGCGCATAGCTGACGCCGCGGGCGACGGTGTCGGTGAAGCGCATGTCGCGGGAGAGATCGGCATTGCTGCCGGTCGTGGTCGACTGGCGGGAGACGCGCAGCACCTCGCGGCCTTCGCCGTTGAGCTGGAACAGCTGGTTGACGACCGAGACCTGGTGCAGCAGCGACGCGTAGTCGGCGCGGCGCTTTTCGAGGGTGTCCTGGCTCGCCCGCGTCACCCAGCTGATCTGGCGATCGAGCTCCGAGATCGATTGCTCGATCCGCCGGGCGGCAGCTTGCGCCTTGTCCTCCAGCCCGTCGGTCAGCTGTGTCTTGGTGGCGCGGTAGGAGATCCAGGTCTCCATCGCGCCGTTGACGGCGAGGACGAACACGACGAGGCCGACGAGGGAGACGACGTATTTGGCGAACAGGCCCTCGCGCAGAAACCGTGTCTTGTCGTTCGCTCCTGCCATCCCGATCCTCTCGCGCCGCCATCGACGCTGCGCGCTCACGGGCCGTGCAGGCCCTTCCCGGCCGTTCTATCACAATTTGGGCCAAAGGACCGCCGCGCGGGCCGGGGACCGGCCGGCGTGGTTACTCCCTGTGGACGCCGGGGCCGGCGGAAGGCCGGTGAATTGCCGCAGCCTCATCCGTTCGGAGGAAGCCGGTGGCGGGGAAGCTGATGTAAGGGGATTGCCGTGGAGCCCAGCCCGCCAATCACCGGTTAAAGAGTTGCCGCAGCACGTCGTTCATTGGCTGACTGTCCTGCTGCGCGACCGGCGGGTCCTCAAGGGCTGGAGCCGCGGGCGAGGCCTGCGGCGACGGCGTGGACGGCGTTGCCGGCAGGCTGCGGCTGCGGCCACTGCCTGGCGCGGCGCCAGTGCTGCTTCCCGCGCCGCTGGAAAGTCCCTGCTGAATCAAATTGCCGATGGCTTCGCCCAAGGGGCCGCCGAGCAGATTGTTCTGCCCCGGCTGCTGGGCTTGCGGATTGGCGTTGCCGGCCGCGTTGCCGCCGGGTGCAGTCGTGCCACCGAGACCCAAACTTCCCAGAATGTTGCCGAGCCCGGCGCCGTCAGGGCCGAACAGGCCCTTGCCCATCTCGCGCAGCTTGGCATAGGCGGCGTCGGGATTGTCCAGCATGCCGGCCATATCAGGGTAGATCTTGGGCTGCGACCAGCTGCCCTGGATCATCACGGGAATGCCGAAGCCGACCGGCTCATTGGCGCGGCCCTGACCTTCGGTCGTCATCACGAGCTTCGGCTCGACGCGAAAACCCATCATCTTGGTGTCGAGCGCGATGGTGCCGGCGCCGGTGACGCGCACCAGCGGCCCGATCAGGTTGAGATCGGTCGTCACCGCCTGGCCCTTGTCGATGCGGAAGGAGGCCGAGAGCTGCGACAAATCCGTGCTCTGCTCCTGGCCGGCGTTCTGGTTGTCCTGCCAGCCGGACAACGTGCCCGATGTCAGCGAGCGGATCATCTGCGCGACGTTGATGCCGCGGATGGCGCCGTCCTGGAAATTGACGAAGGCGGTGCCCTGCATGTTCGCCATCAGCGCGCGCTGGCTGGCGCCGGCGCTGCGAAGAGCGAGCTTGGCCTGCAGCTTGCCGTCGATGCGGTCGAATTCGGCAAGGCCCTGCAGCAGCGGCAGTGCGCGCACGCCGACGAGATCGGAATGCATGGCAAAGCTCGGCGCGCCGCTGGTCGCATCCAAAATCACCTCGCCCGAGACCTGGCCGCCATAGGCGCCGAGATTGGCGGTGCCGGCCTTCAGCACGCCGCCGGCGAGCTTTGCATCGAGCGCCAGCGGCGCGATGCGGGCGTCGCCGATCACGGCCTCGCTCGCGGAGATCCGCACTTGCGCATCGACATAATTGAGCCCGGACACGTCGATCGGCGCATTGCTCCAGGGCTGCCCGGCTGCGCCCTCCGGCGATTTCGCCAGCGGAATTGCCAGTCGCTGGAAGTCGAGGTCGAGCTTGACCAGCGGCTTGCTCGCAATGTCGACCGAAGCCCAGCCATTGAATGTGCCATCGCCGAGCCGGCCATTCACGCCGTTGATCATCACGACGTCGCCGTTCATTCGCATCTCGGCATGGCCGGTGAGCTGAGACTTCAACACGTCGGGCATGTCGATGGCGAAATCCACCGGGATCGTCGGCCGGTCGGCCGGTGGCGCCGGCGTGGTCGCCTTGATGTCGAACTTGGTCGGGTGGTCGCCGACGCGCCCGGTGCCGGTGACATTGACCTTGCGGTCGCGGCCGATGGTCGCCTCCGCGTTGATGGCACTGATGCGGCCCTCGACACGGTCGCGCACGCGCGCGAATGCGACCTCACCGTCGGTGACCTTGACGCGGTCGATGGATGCCCCGCCGACATCGAGCGCGAGCGGCTTCGACGAGCCCCCCGCATTCGGCAGGCGTTCACGCAGCAGCGGCTGGTAGAGCACCGGATGGGTGACGATCAGCTCGCGGATCTCAGGGCGGCCCGACCACACGCTGGAGAGCGACATGTCGGCCTGCACGCTGTCGACCGTCACGCGCGTAATGCCGCTGCGATCCCGGGGGTCGGCAAGCGAGAGGTCGTTCAGGGTGACGTTCAGCGTCGGCCACAGGCTGATCTTCGTGGTGCCGTCGATCGAGAGACGATAGCCGGTCGCGCTCTCGACGCGCGAGGCGATCGTCGACGTCAGGAAGCCCGAGGGGATTCCGACCACCAGCAGGAGTGCGATCACGACGATGACGGCGGCCAATGCCGCGCCGGCGAATTTTACTGCTCTCATCTCGACTTTCCACTGACGGACGATCGGCGTCGAATCCCGCCGGCTATCCATCCTTCGCGGCCGAGTTTATCCCGGGACGGGAAGCGGCTCCAAGCGCGTAAAAATAGTCAGGGGGTGCTGCAAAGTTATGTGACTTATGACACACTTCCCCGACGCGGTTTTACGCGATCCTGATCGTGATGGTTTCAAGCGATTTGCCAAGCGTCTGACAAGATGACTGACCAGGACTTCACAAGGACATTGGAATGAGCAAGCAGGCCGAATTTGCGGTCATTTTGAAGATGAACGCGATGTTCGCGGATCTCGGTGCAGACGAGCTCCAGCGGCTGTCCAATCTCTGTCACACCCAGCACCTGGGGAACGGCGAGGTGCTGTTCCAGAAGGGTGATGCCGGCAACGCGCTGTTCGGCGTGCGCCGCGGCCAGGTCCGCATCGAGACAGGTGCCTCCGACGGCAGCCGGCTGACGCTCAATTTCATGGGCCCGGGCGACCTGTTCGGCGAGGTCGCGGTGCTGGACGGCCAGAATCGGACCGCGGATGCGACCGCGGGCGAGGCCAGCGAATTGTTCGTGCTGCGGCGCGAAGATTTTCTCAGCTTCCTCGAACGCGAGCCGAAGGTCGCGATCAAGATCATCGCGCTGCTGTGCCAGCGCATCCGCTGGCAGAGCGAGCGCATGGAGGAATCCATGCTGCAGCCGCTGCCGGTGCGCCTGGCGCGGCGGCTCTGCGCACTCGCCGCCGATTTCGGTTCCGAGGTGCACATCTCGCAGGAGCAGCTCGGCGTCTTCGTCGGCGCCGCCCGCGAGAGCGTCAACCGCCAGCTGCAGGCCTGGCGCAAGGAAGCGATCCTCGATCTGCAGCGTGGCCGCATCCTGCTGCGGAACATGACCAAGCTGACCGCGATCGCGCGGAACGAGTAGCAGCTAGGCTGCCTCCGGCACATAGTGCAAGAGCAGCAGCTCGGATCGCAAACAGGGCGCAACGGCGTAGGGCCGCCCATCGTCGTCGCTGAATTCGACAAGTACTGTCTCGTCGTCGAACTCTTCGACGATCGTGCCAACGTTTCCCCTCGCCAACCTGTGCTCAGGCAGGTTTGCGAGCAATGCGACGACGTCCAGCGCTCGCGGTGCCCGATCTTCCTTCTTGTTCGTTGCGCTCATCATAGCACCCAACAAGTGACAAAGGTCGGCCGGTCGTCGCCGACCCGTATGATCCATGCGGTTCTTACCACAGCTTGCTTCCGATGTCGCCTGAGCAGGACATCCACCCGCCAGTGGGTGCCCCAGCGATCCGTCGCAACTTCGGACGCATCGCCGGAAATTGCGGCTTCCAGCAGTGCGTCGCGAAGCCACATGGCATCTCCACGCTGAAGGTCTAGTGCGTCGCGGAAAACTCTTGCCTTATGCCGGCCGCGTGGATGCAAGGGATTGAGGCAATAATCTTCGATCTTCCGAATGTCGACGCTCGCTTTCTCACCATTCGGGATGTGCGTCATAGTAACCTGATCCGGCTCCAGCCGCTCGAACCCTACTCCGCCGCGGGGTGGATGATATTCTTCGGCGCTGGCCCTGCTTCCGCTGGTGCCGCTCCGTGATGACCGTCCGTCTCGGCATCCTCGCTGTGCACGATCAGCCGCTTGGCGAAGCGCCAGATCAGGGCGCCAAAATCGTCCATCACCATGAACATCGCAGGCACGAACACCAGCGACAGGATGGTCGAGAAGATCAGGCCGCCGATCACCGCGAGCGCCATCGGCGAGCGAAACTCGCCGCCGGCGCCGACCGCGAGCGCGCTCGGCATCATGCCCGCGGCCATCGCGATCGTGGTCATCACGATCGGGCGGGCGCGCTTCATGCCGGCGTCGATCATCGCCTCTTCGCGCGGCTTGCCGGCGTGAATGGCTTCGATCGCGAACTCCACCAGCATGATCGCGTTCTTGGTGACGATGCCCATCAGCATCAGAATGCCGATCCACACCGGCGTGGTGAGCTGCTTGCCGGTGATGAGCAGGGCCGCGATGGCGCCGCCGATCGAGAGCGGCAGCGAGAACAGGATGGTGATCGGCTGCAGGAAGGTGCCGAACAGCAGCACCAGCACGGCGTAGACCATCATCAGGCCCGCCGTGATCGCGGTGGCGAAGCCGTCGGACAGCTCGTTCAGGCTTTCGGCGTCGCCGGAGGGAGAGACCTTCACGCCCTTCGGCCGGCTCTTCATCACCGGCAGGTCGTAGATCTTCTTGGTGGCGTCGCCGAGCGCGGCCGAACCGACGAGGTCGGCGGCGACGGTCGCCTGCCGCTCGCGATCGTAGCGGTTGATGCTGGTCGGACCCTGGTCGAGCTTGACGTCGGCGATGACCGAGAGCGGCACGCCGCCCTTCTCGCCGTGCTCGCCGAGCGGCACGCGCAACTGCTCCAGCGTCTTCAGATTGCCGCGCGCGGCATCCTCGAGCTGCACGCGGATCGGCACCAGGCGGTCGCCGACGTCGAACTTGGCGAGCGCGGGTCCGACATCGCCGATGGTGGCGACGCGGATGGTCTGCGACAGGCTTTCGGTCGAGACCCCGAGCCGCGCGGCGAGATCGGCGCGCGGTTCGACGCGCAGCTCGGGCCGCTCAAGCGTGGTTTCCGAGATCACGTTGGAGATGGTGGGAATCCGCTTCATCTGCGTCGCGAGCTCGCTCGCGAAATTGTTGACGATGTTGGCGTCGACACCGGTCACGACCAGCGAGATGGCGCGCAGGCCGTTCTCGTCGAGGAACCAGAAGCGGATGTCGGGAATGTTCTCCAATTCCTGGCTGATCGAGAATTCGAGCTCGCGCTGGGTGATGTCGCGGGCATCCTTGGGCGTGTAATTGATGATCAGTGCTGCGCGCCGGACTTCCTGGGTGCCCGGTGGAACGCGCCCGCCGTCGACGAAGATGCTCTTTACCTCGGGCCGTTTGCGCAGGCGCGCGACGATGTCCTCGGTAACCTTCTCGGTATAGGCGAGCTGGGTGCCCGGCGGCAGCTCGAGCGCAAGCAGCGAGCGCGAACTGTCCTGCGCCGGCAGGAAACCCTGCGGCAACAGCGTAATGCTCCAGATCGAGGCGGCGAAGACGCCGAAGCCGACCAGCACCGTGATGAAATAGTGTTTTACCGACCAGGCCACGATCCTGTGATAGGACCGCAGCACGCGGCCGGGCGGCGGTTCTTCGTGAGTGCCAGGCTTGAGGAAGTAGGCGGCGAGCACCGGCGTGACGAAGCGCGCCGCGAGCAGGGAGAAGAACACCTGCACCGAGACGGTGATGCCGAACTGCTTGAAGAACTGTCCGGCGATACCCGACATGAAGCTCGCCGGTGCGAAGATCGCGATGATGGTGAGCGAGATCGCGATCACCGCGAGGCCGATCTCGTCGGCGGCTTCGAGGGCGGCACGATAGGGCGACTTGCCCATGTTCATGTGCCTGACGATGTTCTCGATCTCGACGATGGCGTCGTCGACCAGGATACCCGTCGACAGCGTAATGGCGAGGAAGCTGACGAGGTTCAGCGAGAAGCCGAGCAGGTCCATCGCCCAGAACGCCGGGAAGATCGACAACGGCAGCGAGATCGCGGCGATGATGGTGGCGCGCAGGTCGCGCAGGAACAAGAGCACGATGACGACGGCGAGGATGGCGCCTTCGAACAGGGTCGAGATCGCCGCGTGGTAATTGCCGTTGGTATATTCGACCGAGGTGTCGATCACCTTCAGGTCGACGTCGGGATAGGCGGCCTTGAGTACGTCGATGCGCTTCTGCACGGCCTCGGCCACCTTGACGTCGCTGGCGCCCTTGGAGCGCTTGATGCCGAGCGCGACGATCGGCTCGCCGTTGAAGCGGGCGAAGGTGCGGCGGTCTGCGATGGTGTCGGTGACGGTGCCGAGATCGTCGAGCCGGACCTCGCCGCCGCCGAACAGCGGGATCATGGTGCCGGCAAGATCGCTCAGCGTCTTTGCGCCGGCGAGCGTGCGGATCGCCTGGTCGTTCTTGCCGATCTCGGCCCGGCCGCCGGCGACGTCGACATTGGTACCGCGCAGGCTCTGGCTGACATTGACCGCGGTCAGCCCCATCGCCTGCAGGCGGTCGGGATCGAGCGAAACAAGAATCTCGCGCTCGACACCACCGATGCGCTCGACCTGGGCGACGCCGCGCACGCCTTGCAGCGCGCGCTTGACCACGTCGTCGACGAAATAGGAGAGCTGCTCGGGCGTCTTGCCGGGCGAAATCGCGGCGTAGGTGACGATCGGCAGGCCGATGACGTCGACGCGCTGGATCAGCGGCTCGGTGACGTTCTGCGGCAGGTTCGAGCGGACACGCGTCACCGCGTCCTTGACGTCGTTGAGCGCGCGGTCGGTGTTGGTTTCAAGCGCGAACTGGATGGTGGTGACCGACACACCGTCGGTGATCTGTGAGGTAATGTGCCGCACGCCCTCGACGCCGGAGACGGCGTCTTCGACCGTCTTGGTCACCTGCGATTCGAGCTCGGCGGGCGCCGCGCCGAACTGCGATACCACGACCGAGATCACGGGAATGTCGGCCGAAGGCAGCCGCGTCACCGCGAGCTTGGTGAAAGACACCCAGCCGAGAATCAAGAGGATGATCGAGAAGACGACCGACGGCAGCGGATTCCGGATCGACCAAGCCGAGATATTGAGAGCCATCAGCGTACCCGCGTGCGATCGAGTTCATCGGCGAACATGGTCTTGATCTGGTCGCCGTCATGGAGCGAAGAGCCGGCGTCGGCCACGACGATTTCGCCGACGTCGAGGCCTTCCAGGATTTCCGTCGCGTTGTCGGACGAGAGCCCGACCCGCACCTTGCGCGTCTCGATCGTGTTGCCCTTGACGACCTGAATGGTGAGATGGTCGATCGCGGTCTTGGGGATCGAGACGCCGCAGCTTCGCTTGGCGTCGATCGAGGCACGGGCGAACACGCCGACCTTCAGCGACGGATTGTTGGTGACGCTGATGCGGACGCGGCCGAGCTGCGTGGCGCGGTCGATTTCGGGCGCAACCAGCCGGACCCGGCCGATCAAATCGGGCGCGTCGTCGCGGCTGATGCGCACGGTGGCGCCCGAACTGAGCTTGGGCATGTGCACCGCCGGAACCTGAGCATCGAGCTCGATCTCGTTGTTGACGGCGATGCGGAACATCGGGCCGGCCTGCGGTGAAGCGGGCGCGCCGACGATGGTGCGGACTTCGGTGATGAGGCCCGGCGCAGGTGCCTTCAGCGAGATCGGGCCTTGCGGACCGGGTCTCTGCGGCTGGCCCGGGATCTGCGGCGGCGCGGTCAGGCGCGCCAGCTCCTGGTTGTCGGCAACGACGGTGCCTTCGGTGACGAAGAGATCGGTGACCTTGGATCCTTCCTGGTCGGCGATGACCACGGCCTCGCGGCGCGGCACGAAGAAGCCGGTCACCCGCACGAGGTCGGAGAAGCAGGCATTGGTCGACTTCGTCACGATGACGAGCGCCTCGCTCTGCGTTTCCTTCGGCTCGGCGCGCTTCCGATGCTCGAACAGGTAATAGCCGACGCCGAGCGCGACGACGAACACCACCGTTCCGGCAGGCTTGAGATATTCGGAGAGATTCATCGCCGGATCATCCTGGCCTGGCTCACGGCCGTCCGCGCGAGGCCCATCGAGAACGTTTCCCTGAAACAAAGCGGCGTCCCGCAAGGCCGCGGGACGCGCTTTGGAGGCGAGACTTTACACCACATCACGACTTGTCACTTCAGAGGATTGCGTCGTGCTCACTTCGATGCGGTGGTCTTGTTTTCCATGTTGACGACCTGCACGCGGCGGTTGGCCTCTGCCATCGGCTGGCTCGGATTCTTCAGCTTGCTCTTGCCGTAGCCGACGGTGACGAGGTCGGTGGCGGAGATGCTGTACTTGTCGACGAGATAGCGCTTGATCGCATCCGCGCGGCGTTCCGACAGGTCCTGGTTGTAGGTTTCGCCGCCGGCGGCATCGGTGTGACCGGCGACCACGAAGGTGGAGCCCTTCAGGTCGGGACTGGTCAGCGCGCGACCGAGCGCCTGCACGGATGGCATCGACTTGGCGCTGATATTGGCGGAGTTGTAGTCGAACGTGATTTCGAGATCGATGTTCGGCTTGTCCTTGGCGACCGACGCGATTTCCTCGCGCTCGGTCGAGGACAGCGAACGCGTCGAGCGGCCGCGCACCGACTGGATCAGCTTGGTCTCGGCCGCGTTCGGCGCGGGATCGGCCTGCGGGGCGATCGAGAGGCCGCGGGTCAGGGGCTTCTTGGCCGGCGGCGCCAGCGCGCGGACGATGTCGTCCTCGGTGACGTTCTTGCTGTTGCCGTCATCGCCAGCGAAGGCCGGCGAGGCCGGCAGCGACAGCGTGGCGCCAAGAGTGATGCCAAGAGTGATGATGGACAGGATCGCGGTAAGTCCCTTTGCAGCCGATTTCATAACCAGTCCCTCCTGCGCAGCCAGCTCGCGCGGTTCCAAAATTCCTGCCAAAATTCCTGCAATGAGCCCCCCGGGGAAGGCTGCCTGCGGCATCCGTTCGTTAGTCTTCCCTGGGCCACCAAGGGTTCGAGGCGCCGCCTGCCTCAATTCAAAAAAATACTAGCGCACTCCGTAGCTTGCGAACTCCTGAACGATGTTCGGATCCATTGCCTTGGCATTGGCGATATCAAGCGCGCCTTCCTGGGCGGAGCCATTGCGCTGCTTGGCGAGGCCACGTCCGTAGAGCGAGGAAGTCAGGCGCGGGTTGATCCTGAGGGCCGCATCGAAATCGGCGATGGCATTCTTGACCGCGCCCGATTTGAGGTTGACGAGCCCGCGGCTGTCCAGCGCATCGACGAAGTTGGGCCGCAGCCGCAACGCCTCGTTGCAATCCTTCAGCGCGCCCTGGAGGTCGCCGACCACGGTGCGGGTCCAGCAGCGGTTGTTCAGCGCCTCGACATCCTTGGTGTTGATCCGGAGCGTGTCGTCGAAATCCTTGATGGCGAGGTTGTAGGCGCCCTTGCTGGCATAGACCTGGCCACGCCGGTACAGCGCGTTCACGTCATCAGGATTGGCGGCGATCTTGGAGGTCAGGCTCTTGATCGTGGGATCGTCGGCCAGCGCGGCAGCGCTCGGCCCGCTGTCCGTGCTCGGCGCCGGAGCGGGATCGATCGGTTTGACCGGCGGTGGCGGCGGGGGCAGGGCGGCCTCGACCTGCGGCTTCGGCGTGGGGGCCGGCGCAGGCGCAGGAGGTGGAGAAGCAGGCGCGGGCGCCGCAGCGGTGTCGGCCGGCTTCGGCGGCGGAGGCGGTGTCG
>NZ_LBJU01000081.1:0-37795 GCF_028128835.1 Bradyrhizobium sp. CCBAU 65884 | reverse complement strand
CGCCCCGGCGGGCGGCCCCGGTGGCGGACATCAGAAGCACTAGCATTGCCAAGCAAAAGCCCGGCCCTGGTGCCGGGCTTTTTCTTCGCCGTCTCGAGGCCTTTACAATTTAAGACAGATCTTCGCGGGCAGATTTCATCGATCGTAACATGTCTACCCAAAGCTGTAAGCATCCACTCGGGGCAGCGGGGCACGGGAGGATGACATGAGACAGAGCCAGGCGGAGACGCGCCGCCAGAATGTCGCGAAGCGTTCGATGACGAAGGAGGCCAAGCAGCTGACCGGCTTGATTGCCGGACTGCGCGAATCCCTCGAAGGAATCCACAAGGAACGGACGAGCGCCAAGCTCACCGGCGCCGAGATGGGCATGCTCGACGAGCGCCGCAACAACCTGCTGCTCACCATCGCAGCCCTCGACGACCGCCTCTCTGCGGTGCAAGGGCTGATTGATCTCGGCCGACCCCACATCATCCGCGTGCACTAGCGGGGGCTCGGCCATGGGACGATCGGTTCCGTTGCTGCCGTGACGGGCCGCCCCCGGCGGCCGATCAGGCACGACATGGCCCAGCGCGACTTGTAGACGGCTCCGTCGTCGCAGGGGGAGACCTGCGACGGGTTGGAATCGCATTCTTGCGGGGCACGGCTCGACGCCGGTCGCCGGCCGATCATCTGCGCCATGCCTGCGGATGGCACCAAATTGCCACGCTCCCGGCGAATTGCCGCCAAAGCCCGCTGCCACGAGGAGGCGGGTGCAGGGCGACGCAAGGGGATGCGAATTGGCCTACAAGATGATCGCAGAACGCGACAACGAGAAGTACAGTTTCGCCCGAGAGAGCCGGCTGCTCATCGTGGCGAAGGCGAAGGTGTGGGCGAGCGAGGGGTGGCGGGTCGTCATCACCGACCAGGACGGCAAGGCCTACGCACCGCCGGAGTTCGATCAGCTGTCGGCGGCGTGACCGAAGGGCGGGCGAGGGGACGGCATTTGAGATCGCTGTTTCGATCGGGGCGCGACCGGATCGTGCCCGTGCTGACCGTTGCAGCCGCCGCTGTTCTGACGGTGACGGCCGCCGCCGCGCAAAATCTCGACGCCGGCAAGCCGCCCGCAAAGCTCTTCGCTGAGGGCTGTGCGACCTGCCATCGCAGTCCGCGTGGCCTTGCCAAGGGTCGCTTCAGCCTGACGCTGTCCTGGTTTCTCAGGGATCATTACGCGACCAGCTCGGACTCGGCCAAGGCGCTCGCGGCGTATCTTGAGTCAGTCGATACTCCGCCGCCGCGCGCTGCTACCAAGCCCGTCAAGAAGCCCGCGCGATCCGCATCGCGTCCGCCAAAGCCGGTGCAGAGCCAGTAGGACGTGCGGGGCCGCTATCTGCGCCGATAGGTCTGCGCGAGCAGCCGTGCGTGCACGGCGCGTAGCTCGGCGCTCATCCGCGTCTGTCCCGTCGTGACATAGGAGAGCCACGCGCCGTCGGCGGCGAGACGTACGATTTGCAGATCGGGCGCGTCGTCGGTCGTGCGATGACGCTTCAGGCGCGCCTTGATCCAGTCGTTCCAGAGCCGGCGAAGCGGCGGATCGGTGACGACGACCATGCTCAACGCCGCCCATGGGGTCGCGAAGCCGAAGGCCTGGCCGGTGAACACGGCATTCACATAGGCCCGCGTGAAGCGGCCGCGCGGTTTCGGATCGGCTTCAATCGCGGCGTCGATCTCGGCATCGACGCGCGCGAGCAGGTCGGCAAACAGGCCCTCGATCAGCGCCTGCTTGCTGCCAAAGTGGTGAAACAGTCCGCCCTTGGTGACGCCGGCCGCGACTGCAACCGCCTGCACGGTAACTCCGGCGACGCCATGGTCCATGGCGATTGCCGCGGCACAGTCGAGCAGGGCGCGCCGGACCTGCTCGGGCTGCTTGGCGCGGGTGTAGCGGCTTTCCGCCATCAATGCACACTGGCCTGCGAGAACAGGTTGATGACCACGACCCCGGATACGATCAACGCGATGCCGACGAAGGCCGCGGCGTCCAGCATCTGGCGGAACAGCACGAAGGAGACGGTCGCCGTCAGGATGATGCCGATCCCGCCCCAGATCGCATAGGCGATGCTCAAGGGAATGACGCGGATCGCCACCGACAGCGCATAGAACGAGGCGACATAGAACAGCACCATCGCCAGCGTCGGCCACGGTCGGGTGAACTGGGCGGATTGCTGCAGGAAGGCGGACGCCGTGACCTCGAGAACGATGGCGAGGGCGAGCGCTGCGTAGGCATTGAAGGCGGAGGTCATGATCAACTCCGGCGCGGGGCGGACAGAAAGATACCGCGCGGTAGGTATGTTTAGCACGCCGGGCCAGGCTTTGGCCAGAACGAGGTATCACGTGTGAGTGACGAGGCTGCGACACCAGGGAACGCAGCATGAAGCCGCCGCGTGGTGAATAGCGCGGCGGCTCCAAAATTTCGTGGCGTTTCGACCGGTGTCAGCTGATCCGCACGGAGAGTTCGACGTCTTCGGCGAAGGGCGTGGACATGTAGCCGCTGCCGGGCGCGCGCATGCGCGCCAGATAGTCCGGGCTGTCGTCGGCATTGTCGGCGACGATGATCGCACCCGGTCCGAGATGGCCTTCCAGCAGATCAAGGATCTCCGGATAGAGCGCCTTGGCGCCGTCGAGCAGCACGAGGTCGATCGTAGCAGGCAGATCGGTACTGAGCGTCTTCAGCGCGTCGCCTTCACGGATTTCGACGAGGTCGATCAAGCCGCCGGCGATGAGGTTTTCCCGCGCCCGCGCCGCCTTGGACGGCTCGAACTCGCTGGTGACGAGACGGCCGCCGCCATTGTCGCGCAGGCCTGCGGCAAGGTGCAGCGTCGAGATGCCGAACGACGTGCCGAACTCAACGATCACCCTGGCGCTTGAACTGCGTGCCAGCATGTAGAGCAGGTGGCCTGTCTCGCGGGAGACCGCGAGCGGTGCGTCCTTCAGGCGTCCGTAGAGGTCGCGATAGTCGGTCTTGCTGCGCATCAAGCGCGCCCGCTCTGCGTCGGACAAATCCGCGACGGCGGCGCGCGTTGCGCCGTTTGCTGCATCGGCCTCGTCGAACAGGCGGTCCAGCAGCGGCGCAAGCGTTGTGATGGTCGGGGTGGTCATTGGAGGTCTCCAGGTTTGGCGAAGAAACGCGTGCTTGCGTGCCGAGTGAAATACGACTAATTCGTCGCATTTCCTATTCGCATTGCCCGAGTGAGCCATGGCCGAGCGTCGAAGCCGTTCAATTTCTTCACGAAAACAGCCGCAACAGGCCCGCTCCAGCGTGCTTGTCGCGGCCATTCTCGATGCCGCTGTTCAGGTCCTGACGAAGGAGGGCGCGCAGCGTTTCACCACGGCGCGAGTGGCGGAGCGGGCCGGGGTGAGCGTCGGTTCGCTCTATCAATATTTTCCGAACAAGGCCGCGATCCTGTTCCGTCTCCAGAGCGATGAGTGGCGGCGCACGAGCGACCTCTTGCGCGGCATCCTCGCGGACCGGACGAAGCCACCGCCGGTGCGGCTGCGCGCGCTGGTCCACGCCTTCACTCTGTCCGAGTGCGAGGAGGCCGCGATCCGCGGCGCGCTCAGCGACGCTGCACCGCTCTATCGCGACGCGCCCGAGGCGCAGGGCGCGCGGGCCGCCGGCGAGGGGATCATCGCGGCGTTCATGCGGGAGGCGCTGCCCAAAGCTTCCGAGGCGACCCGCGCGCTTGCCGGCGAGCTGATCAAGACGACGCTGAGCGAGGTCGGCAAGCGGTTTTCGGAGACGCCGCGCAGCGAGGCCGAGATCGCGCGCCATGCCGACGGGTTGGCCGACATGTTCTGCGCTTACCTCGGCGAACTCGCGCGACGTTGAAGTGCGGGCGCCGCGTGCTCGCGGGGCGGAGACGGGCTACACTTGCATCGCCCGTCGTTTGTCCCTACGGACCTCTTTCATGCTCGTCATCTCCATTCAAAGCCAGGTGGTCCACGGCCATGTCGGCAACAGCGCCGCCGCCTATGCCATCCAGGCGGAGGGCGTGAACGTTGCGGCGGTGCCGACGACGCTGCTGTCCAACCATCCGCGCTATCCGAGCCTGCACGGGCGGGTGCTGGAGACCGAGCTCGTTGCCGATCTTCTGACCGGCGTCGAGGAGCGCGGGCTTGTTGACGAAGCGGCCGTGCTGGTGACGGGCTATCTCGGCTCGCCGGGCAACGCCGCCGTCATCGCCGATTTCGTCGAGCGGGCGCTCGCGCGGAATTCGAAGCTCGTCTATCTCTGCGATCCCGTGATCGGCGACGATGGCCGCGTTTATGTCGCCGACGGCATCCTGGACGTGGTCCGGCACCGGCTGCTGCCGGCAGCAAACCTCACCACGCCGAACCAGTTCGAGCTCGAGCTGCTCACAGGCCTCAGAACCGCGGATGCGGAGGGACTGCGCGTCGCGTGTGCGGCGCTGGCGGGGATCGGCCGCATCGAAATCGTCGCCACCGGCTGCACGCTCGCCGATACGCCCGAAGGACAGCTGGAGACTATCCTGTGCGCCGACGGGCTATTGTCGCGCTTCGCGACGCTGCGCCTGCCGATCCGCCCCTACGGCACCGGTGATCTCCTCACGGGCCTGATCGCCGCGCATCTGGCCAAGGGCGAGGCGACGGAGGTCGCAGTGCGGCTGGCGGTCGAGACCATCTTTGCGGTGCTGGTGCGCACGCAGGACGCCGGCACGGCCGAGATGCGGCTCGTGCCGCTGCCGACGCCGGGGCGCGCGCCGTAATGGTCTCAGGTCGCGCGCTTGCCGGTCGATTGCGCCGATTTCTGCGGCTTGGCCGGGCTCTTCTGCTCACGCGCGGCTTGTGCCTTTTGGGCCTTTGACGGCTTGGCGCTCGCAACAGTCCTCGTCTTCTTCGATTTGGCGCTGGCGACTTCCTTGCGCTCGCTCGTGCCACGCTTTGAGATGTATTCAGCGCCGTCGACCGGGCCGACATGCGGCGGATCGCGGCCGAGATAGGGCCGGCCGATGCCGTAGGCCTTGCCGTTGGCGTCGACCCACTTCCACAGAATTTCCGTCGAGACCCAGCGCTGCGCGCGGTTATTGCCCTGGGTGCTGACAATATCCGCCGCCATGCCATGGCCGTAGCCGCCGCGCGTGCTGCCGCCGTGATAGGAGCGGTCGGAGGCGGCCTTCAGACCGCTCGCGATCGACTGGCGATAATCGTCACGGAACGCGCTGGTGATGCCGGGCGAGAGTCCAGCGGCTTCCGCGGCGAGCAGCGTGCGGAACAGCTTCCGCTTGAAGCTCTTGTCCATGCCGCCGATGACGTAGTCCATCATCGACATGCCGGCGTGCTCGGCGGCCTTCGGATCCTTCCAGGTGAAATCCTGGTCGACCAGCTTGGTGAAGCTGCGCATCACCGTGACCGTCTTGCCCTTGCGCTTGATGGTGACGGCGCGGCGCTCCTGGACCTTGATCGAGTCCTCTTTTGCGGTGCGCTGATAGAGCGCCCAGAGGTAGCGGTCGATGCAGGCATCCATGACGAAGCATTCGTCGAGCACGGCGACGGTGTCGGCCGGCGGCGATGCCTTGCTCGCCGGCGTGACGGGGCCGCTCGCGATCGCCGCGGGGGACAGCGCGTCGGTCGTCACGATCTCGGTGGGATCGGCAGATGCGAGCTTGACGGGCGCCGGCGCTGCAACTGGGGCAGCCTCGCTGACAACGGGTTCTGGTTCAGGCGATATCTGCGGCGCGGGCGGCGTCTCCGTCGGAAGGATCAGCGCGGGATCTGCCGAGGCGAGCTTGATGGCGGGAGGCTCGGGCACCGCTTCAGTGATCGTCGGGGTTGGTGCCACAGCGACCGCAGCCGCGATGTCGGCGGTCAAGGCGATGCCGTCCTCGATCGTCGCAGCGTTCGGCACGTCCGCGAGGTCGAGCCGGCTGAGATCTTTCGCGCGCGACACGGCAGCGGCATTGGCGCCGCTGTTCTCGATGAGGGCAGGGGCATTGGCGGAGAGGGAAAGTGCCAGCCAGCCGGCGAGAACGGCCGAGGGGCACGCGACCGCCACCAGAAGAGACCGCCGATCGTTCATGATCCCTGCCTCCAAACGGTTCTGTTCGGACACGCTTTGTCGGAACAGTCATGATGCAAAAACAGTCTTGCACGGAAAGGCACGCAGCGCGTCGATTGTTCGGGGGACCGTGTGGCGACGCAATGGCGTAATTCGGCGAAATCGGGCTTTTCGCGGAGGTGTTGCCAAGCTGCAACGCGAGTTCCCACTGCGGTTTTCAACGGAATCGCCAGCAAATGCGGCGTTCATTGTCGCAACTTGAAGCGTACGAATTAACTCAATCTTGGGTTGTGGTCGTGCATTTCTCGCCTGCCGGCCGTTCCGGCAGAGTTGGGAAGGACACGATTGTGAAGTTGAAATGCAAATGGGCTGAATTCGTCGCCGATGAATCCGGCGCCACCGCGATCGAATACGGCCTGATCGCAGCCGGTATCGCGCTCGCGATCATCGAGATTATCTATGCGCTCGGCACCAATCTCGTCGCAAAGCTGCAAGCGCTGGCGACGGCGTTGAAATAGGGGCGCCTCGCGCAACTGCATCAATGCTGGAGTGTTGGAGTGGGCAACACTCTTGCCGATGCGTTGCGGCAACTTTGTTGCGGCTGGCGCGTTTGGTCGGCCATGACGCATTCCTCGCTTCGTCCCATGGACGCCTTCGATCCCACCGAGCCCGCCATTCTGCACGATCGCATCACGGACACGATCATCACCTGGACCGCTGACCAGGCCGACGATTACCGCCAGGCCAGCCGCCCGGGCGAGGACGGAACCGTGGCCTGGAAGGCCTATCTCTTCGATGGCTGGGGCAATGTGCTTGGTGGCTGAGCACCGTCCATAAAACCGTCATGTCGCGGCCGGCGGTGATTCGGCCAACGCCTTGTACGCATTAAACATATCGCCATGCACAGCACGCGCTGTTGCAATGCAACAAAGCATGTCGCAACGCAGCAAAACGCGCCTAAATATGCTCCGACTCTTCCACTCAGGAGCATTACCAATGAACAAGAAGACTCTGTCGATCGCCGCCGCCATCCTGACGATCGCGGGCAGCACCGCGGCTTTCGCCGCCGAACTGCCGACTTACGAGACCAATGGATTTCCGGTCTCGCCCTTGCAGGTTCGCGTCCTCGGCGCCGCGCATGTCGAGCAGCAGACCGCTGCGCCGACCACGCTGGCCTCGGTCCACCAGGCGAAGGTGCTCAGCCCTCGCAAGGTGAAGACCGCGACCGTTGGCGTGGCCCACTAAGCTGACATCGTGAACAGCAGATGGGTTCCGCGGAGAGGCGGGACCCATCTGCATCACGTGATCGAAATCGACGCTGCTCGCGCATCGTGCAAATGTCTCCGCACGATGAATTGACACCGATGCGCTGATTGAGAATCCGGCCGCGAACAAGTTCGCGTGAAGGTGCCGGTGATGTATGCCCGTTCATAACGGGCTTGATCCTTTTAACAGTTGCTTTGCACGTCGCGTTGCTTGATGCGGCCGCCGCATTGTTGCGGCCAATTTTGAAGTCATAATGGAGGCCATTATGCCCGTTGCGCAGAAAGTCGTTGCCGCCACCACTTCGCCGCGTGCGTTCATTCTCAAGCAGACAGCCTTGTTCGCCGCCGCCGCTTTGTTCGTGTTCGTGCTGAGCCTGACCTACGGCCTCGATCTCAGCCCCGGATTTTTCTGAGCGACTTCCAGCGGCGCGCTAAGCTCTCCGCGCGCGCAGGCTTGACGGTGAGCGGCCGCAGAGTTCGGCGAAGGCGGCGTTGAATCTGCGCAGGCTGCCGAAGCCGGCCTGGAATGCGATATCGGTCATGGTGTGGTTGCTGGCATCGAGCAGGCGCTTGGCGCGCTGGACCCGCAGCGTCCTGGCGAGCTGCTGAGGCGTCGCGCCGACGTGGCGCTCGAACAGGCGCGCCAGATGACGCGAGGAGATGCCGAGCCGCATCGCCAGATCGACCACAGAGCCTTCGTCGAGCGCGCCGCCATCGATGAGTTTCATGGCCCGCGCCACCGTGGAGCGCGTGCCGTTCCAGGCCGGGCAGAACGGCGCAGTCTCGGGTCGGCAGGGCCGGAAGCCGGCGGCTTCGGCCGCCGCCGCCGTCGGATAATAGGCGACATTGCGCGTCAGCGGCTGCTTGGCCGGACAGACCGGGCGGCAATAGATCCCCGTGGTCTTCACCGCCGTGAAGAAGCGCCCGTCATACCGGGGATCGCGGCGCAGGCGCGCGGCGTTGCAGACATCGAAGCTCAGCATGGCCGGATCATAGCGCATGCCGGTAGCGGCGGAAGGGCTGCGGGATGACCGAGTCCGATTGTGGCGAGCTGCAAGGCGCATCGCGCCCTAGAAGGCGCCCCTCAACGAAAACGAGGGAGCGCATCATGTCCAGCCCAAAAGATATCGTCCTGAACGCGTGGAAGATCTTTTCGTCGCGCGATGCCGAGCGCATCGCCGCATTGTTCACCGAAGACGCCGAATGGATCGCGCCGAAGGGCAATGCTACCGCCGTCGCGCTCGATCACACCGACCACATGGCCGGACCGCACCAGATCGCGCGCTTCATCGCGCAGGAGATGCACAAGATGTTCTCGAACATCGATATTGCGTTCCGCGGCGTCTATGCCGACGGCGATGTCGTGATCGTGGAGGAGCGGATGCGCGCCACACTGGGCGGCGGCAAGCCGTACGAGAACGACTATTGCTTCGTGTTCACGGTGTCGGGCGACCGGATCAGGCAGGTGCGGGAATACATGGATACGCGCAAGGGATGGCGGATGGTCTTCGAGCAGGAGGCGTGATGCGTGAGCCCACAATCACCGCCGCGTGCCAGCCCTGCAGCCGCGTGGGTTGAGGCGGTATATGCGCTGACATAAGGCTTGGTCCATGGATCAGCGGACGAGCGGCGCAGACGCTCTCTCTCAGAACAAGGATGCGGCGCCTGCACTGGTCGGCGTAACTTGCGGTCTTGCCGCGGCGCTGTTCTGGGCGCTGGGCTTTGCCGCCACGCGGCATGGCCTCAAGCTCGGCTTCACGCCGGTCGACCTCCTGGTGCATCGCTATGTCTGGTCGGGGATCGCGTTCCTGCCGCTGGTGTTCCGCGCCGGCATCTCCGATCTCTGCGGCATCGGCTGGAGCAGGGGCCTTGTGCTGATGGTGCTCGGCGGCCCCGTGATGTCGCTGATCTCCTACACCGGTTTCCTGTTCGTGCCGCTCGGCCATGGCAGCGTGATCCAGCCCTCTTGCGCGACGCTCGGCGGCCTGCTGCTCGCGGCGGTCGTGCTGAAGGAGCACATCTCGGCCTCACGGCTTGCCGGCGCCGTCGTCATTGTCGGCGGCCTCGGCGTGATCGGCGCGGAATCGATCGGTCATATCGGGGCCGACGGCGTGCTCGGCGATTTGATCTTCGTGCTCACCGGATTGATGTTCGCCGGCTTCGGCGCAGCTCTGCGCCACTGGCGCGTCTCGGCCGTGTCGGCGGCGCTGGTCATCAACGTGCTGTCGCTGCTGCTGCTGCCGGTCTACATCGCAACCGTCGGGCTCGCCCATGTTGCGGCGATCGGCGTGAGCGAGAATGCGATCCAAGCGCTGGCGCAGGGCGTGCTCGCCGGCCCCGCCGCGCTCTATCTCTACGCCGTCTCGGTCCAGCGCCTCGGCGTTGCCCGCGCCGCGGTGTTTCCGGCCTGCGTGCCGGCGCTGACGCTGCTCACCGGCTGGCTGCTGCTCGGCGAGCCGCCGACGATGCTGCAGGCCGCGGGGCTGGTGACGGTGCTGTGCGGCTTCTATCTGGCGCAGCGGCAAAGGTAAGCGCGAGCTACGCCTTCTTCACGAACTCCGACTTCAGGTTCATCGCGCCGATGCCGTCGATCTTGCAGGCGATGTTGTGGCCGTCGCTGGCGTCCTGCAGGCGGATGTTGCGCACCTTGGTGCCGCCCTTGACCACCGAGGAGGAGCCCTTGATCTTGAGATCCTTGATCACGATGACGCTGTCGCCGTCAGCGAGCACATTGCCATTGGCATCGCGCACGCCGGCGTCCTGCGCGGTGTCCGCCGCCGCCTCCGCCGCACCGCTCCACTCATGGCCGCATTCCGGGCACACCCAGAGATCGCGGTCCTGATAGACGTGCTCGGAGCTGCAGGCGGGGCATTTCATCGTGTCGGTCATGGCAAGTCTCGTTGAACCCTTCTCTCGTAGATCGCTTTGTTCGCGGCGCGACCCTAGGGGCAGGGTCGAGGAAAGCAAGGGAAAGCTGCCGCCGGCCTGCAACCGCCATCGCCCGCCGGTGCGATATCACCGAAACAGCGCGACGAAGATCACATAGAACCAGCCCAGGATGCCGTGGACGATCGCCCACAGTATAGAATGGTTGTTGGTGTAGGAGATCGCGATGGCGAGCGCGGAGCCGAAGCCGACGCCGTATTTCGCGCCCTCGACGCGGACGCCGTAATAGCGATTGCCGTTCATGGTGGTGCCTCCGTGAGTCGTTGACGGGCGCGAGCCTACGCGGTTGCCGCGATCCCTGCGACCGGCTTGATCCACGAGGCCACACCGAGCTCGTGACGTGCTGAGGTTGCGCGCGGGGCTGCGATGCGAAGGCGCAATCCGTTGACGCAGATCAACCCGGTGTGCCGGCCAGGCGTCAAGCTGGCTAAACTGCCGGGCCATCGCGAGGGATAGTCATGTCGCACAGCGCTCGAATCTACATCGGCCTCGCCGTCCTGATCGCGTTGTCGGTGCTGTTTCTGTTCAGCGTCGTCCACACCGCCGCGGGGGCGCCGAGGTCCGGCCCGCGCGCGGTCGACGAAGGGCATCGTCTGGCAGAGGCGTGGTGCCAGAGCTGTCACGCCGTCGAGCCGCACATGGCCGGCTTCTTCGACGAGGCCCCGAGCTTCCAGGCCATCGCCGACAGGAGCGGCACCACCGCGCTGTCGCTCAAGGTGTTTTGGCGGACCAGCCACCAGAACATGCCGAACCTCGTGATCGCGCCGGAGCAGGCGGATGCGCTTTCGGCCTATATCCTCAGCCTGAGAGGCAAGTGAGGCCGCCGGAAGCGATTTTGCGAAAACAACCCCATGCACAGTAGATACGGCCTTGATAAGGCTTGTGTTTTCGGTTATTGCGAATTCCCTTTTGCCGCGTCGGGCAAAACAGTGGCATCATGCCATGGTGCCGTCCGCGAGGAGCTTTGTGCGGAGGGCGTAGCCCGGACGGAGCCAACGGGTCGGCGCGAGGCGCGGCCCGATGACAGGCTCCGCGAATCCGGGGCCGAGCGAGCGGCAACATCCCGGATGACGCTGGCGCTCCATTCGGGCTACGCTCGCGGCGCAACCGCGCAACGAGTCCGGCATGACCTTTCTCCTCAACATCGACGTCCCCGACATCGCGCAGGCCACGAGCTTTTACACCGCCGCCTTCGGCCTCACCGTCGGCCGCCGCTTCGGCACCGACTTCGTCGAGCTGCTTGGCTGGCCAGCGCCAGTCTATCTCCTGACCAAGCAGGCCGGCACGTTAGGTGCCGGCGCAGACCGCCGCCGCTACGAGCGGCACTGGACGCCCGTGCACATCGACGTCGTCGTCGACGATGTCGACGCCGCCGTCACGCGTGCGCTCAGTGCCGGCGCGATCCTGGAGGCGCCCGCGCGCGATGCGCCGTATGGGCGGATCGCGATGCTGGCCGATCCGTTCGGGAACGGGTTCTGTCTGCTGGCGTTCAGCGAGAAGGGGTATGATGCGCTGGCTGGAAGTTCGTAGTTCGTAGCCCGGATTAGCGAAACCACAATCGGGACGACATGCCGGCAAGACCGAAACGAAAGCTGAAGACTTACCAGACCTCGCTCGGCTTCTACGATCAGGCCATCGCGGCACCTTCGATGAAGGCGGCGCTGGAGGCCTGGGGCGCGAGCTCCAACCTGTTCCATCAGGGCGCGGCGAAGGAGACCGACGATCCCGATATCGTCGCGGCGACCATGGCAAAGCCAGGCGTCGTGCTCAGGCGCCCCGTGGGATCGGACGGGCGGTTCACCGAAAGCGCCGAGCTGCCCACCGATCTCGTCGATGACGACGCCAGGCCCAGGCGCAAGGCCAAGGGCAAGACGCGATCGACGAAGCCTCCCTCCAAGGCCGCCAACAAATCATCCGGCAAGATCGACGATCAGGCCGCCCGCAAGGCCGCCGCGGCATTCGAGAAGGAGGAGCGGCGGCGCGAGGCCGAGCGCCGCAAGGAGGAGGCCGTCCGCGCCAAAGAGCGCGCGCGTCGCGACAAGGCGGTCGCCCTCGCCGAGGCGGCGCTGGACAAAGCGAGACGGGAGCATGATGCGAAGGCGCAGGAGATCGACGCCGACCGGGCCGCGCTGGATGAGCGCGCCGCGGCGGAGGAGGCGCGCTGGGACAAGCAGCGGGCGAAGCTTGAACAGGCCCTGCGCCGCGCGCGAGAGTAGGGCCTTGCTACGATCCAAGAGATCGCGAGAGCAATTCCTTTACCATGCCATCCAGTCCCGGCTGAGGCGGCTGCCGGTTAGGAGTTGCAGGAAAGTTCTGCGCTATCTTCGCCCCGATTTCGGCCGCGTTGGAAACGCCGCCGCAAGTTTTCGGGAGCTGTCATGAGCGATCATCGCGCCGCAGTCAGGCATCACACGTTGCGCACCGGCATGGTCGAGTTCGACAACGGCACCGGCAGCATCGTCAGCGTGCCCTGCACGATCCGCGATGTCTCCGGCACTGGCGCGCGCGTGGCTCTCAACAGTTCGGCATGGGTGCCGGAGCAGTTTTCGCTGGTTTTCTCGAGCGGTCTGCGCAAGGGCTGCCGGCTCGCCTGGCGCAAGGAGCGGCTGATCGGCGGCGCGTTCGCGGACGGTTATGCGAGCGTGGACGAGCAGGCCGCGATGATGACCGTGGACGAGCAGGCCCGGCACCGGCTCGGCATCGGCGCGCGCGTCAAGGCCGCGCGCGAGATGCGCGGCTACACGCAAGGCCAGCTCGCCCAGCGCCTCAGTGTCACGCCGGCCTTCGTGGCACTGGCCGAGCAGGGCGAAGCGGACATTCCGCTGTACCAGCTGATGCACATCGCCGATTTGCTGATGGTCGGTCTCGACGGGCTCGTGGCGGGGCCGGTGCTTGAGGCAGTTGATGCGGGGTAGGCTTTCGCAAGCCTCCCATCCGGGCTACGCGCGCTGAAACGCCCGAGCGCGCGCCTCGTCGCGCGAAATTTGCTTGCCTTGCCCCGAGTCCTTTTGCACTCTTGCCGCGAAGGAGACCACCGCATGACAAAAATGACCGCCGCCTGCGCGCTCGGGACCGCCCTGGTGCTGAGCAGCCTTGCAACATCAGGTGCTGAGGCCCGAACGCGGAAAGCCGTCGTCGTTCGCGCACCGCAAGAGCGGCTCATCGTCACGGCGCCGGTGCTCAGGCCAACGCCGTGGGATTACAATGTCGTTCCGCGCTATCGGTATCGCCCCGAGGACGACCGCGTCGATCCCTACGGCCCGCCGCTGGTGCCTTCCTATGTTCGCTATGAAGGATGGCGCTGGCCGTATTGGTGGTGAGGCACGATCACATTCTGAGCATGTGATCGGGCGGCGCGGACGCAGGGCTGAATACTCGCTGTTGGCGTGAGACGCCGCCGATGACAGGTTGTGCGCGTGCGGCAGCCCTCGATTCCGCCACGCTCGATGTCTTTGACAGGGCGGGTGCTTGAGAAAACGACATCTCCTCCATCTGGTACGCCGGCAAGTTGAAGTTTGATGGTTCGTCATCTCTGCGTGCAGAGGTGACGATTGGGAGAAAATGGCAAAGTGGAGAATGTCAAGAGTACATCGAGGTAGAACGACACTTATCCCCGTAATAAACCCAATACTGTTTGGGGTGCTGGGCGCGCGTATTGGGAGGATTGGTCATGGCAAGTGTCGAACAATTGCACAGGCGGGACGGAGTGAACTTGGTCCAGCTCGAAGCGGACATCACGTCGATCCGCTCGGGAAGCTCCATTACTTCAATTAATCTGCCTGATTATGTCGAGCACACCGCGGGCGTGTCGCGCGTCGGTGCGCTCAGTGCAGAGGCGGTCGTTCGCGACTATGAGTCCGCTGCAAAAGAGATCGAGGCCATGGGCACCGAGTTGATCGACGCGGCGCAAAAATGCGAGGCGCTGACGGCCCAGGTTCATGATGCGATCGCCTTCATGCGAGAAACGGCAGCGGGGTATCGTGAAGAGGGACGGAAGATCTTCAAGCGCATCGAAGAATGCGCGCTGTTCACCGAAGACGTGCGCAAGACCTGCGAACAGGTCAAACGCAGAATGACTGAAGTCTCGGTTGGCCCGTCTTCCGATGAGGAGCTTGCGGCGCAAGATTCCGAGCTGACGGGGATCGCGGCCCAGGTGACGATGAACGAGATACGGTGAGGCGAACGTAGAGCGTAGTAGCTTCGTAGGGTGGGCAAAGGCGCACTTGCGCCGTGCCCACGTCTTCTCCTCGATCAGCCAAGACGTGGGCACGCTTCCGCCTTCGCTCTTCGAGCTACGGCGGACAAGTCGCTTTGCCCACCCTACGGCAGCTCGCTCACCAATCCGGATCGCCGTAATAAGGGTCGTAGGGCGGCGGCATCCACGGGCCCCGCGGCGGCGGCCTCGGCCGCCGTGGCGCGGCGTCTGGTACGTGCGCCCGGGCACGCGCAGCCGAATCGTTGCTCACCACGCTGCGCACGACGGGCTTGGCGGCTGCAGGGGCGGATGACGCCGATGACGCGGTCAGTTGCGTTTGCAGCGCCTGGACCTGCGCAGCGAGGCGCGCATTGTCCGCCGCATCCTTCTCTTGCGCTGTCTTGAGCTGTTGAATGGTGTCGGCCTGCTCGCGCAGGGTCTGCTCGCTACGGCTTTTCAGTTGCTCGAGCTTGCCGTTGATGCTCGCAAGCTCGGTCGTGATCGACTTGAGCGATTGCGCGAGATCGGACGATGACGGGTCGGGCGCTGTGGCGCCAGGCCTTGGAGCGTCAGGCCTTGGAGCGTCAGGCCTTGGAGCGTCAGGCTTTGGGGCGCTATCCGTTTCCCTGGGCACTAGCGGCGCGGTCACCGGGCTCGGCTCATCCGCAGCAGCCAGCAGCACGACCGGCGGCTGCACCGGGTTTTCCACTGCGGACGCCTGCGGGGGCGTGCTCGCGGCCGGCGGAGCCCATCGCGCCATGATCGACTGGCCGATCGATTGGGCCTCATCGCGGTATTGCGAAGCGACGGCGGCACCGAGCAGGCCGATCGCCAGGACGAGAATGACCAAGGCGCGCATCATGGCCGGGTCGTTCTTCAAGCCGCGATCGCGACCCCTGCTATTCGGAACGTAGGGGCTCGGAACCCGGGCGTCGGGCTTCGGCGCCCCGTCTCCCGGAGTGGTGGCTGCCGTCGGCACAGCGCTTGCGCGTGAGGCCCGCGGGCTCTCGCTCTCGCGTTCCATTCCGGAAACCAGTCGGTCCAGCCGCGCCAGGTCTTGCTCGGCGCTCTTGATCCGGTCGTAGGCCTGCGCCAGTCCGCCGTCGGCGCGCACCTCGTTCGGCTTGGGGGCGTCAGGCTTGCCGGTATCAGGTTTGGGGTCGTTCGTGTCAGGCACCGATGCGCTCTCCATCCGGTCGGGCGTCAATGGGAGGCAGTCCGATCAAAGGGAAGGATAGGTCTCGCCGCTGTCCAACACAACGCATGCGCAGAGGTAAAATTATGGCGGGACGGGAGCGGGGCTGTGCTCTTCAATTCTCGTGGTCCGCCGCCAGCCGCACAAACTGCCGCTTCATCGCGTTGACTCTGGAAACATAGCCCGCGACGAGGTGATCGCCGCAGCGTGTCCCGGCGATCATCACAAACTTGCGCCGCGCATAGGCCGCGGCGGGGCCGGCGCCGCAGAGATGGATGAAGGCGGCCAGATCCTGCTTCTGCTGTGCGCTCGGCTTCACATCACCGGCGAGCGTGAGCACCAGCGCCACCTGGCGGTCGAGATACACCGAGGCCAGCTCGATGGCATGGCTCGGGATCGCGCGGATGTAGAGGGAGGTCAACCCGCAGCCGGTCTGCGTGACCGTGTTGCCGCGAACACAGAACCGCGCGGCTTCCGTGTAGGCCGGATCGGTCATCTGGAAGAGCCCGACCGCGCTGGAGGCGGGCTTGTAGATCGCCAGCGGATTGAAGCTCCATCGCCAGCGCCAATAGGTGCGCGCCACCGGATTGCCCGAACTCTCGACCTGCGCCAGCGCGGCCAGCAACTCCGGCGTGATCGTCGCGGTGGAATGCTTGCGGAAGAGGGGACCGTAGCTCGTCCAGGTCTCGGTCGGCTCCTTGTCGAGGGCGTGACCGACGACGGCGAAGAGTTCGGTCGGCTTGCGGATGATTTGATAGGCGATGTTGAGGAGCGCGAGGGTTGCCAGCAGGATCAAGACGCCGCCCGTGATCCGGACCGTCCGCGGCGCGCGCGCGAATTTCTTTCGCGCCCACTGGACGCTCCGCCGGACTCTGCGAAGGCGGAGGAGGAGCTTGCTTTTCCTTGGCATGGGCGCTGTGGGCGTAAATCGCGGAGACAATGATACATGGCGCCACCATCAAGACATGAAGACCATGCAGCTGGTACCACGTAGCATAGACAGAGAGCTCGCCCACAGGAGCGGCGACTCCATGACCACGGGACAGGACGCCCAGGCCCATGAACTATCTCGATCTCATGGACAACCGACGCCCACCGGCGTCCGCCGACGCCATCCGCGCGCTGGAGCAACATATCGGCGCGCCGCTGCCCGCGCCCTATAAGGCGCTGCTGGCGCAATCCGACGGCGGCGGCTTCGAGCCCTGCGGCGTCGAGCTGCCCTGGCGCAACGACCGCACCGTGCTGGACGTGCTGTTCACGACCCATCCGACCGACAGCTACGGCGTCATCGACAATTACGACATGTATCGGAGCATGTATCGAATCCCCCGCCTGAGCTGCCCCTTCGCGCCCGATCCCGGCGGCGACCTGTTCCTGCTCAGTCTGGAGCAGGACAGCTATGGCCAGGTGTTCTACTGGGAGCACGAGCGTGAGCCGCCGGATGGTGGGGAAGTGTTCGCTGAGTTCCCGAATACGAACGAACTCGCGCAGGATTTTGAGAGCTTCATTCTCGGGTTGGGGGAGGCGTGAATTTGGAATTCAGTCTCCAAGGATGAGACGAGAGTTGAGTGCACTTTCACCGCAATTTTGATGCGAGGAGAGGTCGCCGCGGTTAGCGGCTATCGCTCCCGCGGGATGACGGCAAGCTGATCGATTTATGATCGACGGTTTAGTTCAATCTCACCGCAATCCCGGCAATCAATAGCGGCCGCCGCTGCCCTTTTGCTGCGTGATCCAGTCCGACAATGTTCTCGGTGCCGATTTCGCAGTCCGGCCCGGTGATGCCTTCGGATTGTCGCGGGCGCCTTTCGTCGGACGGGTGCGCGGCGCTTGCGTTGCGCCAGCGCCCTTCAAGGCAGCCGTCGATGCCTCTGCGGCTTCCTTCTCGAGGCGCAACTGTTTCAATCGCGCCATCTTGATGCGCTCTGCCTCGACTTCAGGTCCGTCGGACAGCAGCGGCTTGGGTTGAGCAAGCTCGGCCGGGACCAGGACACCGATAATGGTCGTCTCGCCGAGCGCCTTGCAGGCCTCTAACCGATGCAGTCCCTCGACCAGAACGAGGCGGTCTCCGTCGAGCCTGATGGAAATGGGGGTCTGCTGTCCGATCTCCAGCATGCTTTCCGCGATCTCCGCGACGATCGCGGGCTTGATGGCATTCTTCTGCTTCGTGGGAACGAAGATCTTCTCGATCGGGAAGCTTTCCGGTTTGGGCATGACTTCTACTCCGCGTCTACCGGGCTCGTCGGAACCCATGCCGGTGAGGTTGGGAGTTTAGGGGTGAAGGGGTCGACCGCAAAGGCAATTCGGAGGAATTGCGGCGTGCACTTATCAGAGGCGCATGGCGAAAATTAGCCGAAGTAGCCGATTCGGTAATAGCGAACGAATTTCCTGCGCTGTCACCTTAATTCGAGCTATGCCTACGTATCGAGCGCTCTCACCAGACGTCGAGCAACCTCTTCGACACCGAGGGACCAATTAACGGCGACGCGGTCAGCTAAGATCGGCGAGTACTCGTAAACACCGGCCGCATCCACGTCAGACCAAACTGGTAGAATAACTTGCTGCCTTTCGACTAACTCGCGCGTGAAGATTGAGTCGTACTCCCGCTTGCTCCAACCATTGTTGGTCAAAAAGTTGGGTGTGAGAATGAGAATGCACTTTGGGCATTCCTTTAGGCCGGTCTCTATCCCCTCGCGCAGGCTATCGCCGACTTTGAGCGAGAACTCATCATACCAGACCGGGCACATGAATCTCTGCATCTGTATTGCGAGAGGCCCAGCAATCGAAAACTTGTCACGAGAGTCGTGGGAGATGAAAGCTTTAGGTTTTTCCATTTCAATGCGCCTTTTCAGATAGGCGTTGCTGCGAAATATCACGCGGACGCCGCCTGTAGCAGCCTCACTGATGAGCTGCGTCTTGGCGTCATCTGGAGGATCGCGTTCGGAATAGAAGAAGACGCGCCCGGTGAAATTGAGATCCTTTCCTTCTATCCAGTCGTTTGGCAGAACGCCGAAGCTCGAGCTTACCCCGACATCTGCATTTGGGAGGGCAAGAATCTCTTCAATGTTGTTCATTAAGATGGCTTCGGGAAAAGTTGCGTCGCTAAGCTCAGGCACGTAGAACGCCACGTATTTTGCGTTCGCGTCAAAGTTGAGATAGACGCGGGCATTCACCTCGATTTCAGAACCGGTAAGGGTGTTGTGAAGTTTCCACTTTTTCTCAATGGAGAGGTCGCGGGAAAAATCCTTCACGAAATATTCGAAAAGAGAGGCCATTGTTTTGCGATGCCGCGCTTAGCTCCGATTTTATCTGCTCGTATAGAGTAGATTTGCAGTGCGCTCTGTTTTCGGTGCTGATGCCTGCTCCTGCGAAGACGACAACATCGCCACTCGTGATTTTGTCGAGAAGATGTTCTGGAAAATCGAAATCTTTCTCGCTGGCGCAAGTGGCGCACACACATTCTGCTGGATGTGGCTTCTTCATGAGAGACCAAGGTATAGGCCCCCAGAACCTGGCAGTCCGGTTCTGAGGGCCTGTCGCCTCACGAACACCCCGTCGTGCTTCCGCAAGTATCGCACTTCATACACGTCCCATTCCGCACCAGCGTGAAGTTGCCGCACTCCGAGCACATCTCGCCTTCGTAGCCCTTGGCCTTGGCTTCCGCGCGGCGCTCGGCCTTGGTGGGGACGAGGGTCTGGGCGGTGCTGCCGGCCTTGCTCCACTGCAGCGCCTCGAGCTTCTCCGTGGGGGAGAGGTCGTGGGCCGCTTCCTGCTTCAGGGCGACGGCGCCTTCGAGGGCGTCGCCGACGCGGGCGCTGGTGCCGTGCGCGGCGAGGGCCGTGACCTTGCTACCGCCGGTGGGGGCGCCGTCGTTGCCTTGCGAGACGGCAGCCGAGCCGCCGCGCATCACCACGAGGTTGTCGGTGCGGGAGCGGGTGAGGCCGCGCGAGACCAGGCGGGTCGCGTGATGACCGCCGTTCTCGTCCGGCTCCTTGCCTTCCTCGACGCCCTTGCCGAGCGCGTCGAAGCCGGTCTCGTTGGGATCGACATGGGCGAGGTCGAAGCGCGACATGTAGCTTACCGCGAGCTCGCGGAAGACGTAGTCGAGGATCGAGGTCGCGTACTTGATGCTGTCGTTGCCCTGCACGGGGCCCGCCGGCTCGAAGCGGGTGAAGGTGAAGGCGTCGACATATTCGTCCAGCGGCACGCCGTATTGCAGGCCGAGCGACACCGCGATGGCGAAGTTGTTGATGAAGGAGCGCAGCGCCGCGCCTTCCTTGTGCATGTCGATGAAGATCTCGCCGAGACGGCCGTCATCGTATTCGCCGGTGCGAAGGTAGACCTTGTGGCCGCCGACGACCGCCTTCTGGGTGTAGCCCTTGCGGCGATCGGGCATCTTCTCGCGCTCGCGCATCACGATGATGCGCTCGACCAGCTTCTCGACGATCTTCTCCGAGACCTGGGCGGCACGCGCCGCCATCGGCTTCTCGTAGAGGCTCTCGACCGCATCGTCCTCGTCCTCATCGTCGCTGATGAGCTGCGAATTGAGCGGCTGGCTGAGCTTGGAGCCGTCGCGATAGAGCGCGTTGGCCTTCAATGCGAGTTTCCACGACAGCATGTAAGCGGACTTGCAGTCCTCCACCGTGGCGTCGTTCGGCATGTTGATGGTCTTTGAGATCGCACCCGAGATGAAGGGCTGGGCTGCCGCCATCATGCGGATGTGGCTCTCGACCGACAGATAGCGTTTTCCAATTTTGCCGCAGGGGTTGGCGCAATCGAACACGGAGTAATGTTCCGCCTTGAGATGCGGGGCCCCTTCGACAGTCATCGCGCCGCAGATGTGGACATTGGCGGCCTCGATCTCGCGCTTGGTGAAGCCCACGGCCTGGAGGAGGTCGAAGCCCGGAGCCGCAATGGCTTCCGCGCCGATTCCCAGTTGGTCGCGAATAAAATCCTCGCCAAAGGTCCACTTGTTGAAGGCGAACTTGATGTCGAAGGCGGTCGGCAGGGCCTTTTCGACCTTGGCGATGGCTTCATCGGTGAAGCCCTTGGCCTTGAGGGTCGAGGCGTTGATGCCCGGCGCGTTGGAGAGCGAGCCGTGGCCGACGGCGTAGGCCTCGATCTCCGCGATATCAGCTTCGCGATAGCCGAGCGCGCGCAGCGCCGCGGGGACCGCGCGGTTGATGATCTTGAAGTAGCCGCCGCCGGCGAGCTTCTTGAACTTCACCAGCGCGAAGTCGGGCTCGATGCCGGTGGTGTCGCAATCCATCACGAGGCCGATCGTGCCGGTCGGCGCGATCACCGTGGTCTGGGCGTTGCGATAGCCGTGCTGCTCGCCGAGCGCGAGCGCCGCATCCCAAGCCGCCTGCGCGTGGCTGACGAGGTCAGCCTGCGGGCAGGACACGAGGTCCATCGGCACGGGATTGACGCTGAGCGCCTCGTAGCCGGAGGCCTCGCCATGCGCGGCGCGGCGGTGGTTGCGGATCACGCGCAGCATGTGCGCGGCGTTCTTCTTGTAGCCGGGGAAGGTGCCCAGTTCAGCGGCCATCTCCGCCGAGGTCTTGTAGGTGATGCCGGTCATGACCGCGGTGAGGGCTGCGCAGAGCGCGCGGCCTTCCTTGCTGTCATACGAGAGACCCATGGTCATCAGGAGACCGCCGATATTGGCGTAGCCGAGGCCGAGCGTGCGGAACTCGTAGGAGAGCTCGGCGATCGCCTTGGACGGGAACTGCGCCATCATCACCGAGATTTCGAGCACGATGGTCCAGAGCTGGCAGAGGTGCTCATAGCCCTCGACGTCGAAGCGCTTGGTCTCGGTGTTGTAGAAGGTCAGCAGGTTCGCGGACGCCAGGTTGCACGCGGTGTCGTCCAGGAACATGTATTCCGAGCACGGATTGGACGCGCGGATGTCGCCGGACGCCTTGCAGGTGTGCCAGTCGTTCATGGTGGTGTTGAAGTGCAGGCCCGGGTCGGCCGACGCCCAGGCGGCGTAGCCGATCTTCTCCCAGAGGTCGCGCGCCTTCAGCGTCTTCGTCACCTTCTTGGAGGTGCGCGCGTTCAGATTCCAGTCGCCATCGGTTTCCACGGCGCGCAGGAAGTCGTCCTTCAGCGAGACCGAGTTGTTGGAGTTCTGGCCGGAGACCGTGAGATAGGCTTCGCTGTCCCAGTCGGTGTCGTAGGTGTCGAACTGGATGTCCTTGTAGCCTTGCTTGGCAAACTGGATGACGCGCTTGATGTAATTGTCAGGCACGAGGCTGCGGCGCGACAGCTTGATCTCGCGGCGGAGGGCAGGGTTCTTCTCGGGATCGAAGCAATCGTCGCCCGAGCCTTCGCAGTTGACGCAGGCCTTCAGCACCAGCTTGAGGTGCTTCTGGTTGATCTTGGAGCCGGTGACGAGAGCGGCAACCTTCTGCTCCTCCTTCACCTTCCAGTCGATATACGTCTCGATGTCGGGGTGATCGACGTCGACCACGACCATCTTGGCGGCGCGGCGGGTGGTGCCGCCCGACTTGATCGCGCCCGCGGCGCGGTCGCCGATCTTGAGGAAGCTCATCAGGCCGCTCGAGCGGCCGCCGCCGGAGAGCTTTTCGCCTTCACCGCGCAGGCGCGAGAAGTTGGAGCCGGTGCCGGAGCCGTATTTGAACAGGCGGGCTTCGCGGACCCAGAGGTCCATGATGCCGCCTTCGTTGACGAGGTCGTCACCGACGCCCTGGATGAAGCAGGCGTGCGGCTGCGGATGCTCGTAGGACGATTTCGAGCGGGTCAGCTTGCCGGTGAAGGGGTCGACGTAATAGTGGCCCTGGCCGGGGCCGTCGATGCCATAGGCCCAATGCAGACCGGTGTTGAACCATTGCGGCGAGTTCGGCGCCACCATCTGCATGGCGAGCATGTAGCGGAGCTCGTCGTAGAAGGCCTGCGCGTCCTCGTCGGTCGAGAAATACTTGCCCTTCCAGCCCCAATAGGTCCAGCAGCCGGCGAGGCGGTCGAACACCTGCTTTGCGCTGAGCTCGCTGACATAGCGCTCTTTCTCAGGCAGCGCAGCGAGCGCGTCAGTATCGGGCACGGAGCGCCACAGGAAGGAGGGGACGGATTCCTCCTCGACCTTCTTCAGGCGCGCGGCAACGCCGGCCTTGCGGAAATACTTCTGGGCGAGCACGTCGGAGGCGACCTGCGACCACTCGGTCGGGACCTCGACGCCATCAAGTTTAAACACGACCGAGCCGTCGGGATTCCTGATCTCCGACGTGGTCTGGCGGAAATCGATTCCCGCGTAAGGTGACTGTCCCTGGGTGGTGTGGCGCCGCTCAATCCGCATCGTCTTGCCCCGTCCTATTCTTTGACCGGATCCGCCCCTCGTTGAGGGCGTGCCGGGTCGACATTTCGTTTCGCGATGCCTTGCGGCCGTTCGGCCCTGGGGCATCGCAGTTCAGCCGGTGGACCCGGCCCTTGTTCTCCCGACGCGACTCTTCGATGCCTGCATCGATCATCCGCCGGCATGTCCACGCCCATCCGCCCCAACGGGATGCGCGCGACATGCGTTCAACGCCCCACACCATCACAACTTCTATCGATGCCATCCGAGCCTGTTGCCGGCCCGTTCTGGCGCCCGAAAAGTCCGCTTTCGCGGGCAGACAAGCCCTCATCCGCTGCCTTTGGCTGGCTTGGCGGAGTTGAGATTTGCGAGACCCTTTGGGGGAGTGCCGGCGGGACGCAAACTCACTCGCGCCGAACGGACCGAAAGCTAGGACTCTCCGTTGCGCCCGTCAAGAACTAGTACGAGTTCCTGAATCAAATACTAAATATGGTGGATTGCGGGGGATAACAGGGGGCAAGCCCGCGCCTGTTGTGGAGGCAAGTATCAGTGAGTCCTCAGAGATTCCCAACCGAAAAAATTTGCATCCCGTGGTGCTGCGGATGCTTCATCCCGCTGTTCACAGGGCAGGTATATTTTTGAGCAATGGGATTGCGTCAGCGGGACTCACGTAGCCCTACGGAAGGTGAGGGCAGGCATGCCCGCCGGGGTGGTGGCGAGAGGGGCGAATCCGGGCCAAGCTGAGGGTCGATTTTGCCGGACCACCCACATGCTTGATTCGACTCGCCGGGATGCGCGGCCGCGCATCGCCCCGGCCGGCCTGATGTTCCTTGCCATCACCTCGATCGGCTGGGGCTTCAATTGGCCGGTGACCAAATTCCTGCTCTCCGAGCTGCCGCCGTTGACGCTGCGCGGGGTGACCGGCGTGCTCGGGGCGGTGCTGCTGGCGGCGCTGGCGATCATCCGCCGGCAGAGCCTCAAGGTGGACCCTGCGATCTGGCCGCGCCTCCTGACCGCCGCCGTGCTCAACGTCACCGGCTGGATGGTGCTGATGGGCCTGGCGCTGCTCTGGCTGCCCGCGAGCGAGGCGGCGCTGATCGCCTACACGATGCCGGTCTGGGCCTCGATCATCGCATGGCCGGTGCTGGGCGAGCGGCCGACCGTGCTGCGCACGCTGGGGCTGGTGATGGCCTTTGTCGGGCTTGCCTCGATCATGGGCGGCAACGGCATTGCCGCCAGCGTCGAGAAGCTGCCCGGCATCGTCATGGCGCTCGCCGGCGCGCTGGGCTTTGCCGTCGGCACGGTGTTCTCGAAGAAATACCCGATCCATCTGCCGCCGATCACGGCCGCGGCCTGGCAGATCGGCATCGGATGCCTGCCGATCTCGATCATCGGCCTCCTGGTCGAGACAACGCATCTCTCCCAGGTGACGCCGGTCGGCTGGTGGCTGCTGGTCTATTCGACCGTGGTGCAGTTCTGCATCGCTTATGTCAGCTGGTTCGCAGCACTCGCCCGCCTGCCGGCCTCGGTGGCCGCGATCGGCACCATGGCGGTGCCTGTCATCGGCGTCGTCGCCTCCGCGCTCGCGCTTGGCGAGCCGCTGGGGGCAGGGCAGATCGCGGCGCTGGTCTTCACGCTGGCGGCCGTGGTGCTGGCGACGCGCTAGCCGTCCGGACGCCGGGGTATCAGTGGTCCTGAGGCTCTTTCTCTCGCCGGTGTTGTCCCGAGCCCGGCGGTTTCAACCGCAGGTCAGCAGGTGCGACAGCAAAGACTTCGAGGGCCTGGTCGTAGCCTTTGATGGTCCGCTGTCCGAGCGATGCCAACGGAACGCTATCCCTTACCCTTCCAGCGATAGTGGGATCAGCCAGGATCTGCGCGTCCTTCGCGAGATTGCAGAGCCGCGACGCCAAATTCACCACGGCTCCCATCGCCGTGTAGTCCAGCCGACCGTTATAACCAACCGTTCCTACCGTTGCCGGTCCCATGGCAACGCCCACACCAAAGCCGATCGCGTGGCCGGCGTCGCACCATTTGCCGGCAAGGGACTGCACCGTCATTTGCAGGTCAATCGCGAGTCGGACCGCTTGAGTTGCCGGCTGTTCGCATGCGACCGGGGCATTGACCAGGAGCATGACTCCGTCGCCATCAAAGCCGATGAGCGTTGCCTCGTGACGAGTCGTCACGGCGCCGACGGCCTCGTAGTACTCTCGCATGACGGCCATGATGACATCGGGTTCATTGCGCGTGGAGAACGCCGTGAAGCCGCGTAAGTCGCCAAAAATGACAGCTACTTCGCGTCGCTGCCCTTCGAGCAGTTCATGAGAATGCTCGACCAATTCGGCGACCTGTGATGGCAGGAACTGCTTCAGCCGTTCGATCCGCACAGATTTTTGCTGCGAGATCGCCAGTTCAGAAGCCATTTCATTGAAGCGCAACGCCAGTTGCTGCAACTCGTCACCGCTGAAGATTTTGATGCGATGCTCGAATTGTCCGGTTCTGATCCGCTCCACGCCCTCTTCCAGTTGCTTGATCGGGCCGGACATTCTGTGCGCGCGCCAATAGGCGAGCGCCAGCGCGATGAGAACACCAAAGGCAATGAGAATTGACGAGCGCCACAACGCCGCGCGAATTGATGCAAAGGCTTCCGAGGCCGGCTGCATCGCGATCACCGTCCATCCCACATCGGCGGCCTGAACGGATAGCGCCACCACCGGGTTGCCTTGGTCCCCGGTTATCACCGCCGCTTCGCTCGCCGCGCCGGCGAGATGCTTGATCCGGCCGAAACTGCCCGAGCTGGCGCGGCCGCGCAGGACCAGACTGATATCGGGATGTGCGATCAGATGACCGGAATCATCGACAACAATGGCGTAGCCGGTCTCGCCAATTCTAATGGCTGCGATGACATCCCAGATCAGCTTCAGATTGACCTCGGCGATCGCAACCCCCGCGGCCGGCAGGCTCCCAGCAACTGCGATCCTCATGTAGGGCTCTGAATCTCGCTGGTACTGAACCGGTCCGTACCAAACCTTGTTGGCGCGTGCGCCCAGAACAGCGGGATCCGTAGACATATCAATGCCGCGCCCGGTCCTGTTCAGATGCAGCCTGGAAACAAAGATCCGTTCGGTACCGGTCTCATCCAGAAGCGAAACCGAAACGATTGCGGGCACCTGCTGGAGGAGGCGCAAGGCATCGATCTTATGTTGCGCATCGTCTCCGGCAGACCAGGGAAGCTGCACCATCCAACCCAGCTGATCTCGGATGCCATCGGTGAACGCCTCGATCCTGTCGGACGCCGCGCGAGCATCGGCCTGCAGCACCGCGCTGATCTGGCGGCGCTGGTCTCGGTAACCGAAAGAAGCCTCGACGGCCGCGCCGAGTATCAGAGGCACGACCGCAGCGACAAACAACGTCGCGAAGTACTTGCAGAACAGCGAGCGACGCGGGGGCATCGTACACGAAGAGGACTGCGCAGCACCGTCCGACATAACTACTCTCAGGAGATCACCTTGCTGGCGCGAAACAGGATCGACGACACATCCAGGTCCGTACCCAGAAGCCTGGCTGTCTTCAGATTGACTGCCAGTTCAAACTTCTCGGGGCGCATCACCGGAAGATCTGACGGATTTTCACCGCGCAGGATGCGATCGGCATAAGTGGCGAGCCGAAAATAGGTCGTGCGCTGGTTTGCGCCGTAACTCAAGAGACCTCCAGCGTCACAATATTCTGACCAGCCAAACATCGAAGGCAGCCGGTGCGCGATTGCAAACTCCGCGATCTTCGCACGATGCACCAGCGTCACAGCATCGGGAAACACGAGGAGAGCATCCGCGTCCACCTTGCCGGCAGCCATCAACCCATTCTCGATTTCGCGAGCGCCACAGAACGGAACGTAGGCTGCCTCGATGCCGAGCTTCCGGCACGACTCCAAAGTCGCACGCCATTCCAATGGCTCTCCCGGATGATCCGTGTTCGAGAAGACCGCCAGTTTTCGCAGCTTTGGATAAATGTCCTTGAGCAGCTCAACGCGCTTTCCTGCCAGCTCGAGCGACAGGAATGTGCTGCCGGTGAAATTGGTGCCGGGGTGAGCAAGGCTCTTCACCACACCCAAAGCGACGGGGTCACCGCTCAGTGCAAACAGTACGGGGATGTCCGTGACCGCAGTCATGACGCGTGTCGCCGGACCGCCCGAGACCACAAGGTCGATATCCCCTCGCTGCAACTCGGAGACGATCTTGCGCAGTGCCTGCGGATCTCCGGGGGCATAATGCGTCTCGAAGGTTACGGTCTTGCCCTCGACGTATCCCAGCGCGCGCATTCCCTCGCGAAAGCCGTCCAGGAAGGGATCCGGTTCGGACTGAGTCGAGACCCAGAAGATACGATGCAGCTTGGCTCCGCCCTGCGCCCGCGCGATCGCAGGCCAGGCCAGTCCTCCACCAATCAACAAGATGAACTCTCGTCTCTTCATGCGAGCACCTGTCGAAGCTGCGCCGTCAATTCCGGCCGCAGACCAAGATCCTAGCTGTGCATCCGGTGACTGCGCTCGGTATCGCGCTCCGCGAGCGGACTGTTGCGACACCGGCTCCAACATTTGTCGCCGAGAGCATGCTCAGAGATTGGGCTGGTGAGACGATTTGTCCTTGAGATGCGCTTGATTTTTGCTTGAGACCGGCCCGATCGAGATCAAATCGGCCTTACTCGTTCACGGCGCGGTGTCTAAACACCTCGGGCGCGGATCCGGGCAAGCCACGGCGTCTCAAGAGGACAACCGGAACTCACATCCTGAGCCAGTGCCCTCGCCCCGTTATATGGTGTGACTGGCAACGCGCCTTCGGTAGTTCACGCGTTAGCTCGCCGTCATCGTCCCGCCATTCAGCGCCTTCCTGATCATCTCGGCGAGCTGGTTGCGGCGATAGGGCTTTGTCAGCAGCATCACGCCGTCATCGAGCTTGCCGTGATGGACGATGGCGTTGTCGGTGTAGCCGGAGGTGTAGAGCACCTTCACACCCGGCCGCAGCTTGGCCACCTCGTCGGCGAGGTCGCGCCCGCTCATGCCGCCGGGGATGACGACGTCGGTGAAGAGGAGATCGAACGGCTGGCCGGCCTCGATCAATTCCAGCGCGGATTTGCCGTCGGGCGCGGCAATCGTCTTGTAGCCGAGGCTCTCGAGCTGCGCGGTGACGAAGTTGCGCACGAGGTTGTCGTCCTCGACGACGAAGATGGTCTCGGCGCCGCCCTCGACCTGCGGCGCGACGGCCGCGGCCACGTCCGCCGTGCCTTCGCCCGGCGGCAGATAGAGCTTGATCGTGGTGCCGTGGTTTTCCTCGCTGTAGATCTTGATGTGGCCGCCGGACTGCTTGACGAAACCGTAGACCATGGAGAGGCCGAGGCCCGATCCCTTGCCGACCTCCTTGGTGGTGAAGAAGGGCTCGAACGCCTTCAGCTGGATATCGGGCGACATGCCGGTGCCGGTGTCGCTGACGGCGAGCATGACGTAGGGGCCGGCCACCACGTCCGCATGGGCCTGCGCATAGGCCTCATCCAGCACGACGCGGTGGGTCTCCAGCAGCAGCTTGCCGCCGTTCGGCATGGCGTCGCGCGCGTTGATCGCCATGTTGAGCACGGCGTTGGTGAGCCGGGACGGATCGATATGCGCGGTCATCGGCCCCTGTTCCAGCACGGTCTCGATCTGGATCTGCTCGCCGAGGGTAGGACGCAGGAGTTTCGCGATGTCGGCGATCGCGGCGTTGATCTCGACGTTGCGCGGCTGCAGCGGCTGCCTGCGCGCGAACGCGAGCAGATGCTGGATCAGCTCGGCGCAGCGCTCGGCGGCATCGTCGATCAGCTGCGCCGCGCGCTGAAGCTCGGGCTGCTGTTTCAGGCTCGCCACCAGCGTCTCGGTGTTGCCGGAGATCACGGTCAGCATGTTGTTGAAGTCGTGAGCGACGCCTCCGGTCAACTTGCCGATCGCGTCCAGCTTCTGCGACTGGTACAGCTGCCGCTCGGTCTCGCGCGACATGGTCGCGTCGTGATAGACCAGCACCGCGCCGGAGATGTCGCCTTGGCCGTCCAGCATCGGCCGGCCGCTGATCATGAGATGGCGGGGAGGATTGCCGCTGTGCGGGCGGACGATCATCTCCAGATCCTCGAACTGCTCGCCGCGCAGCACGCGCACCGAGGGCAGCTCGCTGGCCTTCATCGGCGTGACGCCATCGCCGTGAAACACATCCGACATCGCGCGCAGATTGCGCAGGTTCATGCCGGCGCGATGCAGCAGCATGCGCTCCGCGGCCGGATTGGACAGCAGGACGTTGCCTTCGGCGTCGATGACCAGCACCGCCTCCGCCATGCTGTGAAACGTGCTTTGCAGCACGTTGATCGACAGGCGCAGCTCGTCATGCGCGGTCACCAGATGCTCGGTGCGCTCGGCGACCGCCGCCGCGAGCGCATCCTTGGCGGCCGTGGTCTCGGTCAGCGTGCTCTGCAGCTGCACCGTGGCGCGCTGGCTCTCGCGCATCACCAGCGCCACCAGCAGCAGGATCAGCACGGCGCCGGCGACGTCGATGCCGAGCAGCACGATGCCGGTACGGCGTGAATCCTGGGAGCGCGCGGTGAGCAGGCGTTCTTCATCCGCGCTCAGATGGTCGAGATTGCCCATCACCGTGTCCATCAGACCGCGGCCCTCGGCCTTGCTGTTGAGCGCGGTAATGCCGGCCTGGTCGTTCGCCGCGCGCAGGCGCATCGCTTCGGCGGCGATCTCGACCCGGCGCAGCGCCAGCGGCTCGGTGCCCTCCAGCAGCGCGACCTGATCGGGATTGTCGCGCACGCCGCGCTTCAGCTCGGCCAGCGCCGGTGCGATCTGGACCCGCACGCCCTGAAACTCGTCGGCGAGCGTCTGGCTGCGATAGAGTTCATAGCCGCGGGCGGCACTCTCGGCGCGGCGCAGCAGCACGCGCAGATCGGAGATCTTCTTCTGCACCTGGACGGTGTGATTGACCCACGTCGCGTCGGACCGCGACTTGACGTCGAGGGCGATCGAGGCCGCGGTGATGATCAGGAGGATGGCAAGTCCAGCACCGAGAATGACGCGCTGCGTTGGAATCAAGGGGCTTCTTTCTTGTCCTTCGGCTGTGCGCTCTCGCCCGGACCGGCGAGACATTCCCGGATCGTGGTCAGCAGCGCGTCCGGCGTGAACGGCTTGCGCAGGCAGCGCGTTGCGCCGAGCTCCAGCGCCATGCGGAGGAAATCGGGAGAGGGCGAGGCGGATGAGGCGAAGGCATAGCCGGACATTGCGATCAGCGGAGTAGCTGGCGCGCGCTCGTGAAAGATGCGGATGGACTCGAAGCCGCGCATATGCGGCATGAAGATATCAACGAGCATCACCTCAAAGGCCTGCGCTTCCAGCGCAGCCAGTCCTGTTTCGCCGCCGTCGGCCAGCGTGACGTCGAAGCCCTGACGTTGGAGGAGGACCTCGATGGTCGCGCCGACCATCGGATCGTCATCAACCACGAGAATACGCGGCATGACACTTCCCAGTAATCGAAGTCCCCACTGTGATTGGTGATATCCGCGAATCGTGCCTCGGGTCAATTTTGGATTGGATCGGGGTAGATATGCACGGTGCGGTGCATAGGGTTGCGGTGCGTGTTCCCTCTCTTATTTCGGGCCCGCGTCATCTACGCGTCATGGTTCGCGCGAAGGCGCACGCGGCGCGCGAAGTGCGAGCAGCTTCGATGAAAGGTTGAAGCAAAGTCGAGGGGATCGCGAGGCCGAACGCGATCGGCAAGACAACAATCGGACACCGGTCAAGACAACGGCGCGCCTGCGACGGGCCATGGCCGCTTCATCCCTCGGCAGGGCGTCCCGGGAGTGACCGGCGAAACTGCAGCGGCTCGCAGAACAGACAAGGGCGGCGCCGGCCATCACCGGTGCCGCCCATAGGTTTGTTGCATCGATTGTTCAGGCCGTCTTACGGGCAGGGATGCCGCTGGCCGTCATAACCGAGATAGGTGCCGGAAGCCGGGTCGTATGATTTGTAGCGCTGCGCGCAATAGGCAGGGTCGCCGCCGCTATCCGGGACCACCGCCACGGACGGCTCATCATAGTAGCTGTCGCCATAGTAGTAGGGGTCATCGTAATAGCCGCCGCCGTAATAGGCATACGAGCCGAGGCCACCGATCGCCGCACCGGCCGCGAAGCCCGGCCAGAAGCCGCCGCGACGATGATGATGATGCCAGCCTCCGCCGCTCCAGTTGCCGCCGCGGCCTTGCCAGGTGCCGCCGTTGGCGGCTGCAAAGTTACGGCTGACGCCACCGGTGAAGGACGTGCCGCCGCCCGGACGTACCGCTGGGCCGGCCGCGAAGTTGCCGCCACCTCCCTGAAACGCGGGCCCGCCGCCAATTCGTGCTCCGCCACCGAAGCCGCCGCCGCCCATGCGCGCGCCGCCGCCACCACCGAAGTGAGCGCCGCCGCCACCGCCACCGCCGATGTGAGCACCACCACCACCACCGCCGACGTGGCCGCCACCACCGCCGCCACGGCCACCGCCGCCCGGCCCCTGTGCAAAGCTCGGTGAGGTCATGGGTAGAACGAGCGCCAGCGCTGCGGCGGCACTCAAAACTTTCAGACTTTTCATGATAAAACTCCTTTCCCAGAAGCAAACCCTATGAAAGGGCTGGGGTTCCTGGGATCACGCCGGTTTGCGCGTGAACGGAGCTTCGCTCTCAATGGCTGTACCCGGCATGAACGGATCGCGTCCGATTTGCGGCAGCGTTCCTGGCGAGCCCGGCGCATTTGCCGAGGGCGCCGCCGTCCCGCCGAACTGGACATTTCGCCGCCCGGATGGCATCAGGACCCGACGAAGCAGGGCCCTTGCCGCATGAAACAATTCTTCCTCAAGTTCTTCACCTGGTGGAATGGCCAGACTTTTGGCACCCAGCTCTGGACCAAGCGGTACGGAGAGCTGGTCGGCCAGGACGAGCAGGGCAATCTCTACTATCGCACCCGCGGCGGGGCGGTCGATCCGACGCTCGGCTTTGAGCGACGCTGGGTGGTCTATAACGGCTATGCGGAAGCCAGCCGGATCCCCCCGTCCTGGCACGGCTGGATTCATCACGTCGTCGATGTGCCACCGACCGAGGCCAACTATCAGCCGCGCGAATGGGAAAAGCCGCACCAGCCGAATCTCACCGGCACGGCAAAGGCCTATCGGCCCTCGGGCTCGACCCTGGCCAGCGGCAAGCGTCCGAAGGCGACCGGCGACTATCAGCCCTGGACGCCTGGCTAGGCTTTCCGTCCTCCTTCGACTCTCGATCGTTCGGTTGGATGCACGCGCATCCGACTCACCTTGCTGTGGACAACGGGAACAGCGGGGACGGCGTCTGCGCGGACATTGCGGCCAGGCAAGCCATGCGGCTCAATGACTCCATCTTACGGAGATGGGAGACCATCGCGTTCGGTTCGGGCAACAGTTCGCGACTGTCCCGAGATGCAGCGGCCGCCGAGTAAGGACTCGATCGGGAGATAGGCCCCCGGTCTGGAAGTTCCGAAATCGCCCGATGGAATGTGCAGCCGCCGTAAGACAGGAAAGGCCGCTCGGGAAACCGAGCGGCCTTTTTCTTTTGGGGACCGGCACGAGGGTCGCGTTCCCCCGGACGCTGCGCAGCACGAGGTGGTGCGCTGCAGAGCCGGGGCCCATGCAACAGCGACCCGTGTAGCCCCTGGGTCCCGGCTCTGCGCAGCAGCGTTGCTCGCTGCAGCGCGTCCGGGACACGCGAGCATCGGCCCGCGCTAGTTCACCCGCTCCGCCGCACGCTTGACCGCTTCCAGGCGCCGCGCCTGGTTTTGCGCGCCGCGCTCTCTCAGCAAGGCCAAGACTTCAGCGGGCGCCGTATCGGGTGAGCCCGAATTGAAGGGCGGGGCGGGGTTGTATTCCATCTGGAGCTGGATTGCTTCCGCCGTGGTGCGATCGACCATGAGGGAGACCAGCGTCAGCGCGAAATCGATTCCCGCGGTGACGCCGCCGCCGGTGATGCGATTGCGGTCGACGCAGACGCGTGTCTTGGTCGGCATGGCGCCGAACTGGCCGAGCATCTCGATCGCGCTCCAATGGGTGGCGGCGCGGTAGCCCTTCAACAGGCCGGCGGCGCCGAGCGCCAGCGATCCCGTGCAGACCGAGGTCACGTATTTTGCGCCTTCGGCCTGCTTGCGCAGGAAAGCCAGCACCTCTTCATCGTTGAGCAAGTCGTTGGTGCCGCCGCCGCCGGGAACGCAGATCACGTCGAGCTGCGGGCAGTCGGCGAACGTCGTGGTCGGTGTCAGCGTCAGCACGGAATCGCTCGGCACCGGCTCGATCCGCTTCCAGATCAGGTGCAGCTTGGCGCCGGGCACCATGGAGAACACCTGCAAGGGACCGGTGAAGTCGAGCTGGGTGACGCGCGGAAATACCAGAAGACCGATCTGGAGCGGTGACGACATCGGCAGGTCCTCCAAAGATGAGCTTGACGCGCGAAGACTGGCATGGTGCGGTTGTGTCTGGAATGGCGTAATTCCCTCTATTTCGGACATACCCTATGATCGGCATCCTGATCTTCCCGGATTTCCAGCTGCTCGATGCGGCCGGCCCGATCTCGGTGTTCGAGGTCGCGGCGCGCTGCACCGGCAAGACGCTTGCGCTGCGCGTGCTGGCCGCGAGCGCGGGACTGGTGCGCAGCTCGTCGGGCGTCGAGATGATGGCGCGTGATTTCAAGTCGGCGAATGCGATCACGACGCTGGTGATCGCGGGCGGCGCGGGCGTTGCGGATGCCGCGCGCTGCGAGGTCACGCGCGCTTTCGTGCAACGGCTGGCGCGGCGCGGCGTGCGCGTGGCGAGCGTCTGCTCGGGCGCCTATGTGCTGGCCGAGGCGGGGCTGCTCGACGGCCGCCGCGCCACCACGCATTGGGGGCGGACGCGCGATTTCGTCGCGCGCTATCCGAAGGTGAAGTTCGAGCCGGACCAGATCTTCACCCGCGACGGCAATGTCTGGACGTCGGCAGGAATTACGGCGGGCATCGATCTGGCGCTCGCGATGGTCACCGAGGACCATGGCGAGGAGATCGCGCAGGCAGCCGCGCGGCAGCTCGTGCTCTACCATCGCCGCAGCGGCGGGCAGTCGCAGTTCTCCTCCCTGCTGGAGCTGAAGACGCCGAACGGCCGATTTGGCGCGCTGTTGTCCTGGGCGCGCGAAAATCTCGAGGCGCCGCTGACGGTGGAGGACCTCGCAGATCGTGCCGGCATGAGCGCACGGCATTTCGCCCGCGCGTTCGCCGCCGAGACCGGCGCGACGCCGTCGAAAGCGATCGAGCGGCTGCGGCTCGAAGTCGCGCGCGAGCGCGTGCAGTCCTCGCGCGAGGCGATCGAGCTGGTCGCTGAGGCGACCGGCTTCGGCGATCCCGAGCGCATGCGGCGCGCCTTCATCCGCGCCTTCGGCCAGCCGCCGCAGGCGCTGCGGCGCGCGGCGAGGGCGGGCTAGGGGGGGCTTGTCGCAGCAGAGCTGGAGGTGTTCGCGCGTACCGTCAGGCGTCGCGCGATCGGCATCAGCATGTAAGGCGCAAGGTGAATCGGAAACTGCGTCATCGCGAAATAGAGCCAGGTGGTGGGCGGTAATGCGCCGGCCGTAGCCGCCAGCATCAGGCCGAGATTGCGCTGTGACACCATCAGCCCAAGCGCCAGCGCGCGCTCATAGCCGATGCGGCGGAATAGCAGCGTGGTGATCGCGAGCAGGGTGAAATAGATCGCGAACGAGAGAGCTGCGAGGCCGAGGGTGAACAGCGGCTGTGCGAGAAGGTCGCTGACGACATCGCCCATGATCGCAGCAGCGAAGATGAAGAGGATGATGATGTTGAGGCCGTCGATCGGCGCCTTGTGACGCTGGATCGCCGCCGCGCCGAAGATCCATCGGATGGCGGTCGCCGCCAGCAGCGATGCTGCGAGGATGCCAAGCAGTTTCAGGCCGAGCGTCAACGGCGTGACGCTGAGCATGTCGCCGAGGAAGAGGCCGGCGAATAGCGAGGCCGTGAAGGGCACCAGCGCGGTCGAGGTCACCAGCGTGATCAGCACGAGCGTGGCATCGAGACCCATCAGTGCGGCCAGGGCCGGGGAGGCCATCATCGGCGAGGCCATGCTCTGGAGCATCAGTGCGAGCGAAAGCCCGGGGGCGCGAGCCGTGAGCCCGGTTGCGTGGGCGATCAATCCGACGATCAGCGGCACGCCGATCGTGGTCCAGGCCGTGGCGGTTGCAACCAGCGCCGGCCGGCGCAAATGGCCGTAGAGGGTGGCCAGATCGACCCGCATGAAGGAGATGCAGAGCAGGCAGAGGATCGCCTCGGTCAGATAGGGACGCAGCAGCGCGCCGAGCGGTGGCACCGCAGCCGCGATGAAGACGACAGCGGCGACTCCGCGCGTGCCCTGGCTGCCGAGCCATGTCAGGCCGCGCATGGGGAGGGCATGTAGGAGGGCAGGGTGCATTTTGGCGTCCGGGAGAGCAACTCGAGAGCGAGGCTGGCTACTTGCCTTCAAATGGATTTACGACGCGAACTCCCGTAGGCTCAAAGTCCGAGACATTGCGCGTCACGACAGTAAGTCCATGCTCGAGCGCGGTGGCGGCAATCATGAGATCTGCGCTGTCATTGCCGAGCGCGGCGCTGAGAGCTCCCCAGCGACGCGCGGTCTGGAGGTCAAACGGCAAGACCTGGGTGCCGTAGAGAGCGAGAACGCGATCCAGCCAGGTGGCGAGCGCATCGGCAAAGCTCGGATCTGCAGCGCGTTGACGTTCGATTCCGCGTTCGATTTCGCCGATGCTGACGACGCTGAGGAAAAGATCTGCCGTTCGCTGCCGCTCCATCCAGGCGACCACCGACGGGTTGCGTCTGGTCCGACGCAGCTCGGACAGCGTGACGGTGTCGAGCAGAAACATCAGAGGCCGATGTCACGATCCGCGACACGCGCGCGCGGAAATTCCCCGTCGTCTTGCGGCATTTCAAGAAGCAGATCGGTCAGAGAGGGCGCCCGAGCGCGTTGCAGCTCCTGCAAGCGTTCAAACTCTGCGGCATTCAAGATCACCACAGCGGGTTTGCCATGCCGTGTCACCGTTTGCGGTGCGCGCTGCGCCGCATGGACCACCTCGCTGAAGCGGTTTTTTGCATCCTGCACCGACCAGACTCGCTTGGTCATACTCAGACTTTCTAGCTAGAAATTCTGGCTAGAATATGCGCCTCCTGGCGGCTCTGGTCAAGGACGAAGCCAATGCTCGCGGCGTTGCTATCCCAATCCCTTCAGCCACGCGCTGATCTCGCCGACGGCGACATTGGCCTGCTGCAACAGCTTGCCCATGGTGAAGAAGCCATGGAATTGGCCGGGATAGTGCTTGTACGTGACGGATATGCCGGCCTGCTTCAGCCGCTCGGCATATTCGTCGCCTTCGTCGCGCAGCGGATCGGCGCCGGCGGTCAGCACATAGGCCGGCGGCAGGCCGGCAAGGTCTTGCGCACGTGCCGGTGAAGCGCGCCAGTCATGGATGTCGGCGGCGCCATTGAGGTAGTGGTCGCGAAACCAGCGGATCACCGAATGCGTCAGCAGCACGCTGGTCTCGGGCTCGCTGTGGGAGCCGTGCGTCATGGCGAAATCGGTGGCGGGGTAGATCAGCACCTGGCCCGCGAGTGCGGGGCCGCCAGCTTCACGCGCGGCGAGCGCCACGACCGCGGCGAGATTGCCGCCGGCGCTGTCGCCGCCGATCGACAGGCGCGAGGCGTCGATGCCGAGCTCGCGCGCGTTCGCGGCGACCCATCGGGTCGCGGCGATGGCGTCCTCGGTAGCCGCGGGAAACTTGTGCTCGGGCGCGAGGCGGTAGTCGACCGAGATCACGATCAGCGCGCCGGCGTGGGCCAACTGGCGGCAGACGACGTCGTGGGAATCGAGATCGCCGATCACCCAGCCGCCGCCGTGGAAGAACATCAGCGCCGGCGACAGGCCGTCGTGCCGGCGCGGCTCCTTCGGAACGTAGAGGCGGGCGGGGATCACCCCGTGCGGCGCCGGGATCGATAGCGGCGTGGCGCGCGCGAGCTCAGGCGGCTCGGGGTTGGTGGCAAAGCGCGCCTGAGCATAATAGGCGCGCGCTTCCGGCGCTGTCAGCGTCTCGTAGGCGGGGCGGCCGGCCTCCTGGAAAGCCTTGTAGACGGCGGCGGCATCGGGATCGAGCACAACGGGCATGGAGGGGGGCACCTCGGGGGTTCCGGTTATCGTTGAATGTCATTTTCGGGCGATGCCCGCCTCGCGCCCCTGGGAGGGCTTTCCGACTATCCCACCGGTCGGCCGCCCTGGCCAGCGGACGGCGGGCAGGGCAGGGATGCCGCCCTTCCCCCGCCGTATTCCCCGTGTTAACCGGAGGGCCTGCGAGCGGCGGTATCCCCTGTAGAATGTCCAACAAGCCCGATTCGCTGTTGAAGCCGCGCGAGATGTTTCGAACCATTACCCTGACAGGTCTTGCGGCGCTTTTGGCCGCCACCGCGCTGACGGCTGCGACGCCGGCTCAGGCGCAGATCGGCACGATCTTTTCCGATCCGCCGCCGCTGCGCCCGCCCGGCAACATTCCACGCGGCCAGCCCCAGCCGCAGCAGATCCCCGACGACGACGAAGAGGTGCCGGAGCTGCCGCCGCAGGGCCGCGTGCTGCCGTCGCGCCCGATGCCGCCGCCGCCGGGCCGGCAGGGCAATGTGATGCCGGGACCGGTTGAGACCCAGCCTCTGGCGCCGCCGCCGGGCTCCACCGTCGCCCCGCCAAACCAGCCGCCGCCTGTGGCGG